>JAOZUO010000153.1 GCA_029938605.1 Deltaproteobacteria bacterium | reverse complement strand
GTCCTGCTCGTGGCCAACTCGGAGAACTCCTATCGAGAGCTGGGCTCGACCTTCAACCAGGACGTCTGGCGTGGGCTCGTGCTGGGGGACTACTTCACCGATGTCCGGAACTCGCTGCAGATTCTGGCGAGTGACCCGGACGCGGCCATGGAGACTTTTACCGACCTGTGGAAGGACGTGCTGCGCGGGTTTGAGGCGGGCCCCAAGGAGCTCGAGAAGTCGCTGAAGCGGGCGGCGGGCCGTCTCATGGAGGTCGGGCGCTCGGGCAAGCTGGAGGATCTCAAGAAGGTCCTCATCGTGGGTGAGATCTACGTCCGTCGGGACAACTTCTCGGTCGAAGAGATCTCGCAGTTGCTCATATCCAAGGGGATCTACCCCAAGGTCACCGGTGTCACCGAGTGGTTCCACTACACGGACTACGCGCGCAAGTTCATCATGGAGGGGCGCCGCAAGCGAGCCGGCTGGCTGCGCTCCCTGGTGGGCGGCGCGCTCAAGGACGAGGCCGTTTATCTGGTGGAGAAGGTCTGGAAGCAGAACGTCGAGGAGAAGGTCGCCTCCATCCTGAAGCCCACCGGGCTGATCCCCCATGTTCCCCACAACATGAGTGAGATCATCGGCGAGGGACAAAATGTGTTCGTGGATCCGGAGCTGGAGAGCGAGGCCACCGTGTCGCCGGCGGTGGGGGCAGCGGCCATGAAGGAGGGGTACTCCGGCGTGGCCATCATCGCTCCCTTCGGCTGTCTCCCGGGGCGCCTCATCGAGGGGGTCTATGCCCCGTGGGCCAAGGCTCGGGACTACCCGGTGCTGGCGCTGGAGAACGACGGCCAGCCCTATCCGCCGAACATCACCTCCCGCATGGAGGTCTTCGCGCACAACGTCCTGCGCTTCGAGCCCACAGACCGCTCCAACGAGACGGTGTTTTGGCACAAGTGGGCCGAGCGCGCTGGTTTTTCCATGCTCACCCGACACTGAGACCTCTGCAACCAAAGCTTACGCAAGCCTACGCAAGCCTAAGCTGGCCTAAGCAGGCCCAACCAAATCTGAACAGCAGGATCCCTCCCATGGACAAAACCACCCAGACCCAACCGATTCGCCCCAGCACCGTCGATGGCGAAAGGCAGAGTTCGAGTCACGAGCGCAAAGTGGCGCGGGTCGCCCAGATGCTCCGAACCCGCAAGAGCACCGCGCCCCTGTCCCGACAAAAGAGGGTCGTCTCTCACCAGGTCCCCAAGGTGAACGACAAGAAGTACACCGACGAGAAGGTCGACCTGATGGATTTCGATGAGGTCATCGAGGTGGATGTGGAGCGACGCATCTGCATCGCCGAGCCGGGGACCCCGTTTTGTAAGGTGGTGGATCACACGCTCCCGTTGGGCCTGGTGCCCATCGTAGTCCCGGAGCTCAAGACCATCACCATCGGTGGAGCCGTTGCGGGCTGCTCCATCGAGTCCATGTCCTTCAAGCATGGAGGCTTTCACGACACCTGTCTCGAGTACGAGATCATCACCGCCACCGGCGACGTGCTCACCTGCACACCCGACAACGAGCACTCCCTGATCTTCCAGATGATGCACGGATCCTTCGGCACCGTGGGCATCTTGTCGCGGCTGGTGTTCCGCTTGGTCCCGGCCAAAAAATACGTGCACCTCCGGCACGAGACCCACCGCTCCATCGACAGCTACCTGGAGTCCATCTGGTATCACTACGAGAACCGGGACGTCGAGTTCATGGATGGGATCATTCACTCGAACACGCACCTGGCCCTGTGCGTCGGTGACTTCGTGGATTCCGCTCCCTACACGAACCGCTACGACTGGCTGAAGGTCTACTACCAGTCCACGGCGGAGCGTCGCGAGGACTACCTGGAGACGCCGCACTACTTCTATCGCTACGACCAGGGGGTTACCAACGTGCACCCCAAGTCCTTCCTGGGCCGGTTGCTGCTCGGTAAGCTCCTGGGCTCCTCGGAGATCCTCCGGCTCGCCGAGAAGCTGCGCTGGTTCCTCCTCGACGACGATCGTCCGGACGTGACGGTGGACACCTTCCTGCCCTTCTCCAAGCTGAAGGAGTTTTTGCTGTGGTACGAAAAGGACTTTAACCACTTTCCGCTGTGGTGTGTCCCCTACCGCCGGGTCCACGATTACGAGTGGCTCACCGAGGACTTCTGGAAGGGCATGAAAGACGAGCTCATGGTCGACATCGCCGTCTACGGCATGAAGCAGCGCGGAGACACGAACTACTACCGCCTGATGGAGACCAAGCTGGCCGAGCTCAACGGGGTAAAGACGTTGATCTCGTACAACTACTATCCCGAGGATGAGTTCTGGGGGATCTTCAATCGACCGAACTTCGAGGCCGTCAAAGCCATCACCGATCCCAACAACATCTTCCGCACCCTCTACGAGAAGACTTGCAAGGCGTCCATGGGGCAGGGATAGAGGTATGATTCATAGGTACAGCAACGAGACGCAGACGCGATGGAACCACGGGGAGTTTCAGGTGCAGTTGCTTCCGGCGGGCTCCACGCGGCCCATGGGCTTTTGTGATGGTTCGGACGAGGATCTGGCCGAGCTGCAGTCCATGGCTGAAGCCGAGGGCGCCGACGAGATGGTGATCACCAGGAAGCGGCTCAAGACCGGGCGGGAGATCTGGACCCTGGGCAGCCAGGGTTGAGCGTTAGCCTAGGTTGTCGAGCAGCGCCTCATAGCCGGGATAGGATCGGCGATGAAAACAGTACTTGCGTGAAGTATCGCCCCACTTCTTTTCGCCCTCGCAACGGGCGATGAACCCCTCCACATCCACCACCTGATGACCGCCCACGGTGTCCACACCCCGGGCGAATAGCGCGTCGGGCAGGAACCCGGCGCCCGGGCCGATGATGGCCACCTCCTCGGCGTGACCGCAGTGTCTAAGAATCGAGTCGATGGAGTCGTTGAGCAGCATGGTGCTGGTACACAGGATCCTGTTGCAGTGGGCCAGCGCTTCCGGATCCAGGGTCACCCGAAATCCCGGCGACTGCTGAACCAGCTCCTTCTTCAGCTCGATTACCGTCAAGTCGACGCTCTGCTCGCGCAGTCGCCGCACCAGGGGCGGAAAGAACCCAACCATGCCGAATCGATCTTCGGGCCGCGGATCAAAGGAACCCAGCGAGTTTGTCTCTGTGTCTACTGCAAACCCGGAGGCCTTGATGACATGCTGCCCAATGGCGTTGATTGCACCCAACCCCAACGCTTTCGCGGCAGGATCCGGCTCCCGAAATCCTCGCGCGAGCTCCACCGGATCCATGCCCACCCAGTCGGCTGACGATCGCCGGTCCCCGATCGCCCGCAGGGTGTCGTCGAGCAGCACGAACATCAGCCCTACGCTACCGTCGGCCAGGATGACCGCTCCGAACTCACCACTTTTGCGCGCGGTGTCTCGGAGGCGAGGCAACCAGACCTGGCTCACCTTCGGCAGGCGAAGGCGACCATCAATCTCATCCACAATGGCCAGGTACTCCTGCGCTATGGTCGTTTCTGTAGGCATTGGGGATGGGCGCTCGTTTTTCTCTACCGCTTCGGTGATAGGCTTTTGAGGGTGAGCTCGTAGTCGGACTTGAAGGTCGCCAGGCCCGAGCCTTTGCCGTCGATCCGGTAGCGCACCAACATGCCGGTTTTGTCCGCGTAGTACAGGTGCTGTTTAACATTGGCCGACTGCAGGCTCTTGACCACGAGGGTGCGGCGCAGATGGTGGACCTTCAGCTTCTGGCCGCTGATAACCATGGATTCGGCGGCGATGTAGTCGAACACGGCCGTGGCGTTGGCCTTGCCGAACCGCTGGTTCTTGTCCATGGGCTTGCACTTCTGAGGTGTGGAATGGCCCGGCTTGTCCCCAGGACTCAGGATTTGGTCGGGCTCACATCGGGACTTGGCTTTGTGCTCAAGCCCGAAGAACTTGTTCTGATTGATGAGCCAGACCATTCGCAGGCCGCCTTTTTTATCCGAGCAGTAGCGTACAGTCCGCTGGTGCTGCTTGAAGAACCGGATGTTCAGGGTCCAGCAGTTTCCGTCGGACACCAGCAGCGCCGGCACAGTCTTGGGGAGCACGCGCGTGTCTTTGCCGAGGCCGGCCACCGCCACGGTGTACTTGCCGGTGGCGGCGTATTGGTAGACGCCTGGCGGCGGAAGTCCGGCCGCCGCGGTGTTGGTCGCGCCCTGGGTACGGCGGAAGTCAGCCACGGCATGGCCCACGCTCTCCTTGGCGACCTTGGTCTTGCTAAATTGGCTGCGGATCAGGGCATAGCCCAAGCCGCCCAGGGCAAAAGACGCGATCAGGCCCGTGGCCACGGCTACCCACCACCGCTTGCCCCGCCCGGCGAACAGCGGGAAGGAGATGCCGAAGCCCAGGGCCCACAGCACATTCACGCTAAAGGCCCAGGGAGAGCCCTTCAGCAGCCAGCCGGCGCCGATACAAAGGGCTCCGAGCACCTCCGCGAGATAGACGAGCCACCACCGCCGACGCCACATTTTTCCAAAGACGATGAGCGGCGGTACAGCCAACACATAGCCGACGATTAACAGCGTGGTCGCCATGGTTCCTCCGTGAATCACTCCGTCGACGCCGGCCATGGCAATGCCGTGCAGTACAGTGCGCGCGGCAACGGATACGTTTTCTGCTGGTTCCCACAATAGTCGGCAGATGGATGTACCTGCCTTAGACGACATGAGAAACCTAGTGAGCGCGGGGACTATACCGCGAGTGTCGTTCCAGATAAGATCTTTGTTTGCACCGGAGCCGTCTCCACCACCGGGTTCTGATTCCCAAGGGAGAGATTCCTCGTTTCACTTAGATCCCTTTTGAGTATTGGGTGTTCGTAGTGGGGTGGATGGCCTTTTTCAGGTCGCTCGCTGAGCCCTCATTTCCATGGATGAGATTTTGAAAGAGGGTGATTAGCTCCAGCTTGTTGAGAGCGGTCTGGGTGGCGTTTGAAAGTTCACTTAGATCAATGGAAAATCCGGCAAAACGGTTCGGGGAGTCCTTGACGATATCCGGATTCAGGAAATGCGTCTCATGGTAGACGCCGGCGTAGTTGCCTTGGGTCTTCTGTATGGTCAGCTGAACCTTCTTGGCGTTTTCAATGAAGGCGGATTTCTCACATTGGTCCAGGCATCCCGCATCCACGCTGCTCTTCTCGCACCCGGTGACCTGGTGGAAGAGGCACTGTCTGCTGGTCATCAGTACTATGGGGTGAAAGAGGCTGTAGTACAGTTTGAAGTCCGGCGGCGAGGTGATTCTTCTGATTTGATTCTGCCTGAGCTCATTGGAGATGAACGAACCGTGGCATTTGAATTTCTCCTGTAGACATAACAGACTAAAGGAGTTCGCGATATTCAGATGGGGCCCCGCGATCCAGGGGATGGATGCCATGAGGGCTTCGTACGCGATGCCTGTGTTGTTTGTTACGAGGCGCCGGGGGTGGGCCTGTCGAAGAAATTCGACTGCGGTGGCGTAGTCTTCGCCGATCAACACCGAGGGGAACCAGGGGATCAGTCTTTTGTGGGTTGCGAAGAGCTCGATCAGGTCTCCGAGGCGGTCTCCCAGGCGGCTCGGGAGTTGGAAATGAAACTCTGCGTCGGATCCTTCGCACAGGCTCAGGTCCTCTCGGGAGGAGATGAGTACCGAAAGAGTGGGTGAGGCTTGGGTGCTGTGGTCTCTGACGAGGAGGGGAACAGCAATGGGATCGACGGGGTTTTTCGACCCCCGTAGGATAAACAGGATCCTCTTTCTGATGGAGGTGATTTCCTTGAACGGAAGAAAGAGATCTGGCTCTAGGTTGTCCAACTCGAGCTCGGCGATGGTGTACTCCGAATTGTTGATCCCCTTCAGTCTGTCCGCGAACATCTCGCGGCTCAGGTGCTGGGTGGATCCTGGAGGGTTTTGCGGGGTTAGGAGAACCTCCGAAAGGACAGAGAATGAGGTCTCTGGGGTCTGTACGCGTACCTCTAAGGGCGCATTCAGTGTTCCACAGATGCGTATTGTCAACGGGGCCTTTGCTATGTGTACCTGGTCAATGGCCTCGTGGATGCTTGCTCTGTTCTTGGCGATTTTCTCATAGGAGGATTCTCGGTCCTGTCTGGTGTCTCCAGTCGTGGCGCGGCCATCTTGCTCATGGAGCTGCTTGGCTGATTGGTTCCGGGGATGGTCGCTGAACATGCTTTTGTGAATGTCGCCCCGTAGATAGGAGTCTGAGAAGTCCCGGTTGAACACCTTGTGAAGATCACTGCTGCTGGTTTCGAGGTCGCGGTCGTTATAGAGGTTCTGGAGGTGTCTGCTCCAGGCCTTCGTCACCGTGTACACATAGTGAGGCTTCTTCATCCTCCCCTCGATCTTGAAGGCGTCAACGCCGGCATCCGATAGGATCTGCAAATCCCTGAACGCCGAGTTGTCCTTCAGGTTGAGGGGAAAGGAGACCCCCTGCGAAGTCGCGGTATACCTGTCTCTACAGGGTTGACTGCATCTCCCACGGTTTCCCGAGTTGGCTCCGAGCACTGAGCTCATGTAGCAGAACCCAGAAAAAGAGATGCAGTAGGAACCATGGACAAACACCTCCGTCGAGAGGTTTCTTTCGTGGCTGATCCGCGTCAGGTCCCGTATCTCATCGATGTTCAGCTCCCTCGAAAGGTTCACACGAGTGGCGGTTAGCAGGCTCAGAAACGCGATCTGTCCCGCGTTGTGCGTTGTGAGCTGGGTGGATGCGTGGATCCTGAGGCCGCTGTAGTATTTCGACAATAGATAGAACAGTCCCAGATCCTGAACGATGACCCCGTCGATGGTTGTATTTGCCAATTTGTTCAGGAGACCCATGAGCTCAGGGAGGTCGCTCTCCAGGATCATGATATTGAGAGTTACATAGACCTTGCAGTCGTGTTGGTGAGCGAACCGCAGGATCCCGTTGAGCTCTTCGAAAGGAATGTTCGTCGCCCGGTTTCTGGCGTTGAACTTGATGAGGCCGCAGTAAATCGCGTTCGCCCCGGCCTCGACGGCGGCCTTAATGGAATCCACGTCTCCGCCGGGAGCCAGCAACTGTATGGTCTTGTCCATGGCGTGGGTTCTCGATCTCAGGCGCGGCCGCGCATGCGCAGGGTAGCCTGCACCTGGGCGTCTACGACCGTCTCCAGGGCCTGCAGAATCGGTGGGCCGTTCACGGGTCCTTCCAGGACGGCGAGGGCACGCGCGATGGCGTCGAGGGTGCACAGGGCGTCAGGATGGGGCGGTGTCCGCAGGCGATACCGCGTGGGCTGGCCAGGGGGCAGGGTCACGCGTGGCAGTTGGTTGAGCACCGGATCCCTTCGCACGATCCTGCCCGCCTGGCGCCAGGATCCATCGGCCACCACCAGGACCAGCGGTCCACCGTCGACCTGGTCCACGGTGAGAATTGCCGCCTCCGGATCGGGAAACAGAAGCACTGCCCGGACGTCTGGGCGGCCCAGATCAGCGAGGTCCACCGCGCGGTCCTTCGCGCCCCGTACCCGGAGCTCACAGGCCGGCAGCACCCGAGCGGCGAGAAAACCGGTGTTGGTGCTTCGCGACATCTCTTTGGAGTGAATTACGACCACCACCCTGGTGCGGACAAGGTCGCCTACCCGCGCCGCCTGGGTCTCGATGACGTCACAGATGCACTCCGGCGGGTGCAAACGGCACCCAATGCAGCGTTGGGGATGACTGGAGTGGGCCATGGAGTCCTTAGGGTCCTTAGGGTCCTTAGGGTACTTACGCTCGGCTGAGCGGCAATCATCGCGTATCCGCTGAGCGGAAGCAATCCTCGCTCAAGATGCTTGACAGAGTCAACTGGGGCCTTCAAACGTGGTAACGCCGCCATTTTGGAGAAGTTCCCATGACGAAAGGTCCGTTGAAGCATTTCCAGGACGTCGATGATGCCCGCCGCACCCTCGAGAGCGCGGGGTACGTCTGTACGCCTGACATCGCCACGGTAGTTTTTCTGGCCGCCGCCGGGGACAAACCGATCCTCGTGGAGGGCCCGGCGGGGGTGGGTAAGACCGAGCTGGCCAAGGCCATGGCCACCGGGCTCGGCTATGAGCTGATCCGCCTCCAGTGCTATGAGGGGCTCGACGAGGCCAAGGCCCTGTACGAGTGGGAGTACGCCAAGCAGCTGCTCTACATGCAGATGGTGCGAGAGAACGTCAACGACCTACTCGCCGGCGCCGACAGCCTGGCCGACGCGGTGGATCTGATCGCGGCTCAGGCGGACGTCTTCTTTTCGGATCGATTTCTGCTACCGCGCCCGCTGCTCCAGGCGATCCTGTCGCCCACGCCCGTGGTGCTGTTGGTAGACGAGGTGGACAAGTCGGATCCGGAGTTCGAGGCCTTTTTGCTGGAGCTGCTCAGCGATTTTCAGGTCACCATTCCCGAGCTGGGTACGCGCCGGGCCGTCGGTGTGCCCCTGGTGGTCCTCACCTCAAACGCCTTTCGCGACCTGAGCGACGCCCTCAAGCGTCGTTGTCTGCACCTGTACATCGATTACCCGGAGGCCGACGTGGAGCGCGAGATTGTGCGTCGGCAGGTCCCCGGGCTCTCCGAGGCGCTCGCCCGGCAGATGACCTCGGCCATGGCCCGCATCCGGCGGTTGGAGCTGAAGAAGCGGCCGAGCATCGCCGAAACCCTGGACTGGGCGCGGGCGCTGATCAACCTGCAGATTGAGAGCCTGTCGCCAGAGGCCGTGCTCGCCACCCTCAGCGTCATCTGCAAGTACCGCGAGGACTCCGACCTGGTGCGAAAGGATCTGAACGGCGTGGTGAATCTCTAGCCGTTTGGGCGACCCTGCGGCCAGGAGGCGGTTTTGGAAGCGATGGTTCTCAAATTCGTGGACGCGGTACGAGCGGCGGGCTTGCGCGTGTCCACGGTGGAGGTCATGGACTGCCTCAACCACCTGTCCCTGGTGGATGTGCTCGACGAGGGGCAGTTCGCCACGGTGCTCCGGTCCAGCTTCGCCAAGAGTTACCCGGAGCGGTTGCGCTTCGACCAACTCTATCATCTCTTCTTCCACGAGCTCCGCGAGCGCCTCGAACCCACCTCGGAGCCGCTGGCCGACCATGCCGAAGCCCTGCGTCAGGCGCTGGTGGACGCCGAGCCCGAGCGAGCGGAGCTTGGCCCCATCGCTGACTTCCTGGTGGCCCGACCGGAGGCCTATCTCAGACTGATAACCAACCTATCGAACCCCGAACCGGCCCAGGCTGCCATGGGGGATCAGTTTGGCGCCGGCCTGAGCGGGATCGGGCCCCGCCTCTCGGTGCTCATGGCCCTGGATCGGGTCTCGCCGCTGCTCAAGGCATTTCTGGAGGAGAACCGCCACCAGATCCCCTACGACCTCCGTCGCGCCCTCGAAGACGAGATCAGGCGACGACTCAGCACCGCACGGCGTCTGCTGCTCAGGGTCGACCAGCCGCTGGGAAGGGGGCCGGTGGAGCCGCGCGCCGCGGTGGCCGATGTCTATGGCGACCTGGGAAATACTCCCTTCGCGAACCTTTCGCCCCGAGAGATGCGGCGCATGTCCGACACCATCGCGACCCTCGTACGCAAGCTACGTGACAGCGCCAGCCGAAGGTTCGCCGCCCGGGCCCGCGGGGTGCCGGATTTGCGGGGGACCCTGCGAGCCGCCATGCGCACCCAGGGGACCCCCATCGTGCTGAAGTTTCGGCACAAGCCCCAGCGCAAGGCGCGGATCCTGGCGCTGTGCGACGTGTCCTCCTCGGTCTGGTCCTACGCCCGCTTCACCCTCACCATGCTCTACGCCCTGCAGGACTGCTTTGGGCGGGTGCGGAGCTTTGTCTTCGTGGACGAGCCCGTGGAGGTGACGCACCACTTCGATGATCACGAGGTCGCTCAGGCCTTGCAGCTCGTGCTCAAAAGCCCGGAGATCACCTTCGAGGCTTCCACCGATTATGGGCGCATGCTGCGGCTGTTTGAGAGCAGGCACATGGATGCGGTGGACAAGAAGACCACCGTGATCATCATCGGCGACGGGCGCACCAACTATCGCGATCCGGCCCCGACGGTCCTCGCCGAGATTCGCAGCCACGCTCGGCGGGTGCTGTGGCTCAACCCTGAGTCGAGCCCCTTCTGGCACACCGGCGACAGTGAGATGCGGACCTACGAGCCGCTGTGCAACGAAGTGCGTCCCTGTCAGAACCTCAACCAGTTGGCCGCCTTTTTTCACGAGCTCGTGTTGTGAGGGCACCCCGGCCCGACGCCATCGGCGGGAGCACTACCCCTGTGACGGAGATCATCGACCACGTCCTCACCGCTCGGGCCGAGCCCGCGACCATGGAGAGCCTCGAGGCCTGGTGGCGCCACCATCAGCAATGGGCGCGGCGGTTCACTCTGCCCGTGGATCGGGCCATGGCCGGTGGCTTCGCGGCGGATCGGCCCGCCTACGCCTTCGCTTCGGGTTTCCAGGAGACGCTGCAGCAGCTCGTGGCCCAACCGAGAGACGTCCCCACGGCATTTTGCGCCACCGAGGAGGGCGGAGCGCACCCCCGCGCCATTCAGACGACCTTGTCGGCGGCCGGCGGCAAGTTGCGTCTGCAGGGGCACAAGACCTTTGCGACCCTGGGGACCTTCGTCGAGGAGCTCCTCGTGGTGGCCAGGCGCCCCGAGCGTGACGGTCGACCGGCGCTGGTGGTGGTTCGGATAGATGCCCATCGCGCCGGCGTGAGCCGCGAGGCGCTGCCGCCTCTGTCCATTGTCCCGGAGATCCCCCATGCCGAGCTGCACTTCGACGCGGTGGTCGTCGAGCCCGAGGAGGTGCTATCTGGGGACGGCTATCTGCGCTACCTCAAACCCATGCGCACCGTGGAGGATTGCCACGTGTTGGCCGCGGTGGTGTCCTGGCTGGTGCAGGTGGCCCGGCGTTGTAGCTGGCCCACGTCGCTCGTGGAGGACCTCCTGGTGGTCCTCACGGCCCTGCGCTCCATCGCTGGGTTGGATCCCCTGTCGGCGGCGACCCACGTCGCGCTGGAGGGCGTGGTTCGTCAAACCAAGGCGCTCATTGCAGCTACCGAGGCCCAATGGGCGTTGGTGGATCCCCCGACCTCCGAGCGATGGTTTCGTGATCAGGGGCTGGTGGACGTGGCCGCCACTGCCCGCGCTCGCCGCGCCGAAGTGGCGTGGCAGCGGCTCAGCGGCTGCGCATCTGACTGAAGATGATGAGCGCGACGAATACGGCGGCGGGGATCAGAATGGGCGTGAGGGATGAGCCGATGGCGAACTTGTGCCAGCCGATCATCATCTCCGTGACTCCCACGGCTCCGGCGATCAGTCCGGCGCCAAGGATCTCGGGCCAGTCGCTGCGGACCTTCAAGCCCAACCAGAAGATGCCGGCGCCAAGGGCGACCATGATGATGGGCGTGAGCCATCCCGGCAATCCGGCGATGGTGCTGTACCCCGCCTTGGCCTTGTCCGGGCTCATTACGATGTAGCGGAGCAGCACGAAGGCCAACACCAGGGTCCCTCCGACGATCGCAATGCTCCAAATCTTGTTTCGAAGGTTCGCCATTAATCGGGACTCGCGATTGGACATTTGCTTCATCCTCCAGTTGGTTGTGGCTCGTAACTCCGAGAGGGTACAGAACACCGGTTTGTGTTCGCGGGGCGGCCATCGGCGGCCGACAGTACCCGGTGGTCCGAATCTACTTGGGATGTGCGGCTGTGTCATCAGTCATCTGGCATCAGCTCCTCTCCTGATAGGCCCACCTGAACATCCGAGCAGAGAATACTGGACAAAGCATCAGTGGTGGTGTACTTTTGTTCAGTATTCAGTACAGGCCACCGACCCAGGCCACCGTCCCGAGGGAGTATGACCATGCCCGCGAACAACCAACGACTCGTCGATCGCATCCTCCGCCGCCGCCCAACCCGGGCCCAGCGCCGTCCCCCCAGCCGCGTCCCTCGCCGCGCACCTACCCGCCTGGCGGTTCGCGGGGAGTAGCCCCACCTACCCCTGTCAGCCCTGTCACCCCTGTTATCTCTTTCGACGGTTCTTGCGTGAGCCTTTGGGCCGACCTTTGCGGCGGTTATTGCGGCGGGCGGCGGGGGCCATCTTGACCAGGCGGGGGTCGAAGCGGGCCAGGGGAGCGACGAGATCTCGCTGGGCGGCCATGACGGCGTCGATGTTCTTGTAGGCCATGGGGACCTCATCGATACCGGCGGAGATCAGGTGCACCCGGCGCTCGGCGAGGAAGGCGCGGGCGTCTTCCCAACGGAAGCGACGGGTGGCCTCGGCGCGGCTCATCCTACGGCCGGCGCCGTGGGACGCCGAGTTCAGCGAGTCGGGCTCGCCGAGGCCGCGGACCACATAGCCGGGGGTTCCCATGGAGCCGGGGATCACGCCCAGTGCGTCGTGGCCGGCCGGCGTGGCGCCCTTGCGGTGTACCACTACCTGCTCTCCCCGGTGCTCCTCGAGCCAGGCGAAGTTGTGGTGGTTTTCCACGGCGGTGACCACCTCGGCGCCGAGGTGGCCCAGCACGAAGCGGTGGATGAGCTCGTGATTCGCCGCCGCGTAGCGGCCCATGAGGTTCATGGCGGCCCAGTAGGCCTGGCCGTCGGCGCTGTCTGTGTCCAACCACGCCAGGCGCAGGAGCCGGCGGGGCAGCTCCGGGTGGTGCTTTGCGGCCACCTCGCTGAAGTGCTGGGCGATCCGCGCGCCGGTGCCGCGGCTGCCGCTGTGGCTCAGCAGGGCCAGATAGCGCCCGGGATCGAGGCCGAGCGAGACGGCGCCGTCCCCGGTCGCCAGGTCCGAGCTCGCGTCCCTGTCCCTGTCCCTGTCCCTGTCCCCGTCCCCGTCCCCGTCCCCGTCCCCGTCCCCGTCTTCGGCAACGGTGAGCACACCGAATTCCGCGAAGTGGTTGCCGCTGCCGCTGGAGCCCAACTGCGCCCAGGCCTGGTCCCGCTGGTTGGCCACCACGGGCGTGAAGCTCCAGTCCTCGTCCATGACAGCGTGTTGACGCCGGTCTCCGCCCTTGAACGATGCGCCCAGGCCGAACCGGGTTTCGTGCTCCAGCGCTTTGGTCAGCGCCTCCTCGCGCTCGGTGAGCGCCGAGACAGGCCAGTCGAGCACGGACATGCGCATGCGGCAGGCGATGTCCATCCCCACGGCGTAGGGGATCACCGCGCCTCGGGTGGCGAGCACGCCCCCGATGGGCAGGCCGTAGCCCTGGTGTCCATCCGGCATCAGCGCCCCGGCCACGGCCACCGGCAGGGAGCACGCGTCCTCGAGCTGCGCGATGGCGCTGGGATCGAGATCTTCGCCCCACATTCTCCAGGGCGCGGGCTTGGTACGCTCAACGTACACGGGCACCTCCACGATCGCCGGCCGACATGGCAGCAAGAACCAGCTTCAGGGGCTCTCCCCGGGGGATGCCCAGCCGGATGAGCTCGTTGGGTCGCATTGTGATTCTCTGTACTGTGCAATAATGCTGGAAGCGGTTCAAGGGCGGCGGCGGACCAGCCAGACCAGCAGGACCAGGCACCAGAGGACTGCAGCGGGGGGAGCGCCGGAGGAAGGGACGCCGGAGGTGGCGCAGCCGCCGGTGATTTTGGCGAAGCGATCGAAGTCCTTATCGGTGTCATCGATGCCGTCGCCGGGTTGCGACGCGGGATCGTTGGAGGTCGGCGCCGGGTTGTCCGGTTCGTTTGGGTCGGCGGGGTCGGCGGGGTCGGCGGGGTCGGCGGGGTCGGCGGGGTCGGCGGGATCGCTCGGTTCGTCCACCACCCGCGTGAGGCGCAGGGCGTCGAAGACCACCCGGGTGTCGCTGCTGCCGGGCTCACCGGTGAGATCTTCGAGTCGCACCCACTGATCATCGCCGGCGGCGAAATCAAACTCACCCACGGTCACCCAGCCGTCCACCGCGGTCTGGTCCACCACGGTCGCGGTGGTGACGCTGTCGTGGCGCACCTGGTAGTTGGCTTGCTGGGACTCGGCCCAGGCCGCCGGGGTGTACGCTTCGAGAACATAGCGACCGGCCTGCTCGAGGTCGAAGTGCCAGAGGGCATAGTTGTAAACCTGGGTGTCGGTGGCGTGGGTCCACTTGAGCGAGCCGTTCCATCCGGCCTGCTCCGTGCGCCAGTACTGCATGGGACCGCCGAGCTCGAAGCACGCCTCGTCCTGATCGATGACCCGACCCTGGGCGGGCACCGTAGCGCAGGGCGTCTCCACCAGCGAATGCCGACGGATGGCCACGTAGCTCGAGTCGAGGGACTTGAGCCGGTGCACGATGCCGTAGCTGCAGCCCCGGGCCTCGTACACCCAGGAGCTGCCCCAGGGGTCTCCGCTTTCGTAGAGTACGACGTGCCCGCCGGTGTTGCTCGAGTTGCGGTAGACGAAGGCGTCGCCGACCACCGCGTCTTCACGTGGGATCTGATTCCAGTGGGTCTCCTCCCAGCGAAAGCTCGACGTGGAGTAGGGGTGGCTGTTGGTGGTCACGTCGCTGGGACCGGGCACCTGCCAGACCTTGGCCACAAAGCCGGAGCAGTCGGCGCCGTAACTGCCCGAGTGCGAGCAGCTCGGACAGCTCCCCGAGCAGGAGCCGATCAGCGTGCCGTCGTTGCGCCAGCTGCCGTGGCCCCAGTAGTACGAGTAGCCCACACCGCTCACCGCCAGATCCTGGATCTCCTGCCGGGTCATGGAGCTGGGGGCGGCCAGTGCGGTGGGCGCGTGCGCGAACGCGAGCACGAACACGAACACAGGCACGAGCAGTGCGATGCCGACGTTGACGTTGATGCCAAGACTGTTGATTGCCAAGCGTTTCATCTTAGTACCTCCGAAGAGTCGCGCCGTGGGCGTCGAATGCCAGATGCCAAATCGTGCCGTCGGGGCTCACGCGGATCGAGCGAAAAAACTCCAGCCCCGTGACCGGCGCCGGTAGCGAAATCCGCCGCAGCTCACGGCCCGTGGGGCTCACCACCACCACCTCCGACCGCTGCTCGATCACGTCGAAGGGGGCGCTTTGTCGGTGGCGCATCATGAGGGCGCCGAGGTAGACGTTGCCCGTCGCGTCGGTTTCCAGCGCCGTGAGGTGGGCCAGCCGCAGGTCGAAAGCCACACGCGCCAGGTGCTGCGCCGGCACCTTGCCTGCCACGGCGGGGCGTGTGACGATCTCCGCGGCATAGCGGCCGTCCAGCGCTGCCGACAGGACCTTTGAGCCCCCGGCCGTAAAGCGTCCGGCCACCCAGGGGCGCTGGGGGTCGGCGTGGCCCGACGCGTCGGTGATGCGCACCAGGCGCCCGTGAGCCACCTCAACCCAGAGCCCGTCATCCCGGGCAAAGAGACCGGTGACCGCGCCGCCCTGTCCCACCCCGGGCCCCACGAGATTCACCTCACTGACGAGCTGGCCGCTCGCGTTCGTCACCCGCACCGTGCGCCGCGAGAGGCGGTCGAGCACCGCGACACTGCCGTCGGTCATCAGCGCGAGGTCCTCGAAGGTGTCGGCCGGTAGCGGAATGGATTGCTTGAGCCGGCCCTGGTCGTACACCTGGATGCGCAGGTTCACCTGATCGAGCACGAAGACCCGACCGTCCCCGTCCACCAGAAAACTCGCCGGTCCCTCGGGGGAGCTCTCCGCCGCCTGCTTGCGCCCGAGTTGCCCCGGCCCCGAGCCCCAGGAAGTACGCAGCACGACCCGCGGGCCGGCCGTCTTGTGTGCGGCCGTCTTGTGTGCGGCCGTCTTGTGCGCGGCCGTCTTGTGCGTGGCTCCCGACCGGCCCCTCGTGGCCGCCACTCCCGAGGAGGCGCTGGGGCCCGTCAGGCTCGAGGCGGACCTCCGAGCATGGTCCTGATTCTCGCCCTCAATCCCAGATCCTCCGCGTCGCCCCGCCCACGCTACGATGACGACCACCAGCAAGACCAGTCCCCCCATCAGCAGCGTTCCGGTCTTTGTTGTCCATGGATGATTCGTGTTCCGACTCTGCATCGTTTGGCTCCACCAAGAGTAGTGCCCCCTTAGTATACAGCCTGTATATGCAAAAAATCAACCGAGTTGTAATGTAGCTAGATTATAGCCACTTAGGTGTGTTCAGCGTGTTTACACGCCCGCTCATGTGCTGGACGCTGTCCTACTTCAGGATGGCGTGTGGGAACTGGTCCGAGCGCTTTTGGAACGAGAGGATCCTCGGGTTTTGAATCTGCCCGTCACGGATCTCCACGGCGTGCCGCAGGGTGTCGTCCTTCTCCCAGGCATCGGGGCCGGACATTACCTTTTCGAGGTAGGCGACCACGACGCGCGAGACTTCCCAGGAGGCAGCGCGCCAACTGTAGCTCGGCGTGTGATCCACTGCGTAGTAGGTGACCTGTCCCACGTCGAAGGTCGGTTCCTCGAAGGAGGTCGGCCGGGCGAAGGGGAAGCCCATCGCCAGGTCGCAGCTGACATCGACGATCAGCGCTCCCTGCTTGAGTTGGCTCTCCCGGCCGTCCTGAATGAACATCAGCGGGTTTTCGGTGTCCTGAAGGATCCCGTTGACGATGACGTCGGCCTCCGCCAGCAGACTGATCATGGAGCGTTTTTTGCCGCTCTCGTCGAAGACCACGACCTCGTTGCCCTCGCGGGCCATTCGTCCGTAGCGGCAACCCAACACCTGGTCGTGCACCGCAAAGGGGGGACGCTGGGTAAGGACCGTAATCTGATCGAATCCGCGACCACGCAGGGCGTAGACCGCGCCGCGGCTGACGGAGCCGAAGCTCAGCACCACCGCCTTTTTCGCCGGACCGTAGTTGCCGTCCATTCCGCAGAGGCCCAGCGCATGGATCACGCCGCAGTACCCGGCCATCTCGTTGTTGCGATAGAAGAGGTGCATGTCCTGCGCACTGTTTTTCCAGGTGAACATCGCCTCCCAGGCGAGCAGAGTGAGCCGACTGTCGATCGCTTGTTGCGCGATGTCCTGCTGCTGTACGCAGTGCGGCCAGCCCCAGAGAATTCCCCCCTGGCGCATCTCACCAAGGTCCTCAAGCAGCGGCTTGGGAAGCAGCACAATCTCCGATTCCTGCATTAACTGCTCTCGGCTGGCCAGGGGGCCGAAGCGCTTGGCTATCTCGTCGTCGGGCACACCGAAGGGGAGCCCGTAGCCGCGTTCGAACGTGATTTTGGCCGCCAACTCATCTGGTATCTGTTCGAAGTGTTCGGGGTGTATCGGCACCCGGTGCTCATTTTCCTTACGTGCGTTGGCGATCAACCCGAGGCTCAGATACGTCATCATCTCTCCTTTGTGGATAGGTAGCATCATCGCTATTGCAAGGGAGCGGGTCAAGGGAGGTAGCGGATCAGGGCAGGGCGATCTGTCTGGCTGGCTATTTGCCGCTGCGACGGCTGGAGCGGCTGGAGCCGCCCGTGCGCGAGCTGCCCGTGCGCGAGCTGCCACTGCGTCGGGCCCTGGCACGGACCGCTGCGGCTCGGGTCTTGCGAGCCTTGCGCGCATAGTACTTTTTGTAACGCCCCCGCATGCGCTTGGAACGGCTGCCGTAGATCGGTGCGCCAACTCCGTAAAAGACTTTTCGCGCCCGGCGCAGCTTGAGGTAGGCCGCGTAGGCGCCGAAGGTGATGATGCCCAGTCCACCGCCCCAAAAAAGCGTCTGCATGTAGCTGTACTTATCGTTGAACTTCCACTTCTTATTGTCTCCCTTGCCGGCGAGCCACCCTCCGTATCTGGGCTTGCCCACATAGATATAGCCCGGCGGCGCGGCGAGGGTTTGGGCGTCGTCTGCCAGCACGCCCACGGGCTTTGACCACAACGTCATCCCGAGGTGGTCCCGGTGCATTATGTAGAACCCAGAAGTGACCACTTTCCAGGCCTGGGTCTCCACTTTTGAGCCGCGGACGCGCTTGTATCGATGATAGTACTTGCCGTGCTCGTCCTTCATGTCGACGAGGATGAGATCGACGTGCTCCGCCAGCTCTCCGATCTGATGGAGCAAGCGTCGCTGGCCGCTGCCGAGTCCATCCACCTGCTTGCGGATGTGCTTGGCCCAGCGCCCCATGCCGAGGTAGTTTGGCGGCTGCTTGTTTCGGGCGCGGTGGAATCCGGCCGCGGAGACGTCGACCGCCTTGGGCCCGAGCGCCTTGAGGCGCGCCTCCAGCTTGGCCTTGCTCTCTGGATACTGCTTCGCGGCGGACGCCACGGCCTGCGTTGCCGCGGCAGACGGAAAGGTCTTCGCCTGCGCTTGATGCCCGGCCACCTGCCGGATCAGCTGCTTGGCGTTCTTTTTGGCGTTCACGATCTCCTCCACGGGCCCGATGGCGAGAAGGAGATTCAGCTTCAGCCCGCCGGCTCGATAGGTGATCGAGCCCGACAGCTTCCGCAGCTTCTTTTCGTCCGAGGCACGATTCTTCTTCAGCAGCGTACGCACCTCCTTTTCGAGCTTCTTGAGCGCCTTGATCTTTTCTCGGAGCTTGCCAATACGCTTCCGCGCGGCGACTACCTGGCGGTGTCCCTTGAGGAAGGCGCGATCGCTCTTCACGAGGGCGGCGAGGCGTTTTTCGACCCGCTGGTCGCGCCGATCCAGCTCCTTCATCTTCTTGAGGGCGACGGCGGCATGTTTTTTGTGCTGCTTGGAGAGCGGCGAGCCGCCGCACGCAGGCAGCGAGGCCCCCCACAGCATGGTGACTCCGCAGAGGAGTAACAGGGAGCGAGTGGACGGTCTGAGCAGCTTCATAAAATCGGTCTCCGCTGAAAGTCGAGGTATCGCGCGCAAATCGGATCTTCGTTCAGTATGCATATCGAACTGGTGGGAGTATATCAAGGGATGTCGAGAAGATGAAGCCGCATAAACGGTGTATTGCCCCTTCGGGTTCATGAGAATCTCGCTGGGTGAGGTCTGGTATACTGGAGTGGCCCGACCCGACCCGACCCGACCGTACATACTCAATTCAGTCTACCCAACGAGGTGGTCCCATGAACGAAGAATCGGTACCGAATTGGAATATCTGGCACCCGCTGCCATTTTGGCAGGTGTTCGTCATTGTCCTGGTCTTCATGATCGCCTGTCAGCTCCTTGGAGTGCTCCTGCGCGAGCACGCCGGTCTCACCTGGTTCTCGGGCTCAATGGCGGCTGGTCTTGCGGGGGGCGGTGGCGTGACAGTCGTGGTCATCCTCGCCCAGAGACGAAAGAGCGCCGCGGAGGCATCCTCGGACTCTCCCTGATTGCCGCGTGCGTCCACCTCACGCTCGCGACGTGGAGACATTGGCGTGATGTGTAGCCAAGGCCATCGGGGTCACACCAGCCGCGCCAGATCTTGCGGCAGAGGGTTTTCAAACCTTAGAAGTTCTTCAGACAACGGGTGCTTGAATTGCAGGGAGCTCGCGTGCAATCCCAGTCGGCGAGCGGGATTCGTGCGGGCCCCGTATTTTTGATCGCCGATGATCGGACATTTTGCATCGGCCAGATGCACGCGGATCTGATTGCGCCGGCCCGTCTCTAGTGTCAGTTCGAGCAACGTGCGGGTCGCGATTTGCTTCATCACCCGGTAATGGGTCACCGCGAGGCGTGTCCGCTTGCCAGGCGGGGCGCTGTAGACCTTGAAGGGGCCGCTCTCATCCAGGTGCGACCTCAGCACGCCGTGGTCATCGGGCGGGTTGCCTTCCACCACTGCCAGGTAGCGCTTATCGACCTTGTGCCAATTTGCTTGCAGCGCGCGCTTCGCTGCCTCCGTCTTCG
>JAOZUO010000292.1 GCA_029938605.1 Deltaproteobacteria bacterium | reverse complement strand
CAGGCTCAGGCTCAGGCTCAGGCTCAGGCTCAGGCTCAGGCTCAGGCTCAGGCTCGGGCTCGGGCTCGGGCTCGGGCTCAGCATCCGCCTCGGGCTCGGGCTCGGGCTCGGGCTCGGGCTCGGGCTCAGCATCCGCCTCGGGCTCAGCATCCGCCTCGGGCTCAGCATCCGCCTCAGGCTCGGGCTCGGGCTCGGGCTCAGGCTCAGGCTCGGGCTCGGGCTCGGGCGGAGGCGGTGGTGGTGCCGTGAACTCCTGTTCGTCGAGGAACTTCACGCGCATGCCCGGTTGGCTCTCCTTGGACTCCACCTCGCGAACACCTACCACCTCGGCCATGAGCCGACCGGTGGGCGTGGGCGCTTCCTCCTCTGAACCGCCCTGCAGGGTCTCGAGCACAAGACGTGTGCCCACGGGCAGGGGTTGCGGCGCCTGAACGAAGCCGCCGGCCTCGTCCTGGTCTTCCAGAGCAACCTGCGTGGCGACAACCACATCGTGATAAATTACGTTCACCTGCCCTGACATGCGCGTACCCTCCTTCGGATTACCAGCAGAATAATAGTCCAAAGCGCTCCTGCGATCCAGATCCGGTCAAACACCAAGGCCACAAGGCCATATAGTACGCTCCAATCCGGTGCCTTCTGGTTGCGCCCAGAGCGCCGATCTGGCAGTAACAACCCATGTCGCGGACCATTGGCAGCATCCTCGAAGCGGCCCTCGGGCCCCTGGTGGTCACCGAGCCCCAGAGCCTGGAACCCTACGGCCGGGACGAGTCCTCCCTCGGCGCCTTCCCGCCCGAGGCCGTAGTGCGTCCCACCACCCCAGAGGAGATCCGCATCGTCCTGCGGCTCTGCGCCGAGCACCGCGTGCCCGTAACCCCTCGGGGCGCCGGCACGGGCAAGTCCGGCGGCGCCCTGCCGGTGCACGGCGGCGTGGTCCTGTCCACCGACCAGATGCAGAAGATCTACGAAATCGACGAGGCCAACCGCCTGGCCGTGGTGGAGCCCGGCGTGATCACCGGCGCGCTGCAGCAGCAGGTGGAGGAGGCGGGGCTCTTTTATCCTCCGGATCCGGCCAGCCTGGACACCTGCTCCCTGGGCGGCAACGTGGCGGAGAACGCCGGCGGCCCACGCGCCTACCGCTACGGCGTAACCCGCGAGTACGTGCTGGGCCTCGAGGTGGCCCTCATGGCGGGGGACCGGCTGGTGCTCGGCCGACGGTCGCCCAAGGGCGTGTCGGGCTACGATCTCACCGCCCTGATGGTGGGCTCCGAGGGCACCCTCGCCGTGGTGGACCGTATCACCCTGCGCCTTTTGCCCAAGCCCCGGGCCACCGCCGCCGCCATCGCCGCCTTCGACGATCTCGCCGCGGCCGGTCGGGCTGTGATCGCCATGACCCGCTCGGGCCTTCAACCCGCCGTCCTGGAGCTGCTGGACGGCGCCTCGGTGGATCACGTCCGGCAGGGATCGGCCTACCGGTTCCCCGAAGGCGCCGGCGGCGTGCTGCTGTTGGAGCTCGACGGTGACCCCGAACGGCTGGAGGCCGAGCTCGCGGCCTGCGCCGAGGTCTGCGAGGCCTGCGGGGCCATGGACGTGCGCCTGGCCACCGACGAGGCCCAACGGCGACGGCTCTGGGAGGCCCGGCGCCGGGTGAGCGAAGCCCTGGAGGCCGCCCACCTACACAAGACGTCGGACGACATCGCCGTCCCCGTGGGCGAGATGCCCGACACGGCCACCCGCATCGCCGAAATCGGCGAGCGCCACCACCTGCTCACGGCGGTGTTCGGCCACGCCGGAGACGGCAACCTCCACGTGAACCTCCTGTCGGACGACGACGATGCCGAAGACGTGGCCCGCCGCTTCGAAGCCGCCCGAGTGGACCTGTTCCACCACACCCTGCACGTGGGCGGCACCCTTTCGGGCGAGCACGGTATCGGCCTGTCCAAACGAAAGTTCATGATCCTCGAGCACGCCCCCCAGGAGCTCGAAATGATGCGCGCCATCAAAAAGCTCTGGGACCCCCTGAACCTGCTCAACCCCGGCAAGCTCCTCCCGGATCCGTACTGAACTTCGGCCCGCGATGAAATCAGGGCTGGAGAGTGAGCTGGATCACGGTGCCGTTGTCACCCACCGCGTAGAAGATGCCATTTTCCCCGCCCCAGACGGCGTTCAGGTCTTCGGTGGGGACCGACGGCACGTCATACCAAACCGCCCCGTCGTAGTGAACAATCGTCCCCCCCACGCCCACGGCAAAGACTAGCTCCCTTGGAATATTTTGAGCGTCCATAAAAACCACACCAGCAACACCACGTAGCTCCGGCGTGCCTGTAGGCAAGGTCATGGGCGACCAGGTGGTGCCATCGTAGTGCAACGCCACGCCGCCGGTCCCGTCCCCTCCAACAACATAGATATTGTCAGACGCTGAACCGGAGATTCCGTACAGGGGTTGGCTCACCCCGGAGGTGTGGGACTGCCAGGTCGAGGCTGATGTATCGTACTCCAAGATGGTCCCAAGGGCGCCCACAATGTAGATATTGCTGTCTAGCCCTGGCCAGAGGTCATACAAGGCAGGAGGCGTGGACGTGGGCGTGATGTCAACCGGAACGGCGCCGGGGAAAGGAACACGATAAACACCACCAGCGCTACTGACAGAATACACGTCAGTGCCCAAGAAGCTCACGCCGTTGAGTGATTCAACCGGTAGTGGGGGGCTTGGCACGTACCAACTCTCGTTCTGGTAGCCACGCGCAAACCCGCTGTCTCCAACGATGGCAAAGCCGCTCCCCGAAACCATATCAATACCGTTGAGATGCTCCGTCGTGAAGCTCGCGTCGAGGGTAGCCCAGGTGCCGCTGTCGTACTCGCGCAAAAGGGCTTCGTCTCCCACCACCATGAAGTGATCGGCCCCGGTACCCGAGATGTCATTGAGGTTCGTAGTGATCGACGTATCGGAGAAATCGGTCGCATCGTAGGAGTAGCAACCCGTGGTGTCCAGCACCAGGCAATCATCATCTGGATTACAAGACAACGCGCCATACTGTTCGCCCTGGGTCGCGCAGGTCTCCCCAGCGAAGTTCGTGCCGTCACAGACCTCGTTCCACTCGATGACGCCGTCTCCACATTCGGTGCAGAGGCTGGTGTCCCGCGTGCAACCCGCCGTACAGGAGAGGGTGCCGCTGGTGAAGCCCTCACCGGACAGGTTCTCGCAGGTGTCGGTGCCCAGGTCGCTCCCGTCGCAGGATTCGCCGGTGTCAAGCACGCCATCTCCGCAGAAGGCGGGGTGACAATTCCGGCGGCAGGCGTCAGGCACGGTGTCCGAGTTGCCTCCTCCGTAATCGCACTCCTCCCCCTGGTCTACGCTTCCGTCACCGCACAGCGTCATGTCCTGAGCACAGTCGGCCGAGCAGACGGCGTCGTCGACGGTATTGCCGTCGTCGCACATCTCCACCAGGTCACCGCCTACGATCGTCTGGTTCTGGTAGCCGTCGCCGCACACATTGGCCACGCAGCAGTCGTCCGTGCCCGCGCAGGCCGAGAGGCAGCCGTCGGTGTTGACGCCGTTGCCGTCGTCGCAATCCTCGCCCGGATCGGTCACCGAATCGCCACACCAGGGCTCGCGACAGTCAGTGCGACAAGCGCCCGCGATGGAGTCGGAGTTGGACGCTCCGTCATCACACGCCTCGCCCGAATCCACATTCCCATCCCCGCAAACCCCCTGACTGTTCTGATTTTCATTGTCGTTCACGTTGATGTTATTGCTGTTGCCACCGGAGTCGTCGTCGCTACATGCGGTTGCGCCGAAGGCGAGCGGCATCGAGATCAAGCACAGCACAGTGAAAAAATGTCGCACGGCAACTCTCCAATCCGTTTTTCTCTGGGAATGAAGATCGGATTATCCATCAGCGAACCAGCAAAGGGAAGCGGCAATTAGACCTTAACTGGAACGGGCAACTCTGGAACGGTCTAGTCGAAGGAGGTGGTGAGCTCGCCCACGGCCTTCACCACGGCGGCCAGGGGCTTGTAGGCGGCCAGGTGGGCCTGCAGGGCGTTGTGGTCTCTAAACAGCGGCCGGTCCACGTCGAGGAACTCCACCGCCTCGCGCACGCTCTCGTAGGCGGCCCTGGTGCCCTTGCCGGCGTTGAACTCCCGGAAATCCAACCCCTGGGCCGCGGCCATCATCTCGATGCAGAGGATGCCGTGAGAAATGTTGAGGATCTCGCGGGTCTTGAGGGCGGAGTTCATGCCCATGGAGACGAAGTCCTCCTGGTCCGCGGCGGCCGGGATAGACTGGTGGTAGGCCGGCGTGGAGAGGATCTTCTGCTCCACCACCTGCATGCAGGCCGTGTATTGGCTCAGCATCAGGCCGCTGAACATGCCGGCGCCCTTGGTCAAAAAGGCCGGCAACCCGGCGGACAGGGCCGGGTTGGTGAGCCGATTGAGCCGCCGCTCCGACAGGACGCACACCATGGCCACCGCCGCCCCGAGGTTGTCTAAGGGCATGGATATAGGAGTGCCCTGGAAGTTGGCGCCGGTGAGCACCACCCCATCATCGGCGAGGAACAGCGGGTTGTCCCCCACGCCGTTGATCTCGATCTCGAGCTGGCTCTTGACCCAGCGGAGCTGGTCCCGGGCGGCGCCGATGACCTGGGGCGACGAGCGCATGGAGTAGGCGTCCTGCACCTTGGTCTTGTGCTTGCCCGTGAGCAGATCCGAGCCATCCATGATCTTCTTGAGGTTGCCGGCGCTTGTGACCGCGCCCCGGAAACCGCGCAGGGAGTGCAGCCGGGTGTCGTAGGGCTTCATGTTGGCCACCAGGGCCTCGAGGCTCATGGCGCAGGCGATCTCGGCCTGGGCCAGGAACCGCTCCGCGTCGGCCACCGTGAGGCAGCCTATGCCCGCGATGACGTTGGAACCGTTGATGATGCCCAGCCCGTCCCGGGCCTCGAAGACCACGGGCTCCAAGCCGGCTTTGCGCAGGGCCTCGCCGGCCTCCATGCGCTCGCCCTCATAAAAGGCCTCGCCCTCTCCCAGCATAGCCAGGGCGATCTGGCTCATGGGTGCCAGATCCCCGGAGGCCCCCACCGACCCCTTGGAGCACACCACGGGCGTGACGCCCCGGTTGAGCATGTCCACCAGCAACTGCGTAATCACCAGTCGGATGGCGGAGTAGCCCTTGGAGTGGACATTGGCCCGCGTGGTCATGGCGGCGCGCACGACCTCCACCGGGAAGGGCTCGCCAATGCCGGCGGCGTGGTTGTAGATGAGGTAGCGCTGAAAGTCCTTGATCTGGTCGTCGTCCAGGGCCACCTCGGAGAACTCCCCGATGCCGGTGTTGACCCCGTACATGGTCTCTCCGGCCGCGAGGCGCTCCTCGATGAAGCCTCGACACTTCTGAATGCGGGCCACTGCATCGGCCGACAGCTCGACCTTTTCGCCGTTGCGGGCGACAGCGACCACGTCATATGTGGTGAGATTTTCACCAGTTAGGATGATGGACATGGGGAACCTCCTGCGTTTCGGCTCGGGACGACATACGTGAGCGACGCCCGAGCTGATTCGGGTAAAACGCTCCCACCCACCCCGCTGCAACCAGGCTGCTCACACTGCAGGAGGCTCCTGGTCCGCGTAGGAGTATTAATAGTCAGTTCGCCCCAGGGGTGTCAAGGGAGCGGTGACGCCGGGTGCAGTGGCCCGACCAGCGACGATGCGGGATGGTGCGGTGGTCTGGGCGATGTAGTTATTTTGCGGCGGGCCCTAAA
>JAOZUO010000291.1:162-5782 GCA_029938605.1 Deltaproteobacteria bacterium | reverse complement strand
GGCCTACCAACCCGACGTCCTGCCCAAGGACTCGGACTCGGACTCGGACTCGGACGAGCATGGGCACGAGCCCGAAGATATCGCTCCCCTGTCCCACGAAGCCTTCGTGCTGGCGCTGGCCGGCCCCATGGTCCCGGACTTCGATCGTCTGGTGACCCGGAGCCTGACGGGGCAACCCTTCGACAAGGCCAGCGGACCAGCCCAGGTGGGGCGGCGACCTCGTCGACGACGGACGTCGTCCATCCTCATCCAGCCCGAGGCGGGCCCCACCACGGTCCACGAGGGGACCGAGGCGCTCGAGGAGAGCGGGGTGGCGAGTGAGGCGGAGGGTCCATCCGCGGAGCGCGACGGGACCGTCAACAACCTTCGCCGACAGATCGTGGATCTGAACGAGCAGGTACAGTCATCGGAGACAGAGATTCTGCGATTGGCCGGGCGCGTGGCCCGAATGGACAACCTCGAGCAGGTGGTGACCGAGTCCAAGGACCAGATCCGCCACCTGGAGAACGAGCTATCCGGCGCGAGCCGCGACCTGTCGCACACCCGCGAAAGCCTGGTGAAGGCCCAGGCGCGCCTTCAGGCCTTCACTGAAGCCGAAGAGGAGCTGCGACATTCGGTGCGGGCGGCGGAACGGGACGCGCGCAACAAGGGCCAGGACTCGGACCGTTATATCGCCGAGCTGGCAGCGGCGGAGGCCAAAACCGAGGGCGTGCTGCGGCAAATGGAGTCGGATCGCTCCTCCAGACGGGAGTTGGAGCAGCGCGCGGGCCAGATGCAGGACGCCGTGGCGGCCCTTGCGGCGGAGCGGGACCAGGCCACCTGGAACAAAGAGCAGATCCAGGCCGCCCAAAAAGAGCTGCGGGCCGAGTTCGAGGCCATCCAGGCCAAATACGCCGATAACCTGAGCGCAGCGGAGGCCGCGCGCTTCGAGGTGGGGGAGCAGAAGCGGCGCATCGAGGACGCGAAGAGGGACCTGGCGTCCTCCGTGGAGTCCCGGGAGCTGATGTTCGCCAAGCTCAACGATATGCAGCGCCAGCGAGATCAACTCCGGGAGGAGCTCATCGCCGCCGAAGAACAGGCGACAGAGCTGCGAGCCACCCGGGAGCGGCTGAGCGCCCGGCTGGAGCGCTTCGGGCAGGAGCACCAGACCCTCACCGAACGGGTGGACGCCTCGGCGACGGCGGCGGACGAGCGGGATCGGCTGCACCAGAAGCTGCAGGCCGTGGCCACCCGGCTGACCGAGGTGAACAACAAGCTGGTGTCCACCACCGGGCAACTGGAGCGATCCGACTCGGAGAACCTCCGACTGTCCGCGGAGAAGGCGGCGGCGGAGGACCACGCGTCCAAGCTGGAGCAGTCCCTGGAGCTGGTGCGGACGGACATGAACCAGCGGATGCAGAAGGCCCAGTCTGTCCAAAGCCGTGTCAACGAGCTGGAGGACGAGCTGCTGAGCCACTCCACGTCGGCCAAGGCCCGGGACGTGGAATCCGGGGCGCTGCGGGCCTCCCGGGAACGGCTGGAGGCAGGCCTCGAGGAGTCGAGGGAACGGGTCTCGGACCTGCAGGGCCAGCTCACCGAGGCCGATCGAGCTCGGGAGATGCTCTCGGTGCGACTGCGCGAACGCAACGAGACCCTCCGCGTCTTCGACGAGACCGTAAAGGAGAAGACCGCCCGGCTGGTGTCGGTGGAGAGCAAGCTCACCGACCGCGAGGAGGAGCTGATCCGACTGCGGGCCGACATCGCCGAGCAACGCTCAGCCGCGGAGACCGCGGCGGTGGAGCTGCGCACCACAAAAGACTGGGCGTCCAAGATCGAGGAACAGCTCGAGGAGACGCGCGCGCGGCTGCAACGGGAGACCGAGGAGGCCGCCCAGCGGGTGACGGATCTCACCACACGTTTCCTCGAGGCCAAGGAGGAGTCCGAGGCCGTACGCCAGGCGACCTTCGAGGGAGAGCGGTCCAGCGAGGGCCACCAGGCGGAGCTGCGAGCGGCCCGGGAAATCCAGAAGCGACTGGAGACCGAGCTCGAGGATCGCGAGACGCGAGCGGTCCAGGACCGCGGACGGCACGAGGAGCGGGTGGTCGAGCTCCGGGAGCAACTGGACCGGCACCAGGCCGAGGAGGTCGAGCATCGACGCAAGCTGGCTCTGTCGGCCCAGGAGTTGGAGCGCGCCCGCGAGGCATCGCACGCGCTGGAGGCCACGGCGGAGCGTCTCAAAGGCGAGCTGGCCACGGAGCAGCGGCTGGCCGCCGAACGCCTGGAGGAGAACGCCGCGGAGATCACGCGACTCCGTGAGGTGGTGGCGCAGACCAGAGAGAGCCTCGCCGCACGGGAGGGTGCGGTGTCCAACGGGCGGGAGACCATCGCGCGACTGGAGCAGGAGGCGGAATCCAGCCAAGCAGCGCTGGACCAGCTCCGCGAAGACCTCGCCCACGCCCGCACCCGGGTGGACCGCGCCGACGCCGAGCGGGAGACGCTCTTGTCAGCGCGACGGGACGCGGAGGCCGTCAAGGGTGAGCTCCAGAGACGCCTGGCGGAGTCCGCATCGGAGAAGGAGATCCAGGAGCGCCTCAAGGCCGAGATCGTCCGCATGGAAAACCTCGCGGACTCTTTCCGGGCGGATCTTCAGGAGGAGCGCACGCGCGCCGCGGGTCTGCAAAAGGAACTGACCGAGTCCAACGTGGAGCTGGGGCGGTCCCGAGACGAAGCGGTTCGCTCCAAGGCCGAGTCCGAACGGCTCACCGAGCGCCTCGAGGTGGACGAGGGTCACTTAGACGCTCTGCGTTGGGAGGTGGAGTCCGAACGAGCCTCACGCGCCACCTCACAGGATCGCATCGAATCCCTAGAGCAATTCCTGGCAACGGAGCGGGAGAAGCTGGAGGGGCTGCGCGTTTCCGAGGCCACCCGGGCAGTCCGGGAGGAGACGGACAAGGCGCGCGTGGCCGAGTTGGAGACCCAACTGGCTCGGGCCCGGGAGAGGAAGCAAGAGCTTCAAGCCACCGCCGGCACAGCGGGCGCGGACGCAGCGGAGCAGTCTGAGAAGCTCCTTGCACTCCAAGACCAGCTGCAAGCAGCGCGGGACCAGGCGGCCCAGAACGCCTCCGAGAAAGCCACCGCTCAGGAGACCCTCAGCGCGCGGGCGGAGGCCTTCGAAGCCGAGCGATTGGAGCTCCTCGGCCGCGTGGACAAGCTGACCCAGCGAGCGGAGCGAGCGGACATTGAGCTGCGGGGCGTAAGGAGCCTCGCCGACCGGCTGGAAAAAGACCTCGACACGCGGGATGGGCGGTTGTCGGAGCTGGAGGCCCAGCTCCTGGAGCGAGTAGAGTCCATGGCCCGGAGGGAGGAGTCTCTGCGCGCAGCAGCCACGCGGGTGGAGGATCTGGGGCAGCAGGTGCGGGATCTACGCACCGAGAACGAGACCTTGCGCACGCGGGCGGCCGAGGGCGCCGAGCGCGGGCGGCTGCTGGCGGATATCGCCCAGGAACGGGACCGGCTGCGAGAGGAGGCCACGCGCCGAGCGGTGGAGGTGCGAGACGCCGAGGCGCAGGTTAGCGAGCTGCGACGTCAGGTACGGGAGCTGGAGGGGCGCAGCGAGGAGTTGGAAGAGACCCTCGGTAAAACGCGCGAGGCGGCGGCGAACCATGAGCGCCAAGTGGCCGGGCGGACCCGGGATCTGGCAGAGCTCAAGCAGACGCAGCTACGCATCGAGAGCCTGGAGTCGGAGCTGCGGGTCCGGGACACGGAGATCTCGGGCCTCAGAACTGACGTGGAACGGCTGGCGGCGGACGGCGAGAAGGAGGAGCTGTCGGCGGAGCTCACCGCCCGGCGGGATGAGATCGCCAAGCTGTCCGAGGAGATGGACAAGCTGGGGTCGGCGCTAGAGCAAGCCCAAGCAATGACCGCGTCCCGGGACGATGAGGCCGAGCAGCTGACAGGCGGCTTACAGGACGCGCGGATCGAAACCCAGGAGGTACGCGAAGCGCTGCAGGAGCGGGAGTTCGAGCTGGTCCACGCCACGGCCGACGCCGACAAGCTCATCAGTGAGCTGGCGGACCGAGAGAAGACGCTGGAGGAGCTGGAGGCCGATCTGGCCGGGGCACGCAAGAGCCTGGAGTCGGTGCGTGGCGAGGTCGGGGCGGTGCAGAACCAGCTCGCGAGCCAACAGCGGGTCACGAACGCGGCCGAGGCCGAACGTAAGAGCCGGGCGGCCGAATTGGCGTCCCTGCGCGGCGAGCTGGAAGCTCGGGAGCATGAGACCACATCCCTCAAACAGTCCCTGGAACATCTCCGGGCAGAGGGGGCCGAAGCCACGGACGGCGCCAAAGCCCAGGACGGTGCCCGGGAAGGGGCCAACGAGAAGGACCTGCGCGAGGCGCTGCACCAGGCCCAGCAGGAGCTGCTGGAGGGTCAAGAGCAGCGTGTCGCCGACATGCAGGAGCTCCGAGACGAGCTGGAGCACATAGAGGACGCCGGCCGTAGTGGCCAGATGCGGCTCCAGGCTGAGATCGAGGTGAGAGCGGCGGAGTTTGAAGAGGCCGTGCGCCAACTGGAGCTCCGGGAGGGTGAGATCTGGGAGCTGAGGGACGAAGCGGACCGCAACGCGGCGCGGGTGGAGGCGAGCCTGGCGAACCTGCAGATGGGGCGGGAGGAGCTGGCCAAGTTGCGCGCGGTGGCGCAAGAGAAGGGCGAGGACGCCAAGATCCTGCAGCAACAGATCGAGGACTTGCGGTCCGGCCAGATCGTGCCCGAGACCACGCAGGCGGAGCTGGATCGGCTCGGTGCGCACAACCAAAAGCTGGTACATCGGCTCCAGTCAGCGAGCGCGGCCCTGGCCAACGCGGTGCCACGGACCAAATACGACGCCCTGCGGGAACAGATCTTCCTGCTGCAGCACGATTCGGCCGGCGGACCAGATGGCCAGGACGTGCCCGAGGACTACAAACGGGCTCCGACCTTGGGCGGCGTTCCCTCCACTCCTCTCCATGAGGACGACCACGAATGGGACAATGCGGGCGTGGGCGTGGGTGCCGAATCCGTGGACGACGACGCCACGGAGATGCGGCCGGAGGACGCACCTTCACTGGATTCAATCTCCCTGGATGACGAAGACGATCCAAAGCCCGAGCCCAAGCCCGAGCCAAAGCCTGAGCCCAAACCCGAGCCCGAGCCCGAACCGAAGCCCGAGCCCGAACCGAAGCCCGAGCCCGAGCCGAAGCCCGAGCCCGAGCCCGAGCCCGAGCCCGAGCCAAACCCCGAAGAGAAGACCGACACCGCCGAGAGCCCCAACACCGAGATGGCCGACATGGTCGCCGAGCTGACCGCCGTAGCCCAGGAAGTCCTCGACTCCGACCCCAAGGACGAAGACTAAGGGCCCGCTCGGATATTAGTTGTCCAGTTCAGGGCGTTGAGGCGCCCGGCTCGCGAGGCACGACGAGGCGCATACTTATTGATATGCAACGAGAAGTAACGAAGCGAGCCGGGATGCATCGGCGGCCTGAGTGATCAAGTAATATTCGATCGGGTCCTAAATATCCCCCGGCAAAGCAGGGAAAAATACAGTCCTGGGCCGCTCTCGCAGCGCCCCGCTGGAGCGGCAGAGTGAAGATCCTTCACCCGGGCG
>JAOZUO010000290.1 GCA_029938605.1 Deltaproteobacteria bacterium | reverse complement strand
CCAGCGGGATGGATCGGCGGCTAGGGCGACTGAGTTGTCCATTCGCGGACCCTTAGCTACTATGGGCTACTCCCCACGTCTGAAGATCGTCGGAAGCACGAGGAACACAGCTCATGGAAACACCACCCACCGACACCCCATCCCCTGCGGCCAACGAGCCCACAGCCGGCTCGCCCGCGGACGTGGACGTGGAGAAGACCGGTGAGTCGTCACCCGCCGAACCCTCCCCATGGAGCCGCTTTCTGTCGACGGTGGCGCGAATCGTCGGGGTCGGGGGCCGGGGCTTCGCCTCCCTGTACCGGCTCTCGTCGGAGAACGCGCACTTTCTGCGCCCTGTGCTCAACGGCTTCGTGGGCGACCAGCTGGCCGCCGAGGGCCAGGGGATCCACATGAGCTTCCGCCGCGGCGGCAAAAACGTGGGGGTAGACGCCCTCGACCTGGACCGACGTCTCGTGGGCCAGGGCCGTACGGTGGTGGTCATGGTGCACGGGCTCATGTGCGACGAGGTGATCTTCTGCGACACGCGCTTTTCGTCCACCGCGCCCCAGAGTCCCGGACACGGCGCTCGGCTGGAGCAGAACCTGGGCGCCACGGTTCTGTACCTGCGATACAACTCCGGCCTGCACATCTCGGAAAACGGGCGCGGCCTGGCGCAGCTATTGCAACAACTCGTCGACCACTGTGACGATCGCCTGGACCGCCTGGTGCTCGTGGGCCACTCCATGGGCGGGCTGGTGATCCGTAGCGCGGGATACTACGCCACGGCCGACGCGCACTCCTGGCCCGAACGCCTCCGTACCATGGTGCTCATCGGAGTGCCCCAACAGGGCTCCTACGTGGAGCAACTGGCCAATCTCGCCGCCTTCGTGCTGCACCGCATCCCCAACTTCTACACCGCCCTGGGGGGCGCCATCATCGACCAGCGCTCCAACGGCATCAAGGACCTGCGCTTCGGGCTCATGGTCGACCAGGACTGGCGGGACCGCCCCTACGACGACCGGCTCTTCATGGAGCGCACGGTGGTCGCCCCTCTGCCCGGCGTGGACATCCATGTTCTGGTGGGCACCCTGCCCGATGACGACGAGTCCCTCGTCGCCCGCTTCTTCGGCGACGGGCTCACGTCCAAGCGCAGCGCCATGGGCGCGGCCCAGGGTCAAACCCCCCTCCGATCCAACACCACCTACCGGGTCTTCCCCGGCAGGGGCCACTACGACATGCTCGTCCACCCCGACGTGGGCAAGTACATCACCAAAATGGTCAGCGCATCCCTGGATAGGAGAGGGAAGGGACGTACTTAAGTAATTAAGTTTCGTCTGTATCGTTTTGAAAATACTGAAGGAAAGCTGGTCCAGGCTTGATCCTTCTGTCTGAGCCCCACCAGCTGCTAGCAGCTTGACACGATACAAGCTCTTTTTCATACTCGCGTCAATGCTCGAGAGTCGGGATGTTCCATCTCATCCTGCACCTCGGAGAGGGGGCGTGCGCGCAATTGACGAGCTCTATTTACAGCCATTCTATCCGTGTTCTGGCCTGCGAAGGCTGTGGCGCTCCGCTTGAGGTGGCCATGGCCGGCGGCGTGGTGAGCTGCCAGTACTGTGGTAGCGCAAACCAGCTGGTGCAGCGGGACGAAACCAGGGACATCGCCGAGGCTGAGCAGGCTCAAACATCCACGCTGAGCGAGTCCGAGAGGCTTGAGCAGCTTCGCCGCCAGGAGAATCAACCGTTACCTCCTCCCGAGAACCTGAAGCACCTGCTGCTCGGTCACGAGCTAGACCCAGCGCGGATGGATGATGCGCAGCAAGAATGGTTGGCCACGCGGACCAGGTTGCTAGGAGGCGGGGGCACTACCGTCGCTGAGAAGCTCTTCAACTTGACGCGCCTACTTGCGCCGCGTGTGGACGGCCAACAGGAAAGAGCCATTCTCGAGAGCGCCGTGGAAACATTGCCGGATGCGCGGCACCGGCAAGTGTTGAGAGCCCGACTTGCTCACAAGGCCGTGCTTTGGGGAGACCTAGAGGCGGCACGCAGCTGGCTCCGCCCCTGCAATCCACGCTCGACGGACCTGATGATGGACTCTGCGTACCGCCTCGCCGCCGCGGCCGTTGCCACCGCAGAGGGGCAGCCGAGCCAGGTGCTTAACCTCTTAGGTGACCACGCTGGCGAGGTGCCCACCGCCGACGTCGGGTACGACGAGGCCGTGCTGTTTCGGGTAAACGCCATCGAGAAGAGTTACGGCGCGGAGTTGGCTACGCAGACGTTCCAGCATCTCCTAGCGCGGAATCTGACCATGTTGGTTCGCTTGCAAAAAGCGGCGGAGCACAACGCCGAACTCAAGCTATGTGCGGAAAGTTGGCCCGACTTGCAAAAGCGAGCGTGGGGCATGATAGATCACAAGCTGAGGAGTCGTGGGAAGATATCACTTGGCTGGATTGTTGTTCCTGGTCTCTTGGCGGCTCTATTTCTTGCCGCGACGACCGCAGCCTTATTTTTGGGCGGTCCTGGGCGGGGAGGTATGATGGCAGCTGCCGGTACCCCCGGAGTGGTTGCGCTTTTCATCTTCATCGTCACGCTCAACCGTTGTCGTATTGGCAAACTCATGGCTACTCGCGGTGTGCTAAGTGTGGCGCGCGTGATCTCGTCGCAACCGCGTCTCCTCACTGGCAAGAGCTCGTCCTCGATGGGGCAGGATCTTGTGCTTCTGATCGAAGGCCCGCAGGGACCGCTGTGGGCGAAGCCAACGCTGCATCGCGAAACGCCGCCGCCACTGGGACCCTACCCATGTCTGTACGATCCAGAGGCCCCCACCAACCTTTACGATCCGTCGAGTCCCGGTGGTAGGCTGTACATGGACTTCGACGGAGTTGAGCTGGTGTCTGATTTGGCTGCGGAGTAGCTGTCATGATCCCCAGGTCTTGCCGGCAAGCTCGACCAGGCACCATCTGCTTCCCCTCCCCTCTCCCTTTGCGTCGGGAGCTTCAGTCTAGAGCCAAGCGTCCGCTTAGGGCCCGCTCGGATATTAGTTGTCCAGCGCAGGGCGTCGAGGCGCCCGGCTCGCGAGGCACGACGAGGCGCATACTTATTGATATGCAACGAGAAGTAACGAAGCGAGCCGGGATGCCTCGGCGGCTTGAGTGATCAAGTAATATTCGATCGGGTCCTTAGCTTCGTTAGACCAGATCTGCCACTGCAATTATCGATTGAAAGAAGCCAGCACGACGCACGGCGGCGGTCGCTCCAGCGGCAGAGACCAGCACGGGCTCGATGGAGATGTTCTCGGGGGCTGCGAGACGCTCGATTTTGCGCTCTACGTCGCGAATGACGGCCTTGCCGATGGGGGAAGTCGAGTACTTCATTTCCACCAAAGACCACACGCCGTCGCGTCGCTTGATCAGCCAGTCGATCTGCAGCCCCAGGTTGGCACCCCGGGGTTGTTGGAAGAAGGTGCCCATCTCCTGCACATCGACGAGCTCGACCTCCAGGTGGTCGAGGATGTCCTGCATGGCGTCTTCGCTCAACCGCTCGAAGGCGTAGCCGTAGTATTGCTGCAGCGTGGCTCCTGCGATGGCACGAAACAGGTTCTGACCCTTGCGGTTGCGAGCGATGAGCGCCTGGTTTCGGTGGATGTAGTGAAAATAGAATCGGAGAAACGGATCGGTCAACTTGTACAGGCGTGTCCGTTTACGGCGCTTGCCATCCACGGTTACCGGCGCGTACTCGCGTACGAACTGGGCGCGGATCAGGTTACCCAGCTGTTCCGCGAAGCCGCCCCCCTTGGGCGTGCCCACCTGCCGCGCGAGCTCGCTGAGGCTGGCGGGAGCTTTGGCCAATGCCGCAGCGATGCCTTCATAGACCTTGAGGCTGCGGAATTGCTCTTTGAAGAGCGTCTCAAACTCATTCAAAAAGAACCCGCCGGACGAAAAGCAGAGCCGGTTGAGGTTCTTTTCGAGAGATTGGCTCGGGTCGACCTGTTCCAGGTACTTGGGGACACCGCCCAGACACATATAGAGCTGAGCTCGCTCGCGTATACTCCGCTTCGGGATGAACTGGCCTGCCTCCCGCGGGCTCAGCGGCCCCAGGCACAACTCCAGGGTCTTGCGATTGTGGAACGCATTGGAGTGGAGCACATGGCGCGTCATGAAGCTTGCCACCGATCCACACAGAAACAGGCAGAGGTTGGGGTTTCGCGTCCAGCGGTCCCAGTAGAGCTTGAGCTCTGATACGATGCGGGTCCGACCGGAACCCATCCACGGAAACTCGTCGAACACCAGGACCCAACGCCCCTGCTCCACCAGCTCTCCCAGCCCCTGAAACACCTCGCGCCAGTTGCGAGCGCCGAGGCGGACCCGGCCGGTCTGCCGCGAGAGGTCCGTCAGGAACTGATCGATCTGAACCGGGGTTCGCGCACCCTCGATTCCCTCGAAAAACAGCACCCGCTTCTCACCCTCTACGGCCTTGGCCATGAGCGTCGATTTACCGATGCGCCGCCGCCCATAGAGGATGATGAGCTGGGCCCGCCGTTGATCGTCCAGGTGGTGACGAAGCAAGGACAACTCTGGCGCTCTGCCGATGAACATGGGAGGAGTCTACCGTAGTGCAAACAAAGTTCAATGACTTTTGTTTGCACTTCGGTTGTGCATATAGAGTTACGCTAGACATCAAGGTCGACGCGGCCCCACAGACCAGAGCACGGAGGCTCACCCGGGGCCGGCTACTTAAGCGCACACTCAACGTCATTCCTGGAGGGCGTAGAGCTGGCCGTGGGACGTGAGAAAGTAGAGAGTACCATCCGCGGGAACCGGCGCTGTGCGAATGGCCCAGGGCTTAACACGGAACCGCCAAAGAGCAGGGAAGGGACGTACTTAAGTAGTTCCCACCCCAGAAGTCCGAACTTCTTGAGATTCCGAGATAAACAGAAATAATTCGAATAGAAAACGGGGCCAAAACGTTCTCCCTTTTGAAAACGTAAAACGCGGACATCCGCGCCAACAAAGGGAAAGCGAGCCCCGATGAGAAAAAAGATACGCCAACAACTTCCACTTGTCGAGCCCTCGATCGACCACCATCACGCATACGAGCTTCATGTGATCAACACGCTGCTCGCAGCGGCCCCGGAGATCACCGATCTCGTTTACGCCGATCTCGTTCGGGATCTCGATGACCCCAAGGCGGGACGTGAGGGAATGCTGACTGCGGATCAGGCCTTCAAAGCTCTGAACGTCAAGCAGATGAACAGCTTCAGCTACGTAGACCTTGCCTTCCACTTGGAGGACTCGACGACGTACCGCACCTTCTGCGGCTTCGGCATTGCCGACACCCTTCCCTCCGCCAACACATTGCAACGCGACATCAAGAAGATTCGGCCCGAGACCCTCGAGGCCATCAATCGCATCCTGCTGAAGATCGCGGTCGACAAAGGCATCGAGAAGGGACGCAAAGTCCGTGTGGACTGCACGGTGGTCGAATCCAGCATTCATCATCCAACCGACTCGACGTTGCTTGAAGATTGTGTCCGCGTGCTGGCCAGGTTGACCCGAAGAGCCAAGGCGTTCTGCGAGGCCGACTTCGGATTCGTCGACCACAGCCGCCGGGCGAGAAAACGGGCACTGGAGATTCTCAACGCCAAGCGTGAGAAGCAGCGCAAGAAGCCATACAAGGATCTGCTCAAGGTCACGCGCATGAGCGCGGTCTACGCCAAGGAAGCGGTTCAGGCGCTACGGAGTCTGGCGATCGTCAGCCTTATCCCCTGCGTCCAGGAAATGGCCGACAAAGCGGCTGAGGAGCTTGGAAACT
>JAOZUO010000045.1:33136-54774 GCA_029938605.1 Deltaproteobacteria bacterium | reverse complement strand
CCTCTCTCGAGCGCCGTCATCCGTTGGTCGCCGAGACGTCTTACGTGCGTCGACGCACGGACTGGACCATTTCGTCGAGGCGTTGGAGGAACCGCGAACGATCGCGTTTGCTAAAGGGCGGGGGGCCTCCGGTCATGGTTCCCAGATCCCTCAGATCCGCCATGAGCTCCCGGGAGGCCAGGGCGTCGCCTATGCTCTCCTCGGTGAAGGGGCGCCCTGTGGATCCGAGCACCAGGGCGTGCTTCTCCAGACACCGCGCCGCCAAGGGGATGTCGGCGGTCACGACGATGTCGTCGGCGCCCACGTGGTCGGCGATCCAGTCATCCGCCGCGTCCAGGTGGCCCTCCACCACCACCAACCGGACCCACTGTTCGTTCGGTATGTGCATCCACGAATTGGCGACCAGGGTCACTCCGAGCCCGTAGCGCTGGGCGACCCGGTAGGACTCCTCCTTCACCGGACAGGCATCGGCATCGATGAATAGCTCAAGCATGGTGGTTCTCTTTGGGCAAAGATGGTCAATCGCGTTGGGTCAGCTCAAGGAACCGACAGGTAGAGGGTCCCGTGATCCGAGGCTGTCTGGTTGGACTCGGTGCTGGGGCGCAGGGTGAGGGAGGTGGTGTCGGTGGTCACTTCGTACGCCTCGTTCGGCTCCAATCCGACGATTAAGATCTGGTGAAAGGCCGACGTCCCTGTCAGGTCCACCACCTCGTCCAGATCGGTGGCCTGGTCCGAGAAGAGCACCAGAGTGGCCTGCTGGCCGTCGTTGTCGCTCACAATCGCCCCGCGAAGATGGTTCGAGGAGACCGCATCCACCCCCACGGCTGAGTAGCTCGCCTGCTCGTCGGTGACCGAAAGAACATGTAAAAAGACATCGTCGAGAGAGGGGGTCTGTGGGCTCACCTCGATTCGCCACTCCCCCACCTGGCCAATGGCGACGGAGGTGCTCGCGTAGTCACAGTCCTCACTGTAGTTGTGTCCGACTCCGGTGCCATCGTCAGCCACATAGAAGTCCTCACCGTTGGCTCGCCCCCCGACCTTGGTCAGCACGAAATCACTCGGCCAGAGTGTCTGCTGATACAGGGTCGCCTCGTTTGCCGGGTCCACGCCATCATCGATCTGAATCGTCACTGTGTCCCCACTGATGACCGGCTCATTGATGGAATGAAGCAAATAGGTTTTTTTGAAGCCCGGGTCGGTGGAGACCACCTGGTCAAAGACCAGAACCACCGGGTGGTCATAGGAGTGGTTTCTCAGGTACACGATGGACCGCTGGAACAACCCCATCTTCGCCGGGGAGTACGCCCTGGTGGCATCTCCCATTGCGTAGGTGTAGTCCGGGGTGTGCTCAAACCACCCGATGCCGTCTAAGTGGTTGTCGCCCCCCTCCAGGAGCTGATCCAGATAGGGATAGGAATCCCCCAGGAACATCTGTCCTCCGTCGTTGGATCGAACGCCTCCGTAGTCGAACACCTCGTTCGGATCGTAGACCAGCACGGAGTTGTGGGCGATGGTCCTGGTGTAGTAATTCCACCAATGGTCAGAACCCCACTGACCGCATACGTTGTACCCCCCCGAGTCGATGGCCAACGGTCCTTTGTAGTAGAGCGTGAATGCGTTCTGGTCTTTGTGATGATGGTTCAAGGCGGCAAAGGAACCGGACTTGAACACCATCAACGTATTCTTTTCAAAATCCCAGGTGTCTCGAATGATCACATTCCCGGAGTTGGGAAAGTGCCGTGCCAGGGGCAAGTCATCGGGAGCCACCCCGGACTCTTCCGAATAGTGTCGATACAGGATGTCAAAGACCGCGCGGTACCGATACGTGGGCTGGACATTGTTCGAGAGCCACTGCGCTGTCTCGTTCCCGAAGAGCTGCCCGGCCGTCATGATCTGCAGGGCCCCGGAGCCATAGTAGTACTCCGTATTCCAAACATCTCCCCAGTAGGGGAAGTTGTCCCAGGTGGGAATGGAGAAGTTGGTGTTGGTGTTCCGGAGGGCGTACAAATACCAGAATATCCGATTTTCCTGCCACTCTTGAAACCAACTCTCCTCTTCGACAGCGAACTCCCAGGCGAAGTACGGATCGAAGCTCGCGTAGCTGCTTCCATAGGCCCAGCCCATCTGGTGCCCTCCTCCTTCGTTGATCCACTCCTGCGCCGGATTCATGAAATCCCGCCAGTTGGACACGATGTAGGAGAGCCAATCAAAGTACCGGTCGGTCACGTTTTGTCCGTCCTGCTCCACATCGTGAAACAGCGGAACAATCGCCACCAGGGCACAGATATTCGCCAGACGGGAGTGCGAATCGTGGTGGGGTTCGAGCAGCGTGGACCGATTCTCCTGGATGTAGTCCAGAAGGTCCAGCGTCTCCAGCCGCACCTCGGCCTTCAACGCCTCGTCCAGGTCGTCGTACAGCCAGTCATAGAGCGCCCCCATGGCGTACAGCTTCCCGCGTAGATCCGAATCTCCGTCGGCGAAGGAGAACGCCCGATCCAACAGGGACCGTAGAAGCTGCCGCCCGTACTCCTTGGCGAGCGCGTTCCCGATAATGAATCCCCCGACTCCATAGGCCATGGCGGCATCTTTCGCCCCGAAGGCGACGATGCCGTCCACCTCCTGTCGAATCACCGCCGTCGCCCCCGGGTCCGTGGTGTCCTGCATCCACTGCCCGGTACTGTACTCATCGAACCTCGCCAGGTCCTCCGTCTTCTCCCGAATCTGCGTCACGAGAGATGGGTTCACGAATAGAATCGGGTGGTCTTGTCTCACCTGAAGATCCCGGATGCTGGTCACCACCGTCAGTGGATCAGCGGCGCTCTCATTGCCCGCTCCATCCATGGACCGGGCCACAACCTGGTATGTCACGCCGGGCGTCAGCCCTCCGATGTCCACCGAGTGGACAGTCACCAGCGCCTCGTCCGACACCACGCGATCCGGAACGGTCTCGCCATAGCTCACCATCGACGTGGCGGGCTCATCCGTTGTCCAGGTTACGCGGGCGATGCTGGATCCCACCACGGAGACGCTCACGTCAGAGAGTATTGGAGGGGTCACGTCCGCGTCGGCGGAGCCACCGCCATCCAGAGCATCTCCTCCACCATCACCGCGCGAGCTTGACTTGCCGTCGCACCCCACCAGGGCCAGTCCCACCGCGACGACACCCAACCCGACCCTCCAACCCACGGTGCTTTTCGACTTACCAAACATGGATCTCATGACGTCTCTCCTCCAGTGCGACCCATTATAGGCGATCAGGAGCCGTGTTGGATGCCGCCGATGCAGAGGTGCTCGAGGGTGTCCTGGAGGGCGGGGCCGGCCATGAAGGTGACCATGGGGAGGGTGAAATTGCTTTCGAAGTCCCACAGGGCGGGTGGATCGGTGATGGGAACCGCCGCCTCGAAGGTACCGGTGAGGGAGCCGGACACCTCCACCATCATGGGCATGTTGGTGAGGCCGTCTCGCTCGGTGATGGTGCACTCGTGGAGCGTGACCCCGCCGCTGCCCGGGAGGGAGTTGGCGAGGTAACGGATCTCCTCGCCCTCGGCGGCCTCTTCGTCTATCAGGGAGAAGGAGCAGGCAAACTCCTCGGTCAAGGGGGTGGTGTCTCCGAGGGTGAAGTTGAAGCCCGGACCTGACAGTGAGACGGTGGCGACTTCGTCGTTCGCCAGGACGATGGTCAGGGAGTCCTCATACAGGTTCATGGCGGAGTCTCCATCGGGGGGGAACAGGAAGGTGCCCACGTCGTCGATGTCCAGGCTGGAGCCGCCGCAGATCCGGCTTACGGCCAATGAGGTCAGCTCCGTTTCGCCGGTGCCATCGGGGTCGAAGAGCGCCTGGGCGCCAGGGGCCTCGATGTCCAGCAGGAGCTGTTGCACGGGGTAGGCCAGCAGGAGCCGTGGGACGTCCATGAGCCCGTCGGGGTTCGTGGCGGCGCCGTAGGTCCACTCCAAGATGTAGCCCTTGACGTCCTCGCCGAGGAGGGTGGGCTCGATGGACAGCAGGATGGCTCCGAGGGAGGCGACCAGGGGCGCCGAGAGGGAGGTGCCGTTCAGGCGAAGGTGCTGTAAGGGATCGGTGTAGTTTCGTTCGGGGAAGTAGCCGATGACAGGGACCCGTTCCCCGGGGGCGGCGATGTCCACGAGAGGGCCGAAGTTAGAGCCCATTTCGGGGTCCGTGGCGTCCTTCCAGATCGACAGGGGATCACACTTGGCGGTACCACCCACGGTGATGTGATTCGGTTCCTGGATCCCGCCGGGGGCGTAGTTCATCTCGGTGATCTCCGTGGCTTCGTTCCCGGCGGCGGAGACAAAGAGCACATCGGGGTAGTCCCGCATCACCTCGGCGAGAGTATCCCGCGCTTCGGTGACCACCTGTTGGCTGTGGCCGTCGATGGTGGACCAGGCGAAGCTCATGTTCACCACGTTCACGTCCGCGTAGACGATGGCGGTGAACAGGTGCGTGTAGACCTCCATGAGGGTCCGCGACGCCGGCGTGAGTACCAGGTCGAGCTGGCCGTCGAGCACCGTGGAAGCGATCCCACCGATGGACTGATCCCCGGGATCCGCCGCCATGATCCCGCCGGTGGCCGTGCCGTGCCCGCTGTCGTCGGCCGGGGTCTCGATTTCGAAAATGGGGAGGGTCGGTACGTCGTCGAACTGTCCGGTGGCCAGGTGGATGTACTCCAGGTTCGTCACTCGCACCGGGGAGAACCCTTCGAACTCGGCCATGATGGGCACCAGCGCGAAGTACTGGATGTCGGTGAGCGCGCAGCGCGATTCGGAGTTCCAGTCCTTGAAGTTGTCATCCTCTTCGTCGAAGCAGGCGTCGTTGGACAGCTCTTTGCTCAGCGCGTTTTCGTAGGCCGCCAGGACCCCGGGGAGGGTTGCGGCGGTGTCGATGGCCGCCCTGAGCTCGGACTCGGTCTCGGCGGTGACCCGCACCTGGTAGATGCCCAGGGGGGGGACCTGTCCGACCAGGGTTCCGGCGAGTTGGCTCACGACGTCGGCGACATCCGCCGCCGGGGTGTCCGGGCTCATGCGCAGGATGACATCGTCGACGGGGAACTGCGCCCCGGTGGCGCTGGTGACCAGGCGGCCGGTGTCCATGGGCGCGCAGAAGATGTCCTCGGGCGGGTTGTAGTCCGAGAAACGGTCGTCGTCCTTGCTGCTTCCGTCACAGCCCATCGCAGTGAGCATCAGTACAAAAACACTAATAGTCCTAAGCATTTTAGTGGCCTCATGGTTGTTGATTGCCGGGGTTATACCACCGACGCGAGAGGATCTTCCGGTGCGTTGAAATTATGCGTTGGGAGGCAGCGGGAGAGGGAGAGAGCCCTGTCGCTACGGGCGTTGCATGGGGCAGACGCCGCCGTCCGGGGTCATGTCGAAGACCTGGTCCTCGAACTTCTCCCAGTGGGCCTTGAAGACGCCAAATTTTTGTCCGAGGCGCATGAGCTCCTGGGGGATCTCGAAGAAGAGCTGGAATCGGGAGACGGGCTTGAACCGCGGGTCCCCCGGGGTGGTGCTGGCGCGGGTGATGAAGCGCACGAGGCGGTGATACTTTTCGATGGTGTTGATGACGGGGGGGACGAAGCCGGCGATGTTCTCCCAGGAGTCGTAGACGTCCATGGATCCCACACGGGTGATCTGGATGGGGCCCCAGGCGCCGAGGGCCTGGGAGAGCATGGGGCTCTTGACGGGGTTTAGGCCCATCTTTTCGCCGGCCACCCAGTCCAGGGCGAAGATGTTGGGCGAGGCCATCCAGGTATGCGTGTGCTTGGGCGTGGGGTCCCAGACGTGGCCTGTGAGGCCGTCGCCGCTGACCCAGGCGTCCAGGAAGCCGAAGTGCACCGGGTGGAGCTCCAAAGAGAGGATGGTGATGGCCCACCACTCCTGTTGGGTGCCGTGGTAGAGCTTCATCTTGTCCCACTTGGGGAAGCAGCCGTAGACGTTTTTGAGGCAGGCGGTGAAGACGGCTTGCCAGTGGGTCTTGTTCTTGGCGAAGGAGATGCGGTAGTCAGCGCTGTGCCAGCGCTCGCCGGCGGTGTCCTTGCCCATGCAGCCGCTGTAGTCCACCTCCACCTGCGTATCGGTGGTGAGGTCCACGATGTCGTAGTCGCAGCCGGAGTAGCCGCACATCTGCGCCACGGCCGGTACGGTGCGGCCTGTGTAGGCATAGGTGTAGACGTTCTGGGACTCCACCACGGCGATCTTGTGGTACCCGGCGGTATGGATGCGGCGGATCAGGTGCTCCACGGCCTGGGGGCAGGTGTAGACGGAGGTCTCATCGTCGTGGACCGAAGCGGTCATGATGTTGGGCTTGATGACGACGGAGAAATCATCCTTGGTGCCGCCCTTGGCCTCCCAGGCGTCCTCGAGGTTGGCGAGGAACCCGCTTTTGTCGATTACCTCGTCGAGCTTGGCGAGCTTCTCGTGTTTTTCCCCATGCTCGATCCACACCGTCGCGTCGTTCTGATAGATCAGGCTGTCTGTCATCGTCTGTAGTCCCCAGGGGCGCTCCCATGCGCGTTGAGGGGGATACTAGCGCAATTGGTTCGTGGGGGGAATTTCTGTGTATGTGATGCCGCCACGGGGTATACCTGCACCGTTAACGCAGAACCGTTTTTGTCCGCGGCTGGGGGCCGCTTGGAGCGTAGATCGACATGGATCAACTGGACACTGTAGTGATCGGATCGGGCGCCGGGGGATTGACCACCGCCGTCGCCCTGGCCAACAACGGCCAGCACGTGCTGGTGCTCGAGCAGCACCACCGTGTGGGAGGCTGGTGCCACAGCTTCAAGAGGCAGGGGTACCACTTCAGCCCCGGCGTGCACTATATGGGGGAGCTGGGCGAGGGGGAGGTTTACGGCGATATCTTTCAGGGGCTGGGCGTCTCGGAGGGCATGGAGTTTTGCGAGCTGAACCCCGACGGTTACGACCACCTGATCCTGGGCGAAGAGCGGTTCGATGTACCCGCGGGGCGGGACCGCTTTCGGGAGCGGGTTCTGGAGCGGTTTCCCGGCGAGGCCCGGGGCATCAACCGCTTTTTCAGGCGTATGGGGCGGGTGTCGGACGAGTTCGACAAGGCCGGCGACTACATGGACGGCTGGAAAAAGCTGCTGTTGCCGTTTGTGATCCCGCGGCTCATCGCCTATGGAAACCGGTTTTTGGCGCCCTTCGCGGACAAGGTCCTCGGGGGGGATCCGCTGCTCAAGGCGATCCTCACGGCGCGAGGGGGCATCTATGGGTTGCCGCCGAGCCAGGCCACGCAGATGACCCACGCCGTGCCGCTGTTCGGTCACTACAAGAACGGGGCCTACTACCCGCGGGGGGGCGCGCAGATGTTGCCCGAGGCCTTTGTTCGGCAGCTGGAGCGCAAGGGTGGGGAGGTCCGGCTGTCTTCAGCCGTGACGCGTATTCTCATCGAGAAGGGGCGGGCCTGCGGGGTGGTGCTGGACAATGGGGAGGAGATCCGAGCGCGGCAGGTGGTCTCCAACGCGGATCCCGAGGTGACTTTCCGGCACCTGGTGGGCGAAGACCGGCTGCCCGCGCGGCTGGCCCGGCGCATCGACCGCACGCGCTGGAGCGGGTCCTGTCTGAGCCTGTTTCTGGCGACCGACCTCGATCTGCCCGGCATGGGCTTTGATTCGGGCAACTACTGGTACTACGCGACATCGGACTTCGAGAGACTCCACTCGCGCTGCCAAAAGACGTTGCCGGATCCCATGGAGGGGCTCTTCCTTTCGGTGACGACGCTCAAGGATCCCGGGCTGCGGAGCGATAACCGACACACGGTGGAGGTGTTCACGACCGTGCCCCATTCCCCTTTCGCCAAGTGGGCGGACCAGCCCCAGGGCGAACGGGATCCCGAATACCAGCAGCTTAAGGAGCGGTTGACCGGGCAGATGCTCGACCTGTGTGACCTCATCATTCCTGATCTGTCACAGAACCTCGTGTACCAGGATCTGAGCACGCCGCTGACCAACGACCACTTCTGCCGGAGTCACCTGGGCTCCATGTACGGCACGGAGAAGACCCGCGATCAGACCGGTTCCAAGACCTATCCCACAAAGACCAAAATCCCCGGTCTCTACCTGACCGGCGCCTCCACCTTCGGGCACGGAGTCATGGGCGCCACAGTCGCCGGCATGTTCACCGCCGCCGCCATCCTCAACCGCACCCTCGAAGACATCATGGTTGAAGAGTCCGAGCCGCATAACATAAGATAAGAAAAAAAGAGGGGAGGGGACGTAGTTAACTTGTTAACTTGTTGGCTTCGGGTTTTGTGGAAAAGCTGGTTGTTGTTAGTGGGTTAGCAGGAGTTGCGGGAGCATTTACTGGCGAGGGTCTCCAGGACGTCTTGCGGGGGACGGGGGGACGGGGGACGGGGGGACGGTCCAACGATCTTCTTGATTTCGGGGACACTCCTACGATTTTGTGTTTTCCTCCACATCCGAGGCCAGATAGTAGTGGACCTTGTTTGTGACCTTCCAAGACGACAGCGGGGGGGCGTTGGGTAGGCTACGTAGAACCTCGTCCATCAGCGTTTCCAGGTCGGGGAGGTGACGGACCGCCTGCCCGTACCAGGACGAAACCCGTCCGCTGTAGGTCTGTAGCGCGCGGGCGATTTGCGCCTGAGTGCCGTCGAACACACGCACCCAAAGCCACGTAACGATCATCCTGGCTGTTCGTGGCCGGAGACGCTTCGGCTGCTGCTCGAACTCCCAACCCTCGAGACCAAGGACAGCGCATGTGTGCGCTATCAACTCTTCTATCTCCGGTCGGCGACGAATTCCTTGATCTTTCGGCAGCTGTGCCCCCTCGCGCTCCCTAAGATCGTTCAATACTTTCGCCGCGAACTCCTCAGAACCCACGATTGGCTGGCTCAAGCGCCATCCATCCCCGACATCCGTTGCCACCTCCCGTCTGGCTGGTTCCAGTTGGTCGCCTGATAGCTCGGGGCGTCGCGGCTCTCTGATACCCTCTGCCACAAACTCCGCAAAAGCTCGTCTAGCGGCCTCGGGATCGTCCGAGAATCGGCCAAGAATCTCACCGATGTTCAGCCAGTCTGGCGCCGGCTCTATCCCGAGATAGTGCCGATAGCTGGACCACGAGCTCTGCTCCGCACTTGACACGAGTTCGGCCCGAACGGGGTTATTGTGAACATAACGGACGAGCTCCAGCAGGTATGATTCCTCGTCAACCAGGGGCGATTTGAATCGCCCTGAGAATACGGGACCCAGGCGACCGGTTTGCTTGTTCTTCCAGCCGGCGTAGCCCGTGTGGAGCGGCTTCATCAGCTTCTCCAGCGGATGATCACCTGCGCGTACGACGAGGTGGATGTGGTTGGACATCAGGCACCAAGCCAGCAAGGTAGTGTCGCATCGACCTAGCGCGGTTCCAAGCAGCTGCAGATACTTCTGACGATCCTCGGAGCTGTCGATCAGGAACTCTCGATTCATGCACCGAGAGATAATGTGAAAAATTCCGCCTGGGTAGTTTAGGCGCGCGTATCGAGGCATGAGATAGACCTTCGAGCAGGTGCTCTGTTAGCAGTACGCAGCATATCGTTGGACCGTCCCCGAAATCACGAAATCAAGAAGATCGTTGGACCGTCCCTGAACTCCTCCGAACTCCTCCTGTTAGCAGTACGCAGCATATCGTTGGACCGTCCCCGAAATCAAGAAGATCGTTGGACCGTCCCTGAACTCATCCCCGTCCCTGAACTCATCCCCAGCATATCGTTGGACCCTGAACTCCCTGAACTCCTGAACTCAACTCTCCTCATGGGCGCCACGGTGGCCGGCATGTTCACCGCCGCCGCCATCCTCAACCGCACCCTGGAAGACATCATGGTTGAAGAGTCCGAGCCCCACAAAATCGTGGGGAACCAGGAATTATTAGTGGGTTAGCAGGAGTCGCGGGAGCATTTACTGGCGAGGGTCTCCAGGACGTCTTGGGACTGGCCCACTACGTGCTCGAGGACGCCCTCGTCGAAGGGGGAGGCGAGCCCCGCCGACTGGACCAACGCCTGGAAGGGGAGCCGGCCGCCGCGGTTGCACAGCGCCACGTAGGCGTTCAGGGTGGCGTCGGCGTCCTCCCTGGAGCGGAGCCAGAACTGCAGGGCGCAGGTTTGCGCGAGGCAGTAGTCGATGTAGTAAAAGGGGTTGATGTAGATGTGGCGCTGAAGCTGCCAGAAGCCGCCCGCCGCCGGGTGTGCCAGGTCCCGATAGCGCCGCCAGGGCAGGTAGGTTCGCTCCATCTCCTGCCACATCTCTCGCCGCTCATCGCCGCTGGCCTCCGGACGTTCGTAGACGAGGTGCTGGAAGTGGTCCACCGCGGCTCCGTAGGGCAGAAAAAGCAGCGAGTCCGTGAGGTGATTCCGTCGGAACCGCTCGGCCCGTTCGCCGAAGAAGAGCTCCATGTGCGGCCAGGTCAAGAACTCCAGCCCCATGGAGTGGACCTCGCAGGACTCGGCCGTGGGCCAGATGTAGTCCAGCAGCTCCATGCTGCTGCTCGACCGATGGAACTGGAAGGCGTGGCCATTTTCGTGCGTGAACACCTCCACGTCGGCCTTGGATCCGTTGAAGTTGCCAAAGATGAAGGGCACGCCCCAGATGGGGAAGCCGGTGCAGAAGCCGCCGTCAGACTTTCCGTTCCGGGCCTGAAGATCCAGCAGCCCACGATCTCGCATCATGGCGAAGAACGAGGCCAGATCCGGATGCATGGCGTCGAACATCTCCTGGGCCCTGGAGAGCATCCAGTCGTAGTCTCCCATGGGCTCGGGGTTGCCCATGGGATCGTGTACGGCCTCGTCCCAGAAGTAGAGCCGCTCCACGCCCAGGCGGGCGGCCTGGCGCTGACGGAGTGCCGCGGCCAGGGGCACCACATGCTGCCGCACCTGCGAGCGGAAGCGCGCCACATCGGCGGCGTCGTAGTCCACCCGCTGCATGCGTCGGTAGCCCAGCTCCACATAGCTGGCGAAGCCAAGCTTGTGCGCCATGGAGGTCCGCAAACGCACCAGCTCGTCGAAGATCCGATCCAGCTCCGGGGTGTGGTCCGTGAACCACGCCCAGCGTGCCTGCTCCGCCTCGTGGCGGGTGTCGCGGTGGGGCCCTGTGGCGTGACGACGGATCTGCGGTAGGTTCAGCGCCTTGCCGCGGAACCCGATGCGGGCGTGCGCCAGCAGATCCACGTACTGGGCCTCGAGCTTGGCCTCCTGCACGAGATCCTCTTCGATGATGGGCTCGAAGGCCATGACGTCGGATTCCCACAGGGCGAAGGCCTGGGCGCCATACTTCTCCTCTAAGGCGGGCCGGTGGGGGCTCGCCAGGAGCTTGCGCTTGAGCGAGACGTCCAGCCGCGTGAGCCGGGGTGTCATCTCGTCACATTGCTCGCGCTCGGTGCGGTACTCGTTGTTGTCGGTCTCCTGGTTGAATCGCAGGTGCGCCAGGGAGCGCCAGGAGTCCAGCCGGCGCCGCAGCCCGTCCCAGTCCCGAATCACCTCGAGGCGCGCGTCGTGATCTTCGGCCGCATCGAGGCGCGCTTCGAGCTTGTCGTAGTCGGCGGTGACCTCGTCCAGGTCCGGCGTAGGGACCTTCATGGCGGTCGCGTGGGGGATATGGTTGCTGTCGGAGGGATCCGGCAAAGGGCAAATCCTCACAGGTTCCGATTCAAGACCGCAGGGTAACACGGTTTCGTGAGGTTCATCTCCGGAAACCCATCTCCACGTCGGTGCCGGGTCCGCGTCTTTCTTTGGACAACGTCACGACGCCTTGACCCCAGTGTCGGCTGCGTCTAGCATTTCGCGATGGCACACCCCCGGAGCTCTTTCACGCCTGCCGCCTTACATCGTACGGCGCTACTGCTTGGCAGCGAGGGGGTCCATGGGCTGGCGCAGGCGCGGGTGATCCTGTTTGGCGTGGGGGGTGTGGGCTCCTGGTGCGCCGAGGCCCTGGTGCGCACGGGCGTTTCGCACCTGACCCTGGTGGATTCTGACGTTATCTGTGTCACCAACGTGAACCGGCAGGTCCAGGCCACCGCAGGCAATGTGGGCCAAGTGAAGGTCTTCGCCCTGCGGGACCGGCTGCTGGAGATCCGGCCGGATGCCCAGGTGGTGGCGGTGCACAAGTCCTTCGACGAAGACACCCGGGACGAGTTCGACCTGGGCGGTTACGACTACGTCATCGACGCCATCGACAGCCTGAACAACAAGGTGGAGCTCCTCCGCGCGGCGCACGCCTCCGGGGCGCGGCTATACTCCGCCATGGGGGCCGCCTCGAAGCTGGATCCCACCCGCATCCAGGTGGCCTCCATCTGGGATACCAAGATGTGTCGTCTGGCGCGGTTGGTGCGTAATCGGCTACGTCGTCGGGGGTTCGACGGAGACTTTCTGTGCGTCTTCAGCGATGAGCCCGCGCGGGGCGTCCAGGCCGCCGGTCCCGCCGAAGAGCTCGGCAAAAAGGCTCGCATCAACGGCTCCCTGGCGCACATGACGGCCACTTTCGGCATGGTCCTGGCCGGTCTGGTGGTTCAGGATCTCGTGTCCGACCAAAACAGCCCCGTTGCCAAGGACGGTGAGGCTGGTTAGCTTTGGGACCGTCGATGGTCCCAAAGGTCCAGCCGAGCGGTTGACGAGCAGCGAACTCATGGAAGAAAACGGATCCAAACCCTCCACCCGCCAGAAGGCCTGGCAGCTAAACAATAACCCGCTCATTTTTGGCAGCATCGCCGAGATCGGCGCCGGCCAGGAGGTGGCCCGACGGTTCTTCCGGGCAGGCAAGGCCTCGGCCACGGTGGCCAAGACCGTCTCGGCCTACGATATGCAGATGAGCGACGCCATGTACGGCGTGGAGCAGTCGGGCCGGTACGTGACCCGGTCCCGTCTGGTTAACATCCTGGAAACCGAGTACACCGACATCGTCAAGCGCGTCGCAGCCACCCGGGATCCCAGGTCCACCTACTTTGCCTTCGGGGACACGGTGGCGGCCAAGACCTACGAGAAGGATCGGGACTGCCACGGCTGGATGGGGATCCGATTCCAGCACGCGTCCGGCGTGGATCCGAGCCAGATCCTGCTGCACGTACGCATGTTGGACCAGACCAACCGCGATCAGCAGGAGTCCCTGGGGATCCTGGGCATGAACCTGATCCACGGTGCCTTCAAGCACTGCGACCAGCCCGCGGAGCTGGTGGATCGCCTCGTGGACAACCTGGTGTGGGGGCGCATAGAGGTGGACTACATCCACTTCGAAGGCCCCGCCTTCACGGGGGTGGACAATCGCCGGCTGAACCTCCGCCTGGTTACCTCTAGCCTCAGCCCGGTGGCGATGTTCACACCCGAGGGGGTCGCGGTGATGCCCGCGGACCTGCTGTTCAAGCGACACGTGCTGGTGTTGCGTGGGACCTTCCGGCCCTTCAGCCCGGTGCAGGCGGACATGATTCAATGTGGCCTGGAGGTGTTCACCCGGGATCTGGCCACGTCGCCGCGCAATGTGGTTTGTTTCTGTGAAATGAACGTGGCTCGGCACCTATCGCATGGCGTGGACGAGGTGTACGATCTCGAGGAGCGAATCGTGCGGCTCACCGAGCAGGGATACCACGTGATGGTCACCTCGCACCTGCGGTACTTTCGCCTCAGCGAGTATTTTACCCGGCACGACAAGCGGCGCATCGGGCTCATCCTGTCGGTGGATAACGTGCGGGCCATCTTGGACGATAAGTACTACGCCTCCATGCAGGGCGGCATTCTAGAGGCCATGGGTAAGCTCTTCACGTCCGATACCAAGCTGCTCGTGTACCCCAACCTGGTGCCGGGGCGCGACGAGATTGTCACCGCCGACAACCTCGAAGTACCGAAGCACCAGCGCTATCTGTACAAGCACCTCAAGGTCAATGGGCGCATCCTGGCCTTGGAGCCGGACGTAGCGACTCTCGTCCCCTTCGATCCGCGGGAGATTGATCCTCGGGAGATCACCAACGAATGATGGCGGGTACGGACTCGGGTCTCTTTCCCACGGTCAGCGCCACCCCGGCGGTGACCCCGGCCACGGTGACAACGCTCGAAGCGATCACCGTCCAGAACCACCACTTCTTGTAAAAAGGCGTGATCCCCTTGGGGATGAGGGGAAGTTTGGCGTTTACGGTTACGGTGCCGTCCGGTGGGACCGTGAGGTCGGCGGAGAAGTCGACGAAGCCGCGCTTACTGACCTTCACCCGGTGGATGGAGGGGGCCCGCACCTTGATGGGGCCCCGCAGGGGCGTCAGTCCGTGCTGCTTCTCATTGAGGAAGACCTGGGCGCCGCGGCGGTTGGACCGCACCCGGATGAATCCATAGCGGATGAAGTCCCGGCGGGGCATGAGCCGATGGAGCAGGCTGTCGAGCTTCTTCATGGAGAGCTTGCTCAGGGGCGGCATGGTGTGGCCCACGCTGCCGAGCACCCGTCGGCTACGCACGCTTACCCGGGTGATCTGGATGATCACGTCGCCGAGGCTGCTCATACCCACCAGGATGACTTCGGACACGCCGAGCTTCCGGCCGATGGCCCCCACACACCGGGTCTTGCCCTGGCAGCCGGCCACCAGGATATCCACCCGGTCTCCGATCTTTTGGCGCGCCGCGGTGGGACCGAGCACCCGCAGCCCGGTCAGGTGCCGGAGGCGCTTGGCCATGCGATCGGCGAACCAGGGCAGGGCGCTCACTCCCTGGCGGAACTCCAGCACGGCGATGGAGCGCTTGCGCGCCTCGGCCACCCGGGGAAGCGCTCCGGCCACGACCAGGAGCACCGCGATGGTCAGGAGCCTCTTCATGGCACACCGTACAGGGAGGTCGCGCCCGTGGGGATGAATTGGTCCACGTTACAGACCGCGCCCTCGTGCTGCTCGAGGTCCTCACAGCAGTACCAGTCGTCAGTGACCCGGTCGATGATGGCTATGCAGTAGCCCCGATAACGCCGGCGGATCTCGCCGGAGGTGGTGTCGAGCCCCACGTAGCTGAAGGAGAAGTACTCCACCTCGGAGATGGGATCATCGCCGACCGTTATGGGATCAGAGCGATAGTCCCCGTAGTACGTGGCGAAGACCAGCGCCGAGACCCGGGTGGAGCCCGGCGGCACCGACAGGTGGTAGACCCGTGTAGACCGGGGATTGGCTCGCAGCACAACCTTGCTCGAGAGCTGGTCATCGTCTCGTAGGACGTAGCCTTCCTGCAGGAATGGCGTTGCGACCACGCTGTTGAGAACGGGGGGGGGGTGTTTCAAGTCCACCGACGAGATGACGATGCGCGCGGCGGTGGTGCCGCCATCGGCGGATTCGTCCAGGCTGCCGACCCATAGGGTGTCGTTCTTGACGATGAGGCTGGTGGGGACCTGGGCGCTGACCAGCGTCGACTCCTCGAAGGTGGACGTATCGAAGGTGGCGACGCGGCCCTGGCAGGGCTGGGCCACGAACACCCGATTGTCGCCGGGCTGCGACGCGATATCGGCGGCCGCTGTGGTCAGGGCGGTGGAGTTCAACAGGGTGCCGTCAGCCAGATCGATGACGCTCAAGGTCGACGGCACCGGCGCGGCATCACAGCGCTCCGTGATGCCCAGTTGGTCGCGGAGGATCACCGCCAGGTCCCGACCAGTGGGATCTTGGACGAAGGCGGCGCGTTTGGGGGCCGCGAAGACGATGTCCCGGGTGGTGGTTTCAGGATCGGTCCCGGCGAAGACCGCCTGCATGTCTACCACCGTGATCATGGAGGCATCCGTGGCCGAGAGGATGGCCCAGTGTCCGTCCGCCGACACCGACAGGTAGTCGGGATCGTGGGCCAGTGGCACCGTGTGAGCGCGGGCGTGGGAGCCGGTGTCGAAAATCAGCAGCTTCGCGGGGGATGCGGGCACGGTGTCGGGACTATCGGCCACGGCCGCCAGGAGATATCGGCCATCGGGTGAAGTGGCGACGGCTGTGGTCACCTGGCCCAGGCTGGCGATGTCGATGCCCGCCACCACGTCGGCGGCGTGGGCCAGTGTCGTGTCGAAAACGGCCACCGTAGGGCCTCCGGAAATGTAGGTGTACGGCTTACGCAGCGCCATGCTCAACGTCAGCGATTCCCAGGGGTCCACCTCAATGGACGCGGCCTCTCCGTAGGCCAGGACCTTGTTGGCGGCGGAGTACCCGATCAAGGTCAGCCTGCCGGCGTGGCCCACGGGGACCTCGCCGATCTCCAGCCGTTGCACCGCGGGCAAATAGGGCACGGTGTTGATCTTCTCAATGTTGCCCTCGGCGTCAGTGACGATGAGGCTGAAGCTCGCCAGCCGAGGGTCATCCATGGGGTTTAACTCCGGGGCCTGGGGGAGATCCAGCCTGACCGTAACGCTGCCGGTGGACTTGCATCCACTGAGCAATGCGAGTAAAGACAAGGCGCTAACCAGTACGGTGAGCACCATACGCTGAACCCTCCGCGCGGCGCGGGGAACCTGGACCATGGGCGGCCAGAACATTGGGATATGAAACCTCCGGGGCTTTGTCTGAGCTGCACAAAGTGAACTGATTGCCAAAGATATCAGAGTTGATTGAAGGCGGCAATGAAGCGCCGCACGCGGAGTTCTGCTCTGGCGAATTGAGTTGACCCTGTTTTGACGCTAGAATGACAGATGGTGTCAGATAGTATTGCCCAGCGCCAGCCGCCCGGTGAGCAAACCACGCTCCCGTCGGTTTTTGGTCGGTATCTTCTGCTCCGGCGCATGAGCCGTGGCGGCATGGGGGAGATCTTTCTGGCCAAGTCGGGCGAAATCCAGGGCTTCGAGAAGCTCTTCGTCATCAAGAAGATTCTGCCGCACCTGTCCACCAACGCCAGCTTCACCGAGCGCTTCGTGGACGAGGCCAAGATCTCCATCAATCTCAATCACGCCAACATCGTGCCGGTCTTCGAGGTCGGCGTGGTGGGGTCGGACTACTTCCTGGCCTTGGAGTACGTGGAGGGACGGGATCTCCGTCGCATCCTGAGCCGCTGCTACGAGTGCAACATCGCCGTGCCGCCGGATATCGCCCTGATGATCGCCCGGGAGATGGCCAGCGGCCTCTCCTATGCGCATCGGCGCCAGGACGAGCACGGAACCGACCTCAAGCTCGTGCACTGCGATATCAGCCCCCCCAACGTGCTCATCTCCCGGGAGGGAGAGGTGCGCATCATCGACTTTGGGGTGTCCCGATCGGCCAACCAGGTCTCCCGGGAGGATCCGGCGGTGGGTTTCGGCAAGTTCGGGTACATGGCGCCCGAGCAGATCCTCAAGGGGCGTACGCTGGACCACCGGACGGACCTGTACGCCGCGGGCGTAGTGCTCTACGAGATGCTCGTGGGCGATCGGATGCTGATCTTTGGCGAGGACGACGAGTACCGACAGATCGCCCGGAAGGTGGTACTCGGCGAGGTGGACCTGCCGTCGGAGCGGCGACCAGAGCTCGGCACGATCTTTGACGACATCGTCATCAAGGCTGTGGCCAAGGATCCGGACCACCGGTTCCAGAGCGCCAAGGAATTTCGGGTGGCATTGCAGAAGCTGTTGCTGGAGGTGAACCCGACCATCAGTGGCGACGACCTGGGGGAGTTTTTACAGCACCACTTCGAGGCCGAGCTGGTCCAGGAGCGGGAGATTATCCGAGAGGTGAAGGCCACGGATGTCTCGGAGTTCCGCCCACAGATCATCGACTCCAAGGAGCAGACCGTCTCGTACGCCTTGACCGACATGTGGAACGTCAACACGGCGGAATTCGGCGCAGTGAGCGAGCCCGTGGGGACTGCTCCGGCCCCCCTGTTGGAAGCCGAGAAACCGGCGCGTCGGCCCTCCTGGATACTCGCCCTGGCGGCGGGGGGAGCGTTGCTCTTGGTGGTCGCGCTCGTCGTTCTGCTCTGGCCGCGGCCGTCGGAAAAGCCCGCGGCGAAACAAACTGTTGGGCAGGCTCGCCCGGTGGCCGACGCCTCCGTCGAGTTGGTCCCCGAGACCCTCTTCGACGCCGAGGTGTTGGACTTGCCGCCCAGGCGCCGTGTCTCCATGCGGCGCGTCATGTCCCCCATGCGTCGGCCCATGTGGAGGCGGCCCCGCAGGGTCGTTATGCGGCCGCCCATGACCGTCATGCGGCCCATGGAACCCGACGACAAAGTGTTGAAACAGAAGCGCGCCGTGTTGGCGAAGTTCCGTCGGGTCCGCGCCCAGTACTCTCGCTTCAAGGCCAAGTATGGCAATCGCGTGGAGCGGTATTGGCAGCGCATCCTCAAGACCGCCGTGTACTCCGGGGCGGACCGATACAGTCGCCTTAACGTTCAGCTCAACGTTCTGAGCGGCAAGATGGCGTCCATCCGCAAACAGGCACCCTGAAGGCCATGAGCACAACCAACGTCGCCTTCGTTTCCGCCCAGGTACTCGCCAACGAGGATCTCGGAGCGGACTGTCGGCTGCTGCGCCTGGCGGTGGAGCCGGAGCTGGACACGTCGGCGGTGCGGCCCGGGCAGTTCGTCATGGTTCGTGGACCCTGGGCGCACCACCCTATGTTGCCACGCCCCTTCTCGGTGCTCGACACCGCGGACGGCCAACTCGAGATCCTGGTGAAGGTGGTGGGCCGGGGTACCACCCTCATCGCCGGGCTGCACCGGGGCGCGTCCGTGACGGTGCTCGGGCCGCTGGGGCGCCCTTTTCCGCCGCCCACGCCCGGCGTTCGGGATCTTCTGGCTGGCGGTGGAGCGGGTATTCCGCCGCTGTATCTGCACGCCCTTCGGGCCCCCGCCGGCAGCGCGGTGGAGCTTTTGTATGGGGGGCGCTCCGCCGCGGACCTGGTGCTGGTCGACCGGTTTGCCGCCGCCCGACTCTCTTGGCACTGTTGCACCGAGGACGGCAGCGCCGGTAGCAAGGGCCGCGTAACAGATCTGCTCGAAGCGCAGCTCGACTTCCCTGGAGACCAGCGCGTGCTGGCCTGCGGACCCACGCCCATGCTCAAGGCCGTGGCGTCACTATGTGAGGCGCGTGGCGTGGCGTGTTGGATCTCTCTGGAGACGGAGATGGCTTGTGGCATCGGCATCTGTCGAGGCTGCTCGGTGGCTCATCCCGAAGGGGGCTGGCGTTGCACGTGCACCGACGGCCCGGTGTTCGAGGCCGGGGAGGTTGTGCTGTGACCGTGGACCTGGCCATGGAGCTGTGTGGAGTGCGGTTCGCCACGCCGGTGCTCTCCGCTTCCGGGACCTTCGGGTACGGCTTGGAGACCGCCGCGGTGCTGGATCCCGCCGACCTGGGGGGCGTCGTCACCAAGGGGATCTCCCCGTTGCCGCGAAAGGGGAATCCACCCCCGCGTATCTGCGAGACCGCCGCGGGCATGTTGAACTCCATCGGGCTCGAGAACCCGGGTGTCGAGTGGTTCGCCGACGAGAAGATGCCGCCTTTGCGGGCGGCCGGCGCCACCGTGGTGGCGAATTTTTTCGGCGACGATCCCGACGAGTACGTCTCCTGCGCCGCGGCCCTCGACAAGATCGATGGGGTCGCCGCCCTCGAGCTGAATATCTCCTGTCCCAACGTGGCCCATGGGGGCATGCAGTACGGTACGGATCCCCGCCTGGCCGGACGGCTCGTCAGCGCCTGCCGGGCGGTGACCACCAAGCCGCTGTGGGCCAAGCTCACGCCGAACGTCACCGACATCGTCGCGGTGGCTCGGGCCTGCGTGGAGGCCGGGGCGGACGCCTTGAGCCTCATAAACACCCTCTCGGGCATCGGCATTAATGTGCGCACCCGGCGCCCGCGCCTGGGCAACCTCTTCGGTGGGCTTTCGGGCCCGGCCATCAAACCCGTAGCCCTGCGGATGGTGCATCAGGTGTATGCGGCCGGCCTCGGGGTTCCCCTGGTGGGCATCGGTGGCATCACCACGGGCGAGGACGCCTTGGAGTTCATCCTCGCCGGTGCGAGCCTGGTACAGGTGGGCACGGCCACTTTTTCCGAGCCCACGGCCATGCTCCGTATCACCGACGAGCTTCGTCAGTGGTGCCGCGAGCTGGGCGCCGAGCGGGTCGGGGATCTCGTAGGGACTCTCAAGGTCTGAGTTTCCCCACACAATCCGTTGATTCTCCGGCGAAAGGGTAATATTATCCAAGCGGTGGACGTCGCCCTCCTGTGGTGAAGCGTTCGCGCGATTGAAGACTGAATGAGGATTGATTGAGGATCGAGTGATGGACCTTTCCGATGCCACCGTCAAACTGCTCCGGGCGCTCCCGCGGTCGACCTTGACCAGCGCCATTGGCTGGTTGTCCGAGCGCGAGGTGCCAATGCCTCTGCGGGGGCCGGTGCTTGGTTCCCTCGCTGGCGCCATGGGCATGGACATGGCGGAGGCCGAGCTGTCCATCGGGGAGTACGCGTCTTTTCAGGACCTTTTTTGTCGCAACCTGGCCCAGGGTTTGCGACCCTGCAGCGACGATCCCGACTCCATCGTGTCGCCCGTGGACGGCGTGTTACTGGCGGACGGCGTGATCTCCGACGGTCTGTCCCTCACGGTGAAGTCGGTACGGTATTCGGTGGCGGAGCTGCTCGGGGATGACGCCGAGTGGGCATCGCGGTTCGCGGATGGGGCCTATCAGGTGTTCTATTTGAGCCCCCGTGACTACCACCGCATGCACAGCCCGGTGAGCGGACGGGTCATGGAGTACCGCTGGATCCACGGCGATTTCTGGCCGGTGAATTCGCTGGTCGAGCGCCTCCCCAATGTCTATTGCGACAATGAGCGGGTGGTGAGCTACCTGGACACGGGGCGTGGGGTGGTGGCGATGGTCAAGGTGGCGGCCTTCGGCGTGGGCTACATCAGCCTCAGCTATCTGGGGGAGAAACCGGGAGATCGCGACGCGGCCTTGCGCCGTAGTTCCTGGCGCGCCTACAACAAGGACGATTCGCCCCGGGTGACCAGGGGCCAGGAGCTCGCCTCATTCGGCATGGGTTCCACGGTGGTGCTGCTCTACGAGCGGTCGGCCGTTACTCTGCGGCCGAACGCCTTGGGGCCGGTGCGCATCGGTAGGGAGATCGCGCGGACGCAGTCCGAGAGGGGGGAACGGTGAGCAACGCCGCCGGGGCAGCCTGGGTTCTCGACACCTCAGACGTCGAGGAGATTGAGCGTGACCTCAAGCGGCACGGCAGCGTCGCTAGCTCTGTGAGCGTTCTGCCCGAGGTGGAGGTTGACCAGTCGAAAGGGCGGAGCAAGCGCATCACCATCCCGACCGACGATGTGCGGCCGGCTCAGCCATCTCCAGTGGAAACCTCCTGGATGCCCATGCTGCACCCGGTGAATCTCGACGCCCTGGTGGACGAGGCATTCACGGTAGAGCGGCTCGCCAGAGCGCCCCTGGTACCTCGCGAAGACGACGAGTTTGACGATGGCATCGACATCGACATCGATATCGATGACGATGACGATGACGATGTCGAGCTGGACGCCAAGGTCGACGATGAGAGCGCCGCCCCGGCCGACGATGAGAGCGTCGCCAAGGTCGATGATGAGAGCGCCGCCAAAGTCGCCGATGACGAACTGGACGCCAAGGTCGACGATGAGAGCGTCGTCGAAGTCGCCGATGAGAGCGCCGCCCCGGCCGCCGATGAGAGCGCCGCCCCGGCCGCCGATGAGAGCGCCGTC
>JAOZUO010000045.1:27099-33036 GCA_029938605.1 Deltaproteobacteria bacterium | reverse complement strand
CGCCGCCCCGGCCGCCGATGAGAGCGCCGCCCCGGCCGCCGATGAGAGCGCCGTCAAAGTCGCCGATGAGAGCGCCGCCCCGGCCGCCGATGAGAGCGCCGTCGAAGTCGCCGATGAGAGCGCCGTCGAAGTCGCCGATGAGAGCGCCGCCACGGTCGCCGATGAGAGCGCCGTCCCGGTCGCCGATGAGAGCGCTGTCGAAGTCGACGATGAGAGCGCTGCCACGGCCGACGATGACGAACTGGACGCCAAGGTCGCCGATGAGAGCGCCGCCCCGGCCGACGATGAGAGCGCCGTCGCGGTCGACGAGGAGCTCGATGACGACATTGACGAGGACATCGAGCTCGATGAGGTCCCGTCGGTGGAACGTCAGGCGCCCATGTCTGGCGAGATCGGTTCTTCAAAAGAGCCGGTGGCGGCTCAGGAGTCCACGCCTGACGTCGCTGGGCCGGCGGAGGGTGTAACGCCGCCGGGTCCAGGCGTTGCCGCGCCCCCGCCCATGCCGACGTATGCCTCGACCTCTCCGTCAACCTCCCCGGCCGCGGCCTCCCCCGCACCCGAGGTGGCCTCTGGGCCGCCGCTCGCACCCAAGGAGGTCTCCGGACCGCCGCCCGTTCCGCTGTCGGCGTTCACCGGAGAGTCCGATAGGATCGAGAGGTCCGAGGAGGCCGCCCTCACCGAGGGAGAGGATGCGGTCAGCCTACCCACGCATTCTGGGCCGGGGGATGTCGTAGAGCAGATCAGCGAGGAGGATGTGGACGAGGTGGCCTTCGAGGGGGAGGATTCCACCTCCGTGGACGAGGCGCAGCCCCTGGCGTTCCCTGACGACGCGACCCCGCCGCCCATTCCGCTGGCGTCGGCTACCCCGATCCTCCCATCCGACGGCGTTGCCGCCGATCCCGAAGAGGTCGTTCCGCCCGGGCCCGCGCCCACGGCCGCGCCTCCACCCGCGCCCACGGCCGCGCCTCCACCCGCGCCCCCGGTCGCGCCTCCGCCCACGGCTGCGCCTCCGCCCGCGCCGGAAGCTGCGCCGGTTTCCATGCCGCCCCAGATTCCCGTGGATGCCAAGGGGGCAGCTCGGCCTGAGCCCGCATCCGGTCCGCCGGCCGTGCCCGTGACGCCGGCGGCTGCACCAAAAAAGAAGCGTCCCAAGAAGTTCAAGAAGCCGTGGTTCGAGGATTTTTTCGACGACGACTACCTGCGCACCATCCCCTTCATGACGCCCTCATATACGGTCAAGGAGATGGAGTACATCCATACGCACCTGGGTCTTTCGGGCGGCGCGAAGCTGCTCGACGTCGGTTGCGGAGGAGGACGTCTGGCCATCGAGTTCTCCCGTGCGGGGTACGATGTTACGGGGCTCGATACTTCCCTCCCGTTGATGTTCCAGGCGGCGGAGGCCGCAACCGCGGCGGAAGTGGAGGTCAACTTCATGCACCAGGACATGCGGGAGATGTCCTTCGACAGCGAGTTTGACGGCGTCTACTGCGTGATGACGAGCTTCGGCTACTTTGATGACGACACCAACCGGGACGTGGTGAATCGCATGTACCGGGCCCTTAAGCCTGGAGGGAAGCTCTTCATCGAGGTGATCAACCGGGACTTTATTCTCGGCGATCTGCCGTCTAGGGTCTGGTGGGAGGGTGATGACTGCGTGGTCATGGATGAGGTGGAGTTCAACTTCTTGACCTCCCGCATCGTGTCGAAGCGGTCGGTGGTCTTTGCCGATGGTCGCAGCGTGAACCACGACCTCTCCATCCGCGCCTACTGCCTGCATGAGTTGGGGCGCATTTTGCACACCTCGGGGTTCAGGGTGGTGTCGGTGACGGGAAACATCAACACGGACAACCGCTTCTTCGGTCAGTACTCGCCCTATCTGATTGTCATGTCTGAAAAACCGAAATAAAACCTATATTTTGTGTCGTTACTGGGGGGGGACATGCAGGCGTGAGCTCTGTGTGGTCGTTTTTTTCTGCAACCGAAGGGGGGCGTGCGGTGTCCATAGATCGTAACCGGATCGCATGCGTTTGAGTGAGATATGCGCTGCTCCCAGCAAAGGACCCTAAGGAAGTCAGGAATATTTGGGATGGTTCGGGAGTAGATCACTTTGTGGACCGGTGATGCATTTGGTGTCACCGAAGTTGTGAATATTGTGAGTAAGGAGCATATTTCGGCACTTTTTATTCCTATCTTAGTTGTTGGGTTAACTATCGGCACTGGACACACAGGATTCTCGAGATGACCACCGAACTCATGACCAAACAAGTTGCCGTTTCTGGTGTAGGGGGAGCCAAGCCTGCGGTTCGTAAGAACAATAAGCCGCAGGTCGGTGTGGCTACCCGGGCGAAGCGAGGGGCTCGAAACACGGATTTTTCAGGGGAATCGAATCTCTCCATGTATTTTCGGGACATGTCGGGGCTCGACGTGCTGGGCCCCGAGGAGGAAGTTCACATAGCACGCAGTATCGAGGAGCAGACTGCCGAGCTTTGGGCTCAGGTGCTGTCCTATCCGCCGATGCTCAATTCGATCTTAGGTCTCGTCAGCAGCAAGCTCGACCTTCCCACGAACGTCTTCAGAATGCTCCGTCGGACCGCTACCTTGCGCCGCAAGCGCAATATCTTAGCGAACCGGGAAAACTACCAGAAGGCGGCAGTGGAGCTCGGGCGGGTGATCGGCGAGTCGGACTTTGATGATCTCTCCCTTATTGAGACGATCACGGAGCTACGTCGCGTCCGGCAGGGATATCCGAGCCGGTTCACAAAAAAGGGTGGGTTTTCCGCCAAGAGCGCCACCTTCCGGAGCTACATGTCGGGGGTGGAGCGGGCCTCGCACAAGGTACAGCAGACCAAAAACTGTTTTGTAGAGGCGAACTTGCGGCTGGTGGTTTCCATCGCCCGGCGCTTCAACAACGGTCGTATGGCGCTGTCGGACCTGATCCAGGAGGGAAACATTGGCCTCATGAAGGCCGTGGAGCGGTTCGACTACCGACGGGGATTCCGCTTTTCTACCTATGCCTCCTGGTGGATTCGACACGCCATCAGCCGCGCCCTGGCAGACAAAGGAAGGGCCGTCCGGCTGCCGGTGCACATGATCGACACCTATCAGAAGCTCTCGAAGACCACGCGAGAGCTACAGGCCGCGCTTGGACGGAAGCCCACTCCGGAGGAGATCTCCAACAAGAGCGGTATCCCATTGTTGAAGATCCAGCGCATGAACAGCTACCTGCTCGAGCAGTCGGTATCCCTGGACCGCCCCGTCAACGACGAGGACGGCCGTCGGTTCATCGATTTCTTGGTGGATCAGAAGAACAGCGTCAACACCGCGGACGAAATTATCGCCCAGGTGGAGCAGGACGAAGCGCTTCGGGTCATGGATGACTTATCGCCCATCGAGTGCGACATTCTGAAGCGTCGATTCGGGCTCAACGGCCATGACGAAGCCACCCTCAAGGAGATCGGCGAGATCTACAGCCTCTCCCGAGAGCGCATTCGCCAGCTTCAGGAGCAAGCCCTGTCCAAAGTACGCCGCGCCCTCCGCCGCAAAGACCTCATGTAGCTCTCCTTTGTGCTGGTCCCCTGATCTCGCGCTGCTGTGGAAAGGGATTGGGCATGCTATTGTAGTAGATGTCCAAGTGGGTGCTCGGCAACAGCAGTGATAGTGCGCGGATCTTCATTGATGACCAGTATTTGAGATGGAACACGTTGAGCGGGATCTGATCTTCGCCTTGCAGGCCGTCCAGATGGGGCTGATCACCAAGGACGCCCTGCTGGAGGCCGGCCTGGCTTGGAGCCGGGATCGGGAGCCTCCGCTCAAGGAGCTCATCGTGGTCCGCAGCGGCCTGGATGAGGCCGACGTGGCGCTGGTGGATGACGTCGTCTCTCGCATGCTCCAGCGGGACGACGGGGACACCCGCCGCACCCTCCAACGGCTGGGGGGCCGGGATAAGGTGTTCGAGAGCTTCGGGGGCGCCTACCTGGAGCAGGAGGAGAAGCTCGCGTCCATCCTGGCGGTGCCCGGTCCAGGTGACGAGGGTGACGAGGGCGACGAGGACGACGAGGACGGTGGGGACGGCGGGGACGGTGGGGACGGCGATCTGCTGCCCGGCGAGCGCGTGACCCTCCAGCAGTCAGGGCGCTACACCGTCAAGGGGGAGCACGGCCGGGGTGGCATCGGGCTGGTGCTGGTGGCCTATGATGAGCACGTGGGGCGTGAGATCGCCATCAAGGAGCTCATCCCCGAGCCGGGAGGAGACTCTGAGGATTCTCCCGGCCAGCCGTCCGCGGCAGTGGCGGCGCGGTTTCTGCGGGAGGCCCGGGTCACCGGGCAACTCGAGCACCCGAATATCGTTCCGGTGTACGAGGTGGGTCGGCGGGAAGACGGCACACTATATTACACCATGAAGCTCGTGCGCGGGAAGAACCTCGCGGCGGCCCTCCGGGAGTGTGGTGACCTGGATGAACGGCTCCGGCTGCTTCCACACTACGTGGATCTTTGTAACGCCGTCGCTTACGCCCACAGTCGCGGAGTGATCCACCGCGACATCAAGACCGACAACGTCATGCTCGGGGAGTTTGGCGAGACCGTCGTGTTGGACTGGGGTCTGGCCAAGGTGGCCGGTGAGCAGGACATCGGCGTGCGTGAGCTGGAGCGGGGGATCCGGCTGTATCAGGACGCCGGGGCGGGCAAAACCGTGGACGGTAGCGCCATCGGTACCCCGGCCTACATGAGTCCGGAGCAGGCGGACGGGCGTGTGGAGGACATCGACGAGCGTTCGGACCTGTGGTCCCTGGGGGCGGTGCTCTATGAGCTGCTCACCGGGCGTCCGCCCTTCGAGGGCGTCAACGCCTTTGAGATCATCGGAAAGGTGCTCGCCGATCCCATCGAGCCGCCCAGGTCGTTGGATCCCGAGATCCCGCCGGAGCTGGCCTCGGTGTGCGACAAGGCGCTCCAGCGCGACAAGGATGCGCGGTACCAGAAGGCGTCCGGTTTGGCTGAAGAGGTGGAGGCCTACCAGTCCGGGGCGCGGGTGCGGGCCTACGAGTACAGCTCTTGGGACCTGCTCAAGAGGTTCGTTGGGCGCAACAAGGCTCTATCGGGGGCGGTGGTGGTGCTTCTGCTTTTTCTGGTAGCGGGCTCGGCGACGATCTACTCCCAGTATCGCAAGGCCGAGGTGGCGCGCGTGAACGAGGCCGTGGCGCGCATCAAGGCGGAAGAGGCGCTCGGGGCCGAGCGGGTGGCCCGGGAGAAGGCCAGCGTGGCCAGCCGGCAGTTGGCGCGTGCCTACCAGGCTACCGCCGAACGCGAGATCGCGCTGAAGGACTACATGAGCGCCAAGATCTACGCGGCGGCGGCGCTGTTGTACGATCCGGCCCACCCGCGCAGCCCGCACCACTACCCCGTGGCAGGGGACCGGATGTCGGCGGCTGGGCTGTCTCGGCTATTGAACGTGCAGTCCGTTCTGTACACGGTGGCCATTGGGAGCCGTGTGGCGCGGCGGGGGGTGTTGCGGGCGAAAAAAAGCGGCGCGGTGTACGCCGTGGCCTTCTCCCCCGACGGCGCGCGTCTGGCCACGGCGGGCGCGGACGGGGCTGTGCGCATGTGGGATCGCAAGACACGGGTGTTGGTGGGGCCGCCGTTGCGGGGGCACAAGAAGCTGGTTACTTCCCTGGCGTTCTCCCCGAATGGACGGTTGTTGGCCTCGGCGAGCAACGATCTCGCCATCCGGCTGTGGGACGCAAAGCACGGCAAGCCCATCGCGTCCCTGGTGGGTCACACTGAGCCTGTCCTGGGTCTGGCGTTCTCCCCGGACGGGCGGCTCTTGGCTTCGGTGAGCAAGGACAAAACCGTGCGGCTCTGGAACATGGTCACCCGCAAGGTCCTCAAGGTCTACACGGGGCATGAGGAGACGGTGTTCGCGGTGGCGTTTTCGCCCAAGGG
>JAOZUO010000045.1:0-26999 GCA_029938605.1 Deltaproteobacteria bacterium | reverse complement strand
GGTGTTCGCGGTGGCGTTTTCGCCCAAGGGGGATCTGGTCGCCTCCGTGGGGCGGGATCGAACCACCCGGCTGTGGGGCATCGCCAAACGGCCCACCGTAGCGACCCTGGGTGGCCATCGGGATCTGGTGGAGGCCCTGGCGGTGTCGCCCGATGGGCGGTTGCTCGTTTCGGGAAGCTACGACACCACCGTGCGGGTGTGGGATGTGAAGGGGCGTCGCCCGGTGCGGCAGCTCAAGGGGCACAGCAAGGCGGTCCTCGCGGTGAGCTACGATGCTCCCAGCGGACTCATCGCCTCGGGCAGCCGGGACCGCACGGTCATCCTATGGCGCGGGGATACCGGGGCGCGGATGGCGACCCTCGTGGGTCATGAGGGGGACGTCAACTCCGTGGCGTTTTCGCCCCATGGGCTGGGGCTGGCCACGGCGAGCGCGGACCGGACCGTGCGGCTGTGGGACCCCAAGACCGGGCGTCAACGAGCGCAGTTGACGGGGCACCGGGACGAGGTCTACGACGTGGCCTTCTCGCCCCGGGGGAACCTCCTCGCCTCCACGAGCTTCGACGGAACTATCCGGCTGTGGGAGCCGGCCAAGGGGACCCTGGTCGGTGTGCTCGCCGGTGGCCAGGGCTACGCCTTCCGGGTGGCATTCTCGCCCGGAGGGGTGCTGCTCGCCGCGGCGCGTCAGCTCACGGAGAAGGACTCGGAGATCGAGCTTTGGGACGTGGCCTCCCGGCGCGTGGTGAAGCGGCTCAAGGGGCACCGGGGGCTGGTGAACGCGCTCGCTTTTTCGCCGGACGGTCGGCTGCTCTTGTCGGGAGGCAAGGACCAGACGGTACGGGTGTGGGAGGTCTCCAGTGGAAGGTTGGCCCAGGTGCTGCGACACGCGCGGCCGGTGACCGCCGCGATCTTCGCGCCTGATGGGCGATCGATGATTGTCAACGACTGGAAGGCGATCAAGGTGTATCCGATGAAGCCGCCCGTTTGGACCCGCGATCCGGAGGCGCTGTTGCGGCGGGCGGAGCGGGAGGCGGGCCTCGAGCTCAAGGAGTTTACCCTCCGACCCAAACGGTGATCTATGAACGACGACCACAAGAGGTACGACTCCGAGAGCATTCCCATTGTGGAAGGAGAGCCCTTGACCCTGGACCAGGCCTGCGCCCGGATCCAGGAGCTCGAGATGGAGCTGGGCCAGTTGGAAGACGGCCTGCGTCTCACCTTGCAGGCGCCGAGCACCCTCCCGGTGGGCGCGGGATCCGGGGCGCTCACCATCTCCAACCTCGCCGAGATGGTGCTCATGGTGAACGTCGATCGGTCCATCGGGTACGTGAACGCATCCATGGGGACGTTGCTCGATCTCCCGGACCGAAAGGAGGTGTTGGGGCAGCCTCTGGAACGGTGGGATCGCGGCGTCATTGGGAACGGCACCCTGGGGGGGCTCACGGCGTCGGCGTTGTCAGTAGGTCATACCGTGATTGTGGAGCGAACCCTCCCCGGGCTTCCGGTCCAGCGGCTCCCAGACTCCACGGACGCCCGCCCGGTGGGGGACCCGATCCTACGGTTCGTGGCGACCCCCATGAAGGGGCGCGTCCAGATTTCGGTACAGGATGTCACGCGGCTGCGATGGCTCGAAAATACGTTCTCCCGGTATGTGTCTCCGCAGGTCATTGAGCAGATGCTCTCCAGCGCCCAGGAGGACTTCCTGGACATGAGTCGCCGGGAGATCTCGATGCTGTATGTGGACATGCGCGGGTTCACGCGCCTGTCCCAGTCCCTGGAGCTCCCCACGCTCAAGACGATGATGAATACGTACTTCGAACGTATGCAACGCTGTGTGGAGCAGCATCAGGGCACCGTGGGGCAGTTCGTGGGCGACGAGGTGGTGGCCCTGTTCGGCGCGCCCGTACCCAGCGATGACCACGCCCTGCGTGCGCTGCTGACCGGTGTAGATATGTTGGATGCCCATGCCGAAAGCCTCGCCCAGTGGCAGCGAGAGGGGTGGCCCCAGCCCGGCATCGGCGTGGGCATTGCCACGGGCGAGGTGGCCGTGGGCAATATGGGCACGCCGAGTCACATGTACTACACCGCCCTGGGATACTGGATGAACCTGGGGTCCCGTCTCTGTGCCGCGGCCGAGGCGGGAGAGATCCTCACGGTGCCCCAGACCCATGTCCACGCCCTGGCGACCCTGAAGGACAGTGCCAACCGCCCCGGGCTGCCCCACCTGCGGTTCGCCTCCAAGGGAGTCTTCCGATTCAAAAACGTGGTGGAGCCGGTGGAGGTTCTGTCCGTTGCGGTGGTTGACAGCGATTAACCATCGGGTGTCGAGTTCCCCAATTGTGTACACGTATTGTTTAGGGCGTGGCTCGCTCAAGGGCGACTCTGGGTGACGATTCGCTGGCCTCAGGTGTTTTAACTATCTGAAAACAAAGATGTTGTTGGGAGTGAAGTGGGGCGTCGGGCCGAGTGGCACCGATGTTGCTGTGAATACCACCGAGAATTGGCAGGGCCCTTACGCCCCGAAAGGATAATGACCCATGGCGGATCGCAATGAAAACTCGGTGCTGACCTCACTCGGCGCCCTGAGAGAGATTGAAGAGGATCGACTCCAAAAGGAGGAGGTGGCCCTCCAGCACCGTGCCGCGGCAGAGCAGCGCGCCCGGGAGTCAGCCCAGAACCTGGCCCGACAGGCGGAGCAGGAGAAGCTGCGGCTGGCCGAGGAGGCAACGCGGGCCGAGCAGGAGGCGCTCCGGCGGGAGGCGCGCGAGGCGCAGCTACGGTTGGCCGAGGCCGAGCAGTCGGCACGCATCGACGCCGAGGCGAAGCTGGAGACCGAGCGTATGCGGCTGGAGGCGGAGAACATGGTCAGCTCCGCCAGACGCGCGCGGTGGGTGGTGCCCTCCTTTGTCGGGCTCGCGGTGATGCTCATTGCCGGGCTCGGGTACGTGTTCGGCGTGTACCTGCCCGAGCGACAGCAGCAGCAGAGGGAGGCCTCCCAGCAGCGGATCCGGCAGATGCAGGCCCGGGCCGTCGCTGAGCGCAAGGCGTTGCTGCAACGCCTCGATAAGCAGTCTACCCGCCTGCAGGCGGCCATCGCCAGATCCAAGGACCAAGCCGAGGTGAAGCGGCTTCAGGATCAACTCAAGCGGCTCCAGGCCGAGCAGAAGGTGGCCCTCAAGACCGGGCGCAAGGCCACCAAGCGGTCCCCCTATGGTCGCCGCACCCGCGCTAACGCCCGGGCCCGCAGCCGCACCCGCACCAAGGCCAAAGCCAAACCTCCCAAAAAGCCGGATCCCAGCGATCGAAACAACCCGCTGCGGGGTCTGTTCTAGCCGGAGGGGCTTTGCAAGCCGGAGGGGCTTTGTTCCAGCACACAACAACTTCTTCATCGACCGTCTCGGGCGACCGTTCTCCGGTCGCCTCACTTTCCCGCCAGCTCCCATTCGGCCTCGCTCGATCCCCACGGCCACCGCGCACGACCCCCTAACAATAGGAGCGCGGTGGCCCAGTGGGGATGCTCAGCCTCGACGATGACGAGCTGGACGATTGCAGGCATCCTGATCGACCTCGCGCCATAGCAACCCCGTGGTAAGCCATTGACTTACTCCGCCATTGACTTACACTTCAGGTGTGAGGTTCGAGTGGGATCCCGACAAAGAGGCGGCCAACCGCACCAAGCACGACGTCGGTTTCGTCGAAGCCGTCGAGTTGCTGAGCTCGGACACCGACTATCTGGAGATCTATGATGAGGCGCATTCGTTTGACGAAGAACGCTTCATCGCCATCGGCCCCATTGCGCGGGGTACTGTCTTGGTCGTCTGGACAGAGAGAATGGAAGAAATAACTCGGATCATCAGCGCGCGTTGGACGACCAAGCAGGAACGTGAGCTTTATCGGAAGTATTCGGAGGGCCGGCGATGACGGATATCCCTGAGCTGAAGGCAAAGGATTTCGGCAGGTCGATGAAGCGCAGCCAACGCCGTCGCATCATGGCTGGACAGATCGAGTCCGGCGAGGACATCGTGGCTTTGCGCCACTTTGTGGGCCTTACGCAAAAGCGTTTTTCCGGCGCGCTCGGCATCAGCGTCCACACACTCCGCAACTGGGAGCAGGGACGTCGCAAACCGGAGGGTCCCGCGTTAGCCCTGCTCCGTATTGCCGCACGACACCCCAGGTTTGTCCGCGAAAACCTCGCCACTGCCGCGTAACCGGAACACGACTGCCACAACAGGTACGCACTGGGAGTGGCGCCTACGAGTTGCTTTATGCAATTGGCGTTGCACGGGGATTTCACCGACAGAGAAAAAATTGAAATCCCGGATGCCCCAACGTCTACGGTACCATACGTCGCTGGCGTCACGCACCGATTCGGCAGTCAACTGCTTGTCTGTCTCGATGGGGAGAAGGATGAATGGGACGCCAAAGACGTGGTAGCCTACGGCCATGTCTATTCGATTGACTGGTGTGGTCTGTCTGGGCTTGGGTTTGGGTTTGGGTTTGGGTTTGGGTTTGGGTTTGGGCTTGGTCCTGGGTGCCTGTTCGGGGGACTCTGGTGGTTCTTTTCGGGAGTTCGACTGGGTGGGGGAGGTGCCGGTTGTGCAGAGCGATCGGCTCTGTGCGGAGGCGTCCGATCCGGATAATGCGGTGGATAAGGTCTATGTCGACTGTGTGATCGAGGGTGAGCAGCTGGCCGCTGTCCCGTCCGAGACGCCGGAATCCCTGGTGGTGATGTCCTTCAACCTCAACGGGGGTCAGACCCTGGAATCGCAGATGTTCTGGATCACGAGCTACTACGACACCATCGAACCGGATGTGGTCCTATTGACCGAGGTGGATCGCGGCTGCAGTCGTAGCGGGTATGCCCATGTGGCGCGGGAGTGGGCCGAGACTCTGGAGATGAACTACGTGTTCGGAGTGGAGTTCATCGAGCTGCCCCGGGAGAGCGGTCCCGGGGGGCCATTGGATGAGGTCTGTGAGCGTGGCCACGCTATTTTGTCGCGTTTCCCCCTGGGCAACGTCGAGGTGATGCGATACGCGGTGCAGCGGGACTGGTACATCCCGCCCGAGGAGCGCGACGAGTTCAGTGAGCCGCGTCTGGGTGGACGCATGGCTCTGCTGGCTGACGTGAAGGTGGGTGCGCGCGTGGTGCACCTGTACGCCGCTCAGCTCGAGACCGGCCTGGACCATGGGCCCATTCGGGACGGTCAGGCCATCGAGACCGCGCGCCACGCGGCGCTGCGTGCCGGCACGGTGATCATCGGCGTCGAGACCGCGGCGCAGGTGTACTGGCTGGACCTGCGGGATGGGACCGAGACCGATCCCGCCGTGGCGCCGTTTTTCGGACGGGAGTTTTACGACGCCCACCGGGCGCTGGCAGCCTCGGAGCGATCCACGTCCGGCGCTTATGTTCAGGACCTCATTTTTGTCAACCATGAGGGCTTCTCGGACTCGCAGATCTGCGAGAAAATCTACTGCGCGGGGCTGTCTGACCACCTCCCCGTGTGGACCACCATCGAGCTACGGTGAGCATCATGCGGATCCAGATCCATATTCGAACCTCCTTGGCCCTTTTCGCGTTTTTGCTGGCGTTGCTGGTGGCCGCGCCCTCCGGCAGGGCCGACATCGTCAAGGGCCCGATCCTACAGGACCTCCGCCCCGGTGGTGTGACGATCATCTGGGAGCAGGACAACGCCACCGCTGGCACCGTGACCGTCGATGGTCAGGACTATGACTCCGCCGTGAACCACACCTTGCACGAGGTGGTGATCACCGGCTTGGAGCCGGACCAACTCTATTCCTACACGGTCACCGGGGACGCCACCCCCGATGAGGGCTCCTTTCGGACGAGTCCCGCGGACCCCCTGGCGCCCTTTGCCTTTGTGGTGTACGGAGACAACCGCTCCTATCACGAAAACCATGTGTTGGTCGTCGATGCGCTCCTTACTGCTGAGCCCTTCGCATTTCTGGTTCAGACCGGGGATATGATCTCCTCCGGGGAGATCGCGGACGACTGGCAGTTCTTTTTCGATATCGAGTACCCGCTGCTCAAGCTCGTGCCCCTCTATCCCACGGTGGGCAACCACGAGGTCCACGAAGGGTACATCCCCGGCTTCTACACCGACTACTTTGCGCCGCCCTCGGAGGAGTCAGATACGGAGGCCTACTACAGCTACGTGTATGGCAACAGCGCCTTTTTGCACCTCGACGGTCACGTGAACGTGGAGCCGGTGCTCTTCGGGGGCTTTGAGGACTTTGACCAGACCCAGCACGCCTGGATCATCGAGACCCTGAGCCGATACGCCGCCGACCCCAAGATCCAGCACATCTTTGTGGCCACGCACATGCCGCCGTATTCATCGAAGCCCGGGCGTACTGGCAGTCACGCCGTGCGGTTGCTGCACCCCATTTTTGCCCAGTACGGCGTGGACGCAGTGGTCGCGGGTCACGACCACTATCTGGAGTATGGTGTCAGCGAGGAGGGAGTACGGTACTTCATCATGGGCGGGGGCGGCGCGCCGCTGTACGACAACAAGTACGAGGACGATCCGGGCTACAAGCCACCAGAGGCCATGCCGTGGCTCGACGACGGGCATACGGTGCTTTTCGCCCGCTCCGTTCTGGGGTACACCCGCATCGAGATCGAAAACGGCCAGGTGGACGTGGAGATCTTCGATGAGACAAACACCAGCTTGCACACGGTGAGCTGGAATACCGGCGACATCTCGCCGGGACCAGACGGAGGCGTGGTCGATGCCGGGGTTTCGCCGCAAACCGACGCCGCGATCCCCGATCCTCCGCCCGACCCATCTAATGAAAATGGCTGCGGCTGTCGTTCTTCCAACGCCGGTGGCTCAGCGACAGGTGTTTTCGAGCTGTCGCTCCTGGCGCTTCTGGCGCTGTTCTGGTGGAGGCGTCGACGTCGGGCTACTGCCGCATGAAGAACTATTTGGGGGGTTTGGTTGGGATGGACAGGCGGCGGATGTAGTTCGATAGGTTCTGGGGCGTCATGCTCAGGCTGTGTGCTGCCTCTTTGCGGACCCATTCGTGCGCCTCCAGGGCGTTGGTGATCACCTTGATGGTGACGTCCCGGATGTACTCGTTGAGGCTGCGATCTCGCAGTAGGTCCTGCAATTCGGCGCGGGTGGGGGCTTCGGGCTCGTCGCGACCGGCGTAGTCGATGCCTGCGCTTCCACCCTTGGGGACAGGAGCGTCTGAGTCGGCGTAGACCTGCTGCACCAGCTCCTCGGGCAGGTCACACAGGTGCAGGCGGGGGAAGTCCTCGGCGAGGACCAGCGCCGCCTTCAGGACGCTCATGAGCTCCCGTACATTCCCCGGCCAACGGTAGCGGAGCAGGGTGGGCAGGATGTCCTGGGTGACGTAGGCAGGTTCCACGTCCTTGATGGCGTGCTCGACGACCCACTTGACGAGGATGGGGATGTGGTCCTTCCGCTCGCGTAGCGGCGGCAAGGTAACCCGGGCGCCGTCGATGCGGTACATGAGGTCTTCACGGAATCGGCCGGCTTGCACCTCGGCGCGCAGATCCTTGTTGGTGGCCGACACCAGGCGCACATCGCTGCGGTTCAGGGTTTGGCTCCCCACCGGATAGAAGGTGCCGTCCTGAAGCGCTCGCAGGAGCTTGGCCTGTTGGTCGAGGGGCAGGTCCCCGATTTCGTCGAGGAACAGCGTACCGCCGTCGGCGGCTTTTAGCAGGCCGATGCGATCCCGGGTGGCGCCGGTGAAGGCGCCTTTGCGCGCGCCGAAGAGCTCCGCCTCGGCGATCTCCGACGGGATGGCGGCACAGTTCAGCGAGCGGAGCTCCTTGGCGGCGCGTTCACTGTGGCGGTGGACGTACCGCGCCATGAGCTCCTTGCCCGTGCCGGACTCCCCGAGTATGAGCACCGGCAGGTCTGATCTTGCCAGCCGCATGGCCCGGTCGAGCACCGGCTCCATGGAAGGGGACCACACGCCGTCGGGCTCGCTCTGGTCCGTGCGCGTGAGCCGCAGCTCGGCCAGCTCCTTGTCGCGGTTGACGATGGACTGCCGCAGGGCGTCGAGGTAGGCCGTGTCCCTGCGCTGCAGCCGGTTCATGAGCTGCTCCATGAGCGCGAGGGTGACCGCCGGGCTGGCCAGCATGGCGGTGCGGAAGGCGTCTGCTGGGATCTTGATCCAGGTGACCCGGCTGTGGCTGCGCACCGAGGCGGTTCGGCGCAGGCCGGTCACCAGGGCCGCCTCGCCCATGAGGGCGTCGGGCCCCACGCGCGCGATGGTGCGTAGGGAGTCACCGAAGGGGCGCAGGATGTCCACGTCCCCGGACAGGATGCCCAGCAGGAAGGAGGCCTCGTCGCCTTCGCGCACCAACATCCGGTTTGGTCCCAGGGTGTGCGAGGTACAAGCGGTGGCCACCTTGTCCAGCGCCTCGGGGGCGTCGGCGAGCTGGGGGATAAACCGGAGGAGAATATCGCGTTCAATCATCGTGTCTTGGGTCCCTCAAGGACCACCTTCACAGATTGTGTAGACTGACGCAAGTCCAGTACACCACAGTCTCAGCGTCACCGTCACCGAAGGCCCCCATTGACGTGTTTCCTATCGTTTGGATTCTGTGTACCATCCGTTCAATACTGGCAACACCGATGGAGTGAGCCCAATGGAACGCGTACGCTTGCATGTCAACATCGATCACATCGCCACCTTGCGCCAGGCCCGGGGCACACGCTACCCCGATCCCGTGGGGGCCGCCGCCCTCTGCGAGCTCGCCGGAGCCGACGGCATCACCGCGCACCTGCGCGAGGATCGACGTCACATCCAGGATCGGGATATACACGTGCTGCGCGAGACGGTGCGCACCGTGTTCAATCTGGAGATGGCGGCCACCCCGGAGATGGTGGGCATCGCCCTGGAGGTTGGACCCGACATCGTCACCCTGGTGCCCGAGAAGCGGGAGGAGCAGACTACCGAGGGTGGGTTGGCCCTGGGCGACGAGGCTGTGCGCGACGGGCTGGCGACGGCCATCGGCAAGCTGAAGGAGGGCGGAATTGAGGTGAGCCTGTTCATCGATCCGGATCCCGACTCGGTGAAGTACTCCCACGAGCTCGGCGCGGACATTGTGGAGCTGCACACGGGGGACTACTGCAACGTCGTACGGTCGGGCCGCGTCCTCGAGATCCAGCGTCTGGCCGGGGCCGCAGTGAAGGCGGCGTCGGACGGAATGAAGGTGGCCGCCGGACACGGTTTGGACTATCCCAACACGGAGCAGGTGGCGGCGATTCCCGTGGTGGAAGAGCTCAATATCGGCCACGCGATCATCTCGCGGGCCGCCATGGTGGGGTTGGACCAGGCCGTGCGAGACATGATCGTCATCATCAAGGCAGCGGCATACTCATGAGCATTCCGGTGGTTACGGCGGCGCAGATGCGGGAGATGGACCGGGTGACCATTGAAGAGGTGGGGGTGGGGGGAGTGGTCTTGATGGAGGTGGCGGGGCGGGGAGCGGCGGCGGTGGTGGAGGGGCTCTCGCCCGGGCTGGCCGGGTGGCGAGTAGCGATCCTGTGCGGGGCAGGGAACAACGGTGGGGATGGGTATGTGGTGGCGCGACATCTGCACTTGCGAGGGGCCCCGGTGCGGGTGTTCATGCTCGCCGCGCGCGAGCGGATCAGGGGGGATGGGCTGGTGAACCTGAAGTCGGTCGAGAATCTCGGCGTGGACTTCGAGTGGCTCGACGCTGCTGTGCCTGAGGACTTCGCCGAGCGGCTGGCGGGGTACGACTGCGTGGTGGACGCGCTGCTGGGCACGGGGCTCTCCTCGGAGGTGCGTGGCCGATACCGGGAGGTCATCGAGGCCATCAACGCCTCGGGCTCTCTGGTCGTAGCGGTGGACATTCCTTCGGGCCTCTCCTCGGACACGGGGCATCCCCTGGGGGTGGCCGTGGAGGCTGATGCCACCGTGACCTTCGGTCACCCGAAGATCGGCGTGGTGACCCATCCAGGGGTGGAGTACACCGGCGATGTACACATCGTGGATATCGGCATTCCGCCGGCCCTGGAGGTACAGCTCGACGTGCGCTGCCACCTGCTCGAGGAACGGGATGTGGCGGGGCTCGTGCCCAACCGGCGATTGGGAGGGCACAAGGGGACCTACGGCCACCTGCTGGTGGTGGCTGGGTCGTTGGGCAAGACCGGCGCGGCCGTGCTCTGTGCTCGCGGCGCGGCGCGCGTGGGCGCGGGGCTCGTGACGGTGGCGGTGCCGGCCGATGGGCTGCCCGGCGTCGCGGCCCAGTCTCTGGAGACCATGACCGAGGCCTATGCGCCGGACTCTGTTGCGCTGGAATCTCCCGAGGCCATTGGGCGGCTCACGGCCATGATCCGCGGCAAGCAGGCCCTGGCGGTGGGGCCGGGCATCCCCACTGGAGACGCCATGGTCGAGGTGCTTCGGGAGCTGTTGCCGGACGCAACGGTGCCCGTGGTGCTCGACGCCGATGGCCTCAACCTGGTGGCTGCCAGACCCGATCTTCTCGGGCAGGTGTCCGCGCCCCTGGTGCTTACGCCGCATCCCGGTGAGATGGCGCGACTACTCGGTGTGACCACGGGCGAGGTCCAGGCGGATCGTCTGGCCATGGCGCGGGAGGCCGCGGCTCGGTTCGGGGCCTTCGTGGCGCTCAAGGGCGCGCGCACGGTGCTCGCCGCGCCCGACGGGGAGGCTTTCATCAATCCCACGGGAAACCCGGGCATGGGCAGTGGCGGCATGGGGGACGTGCTCACGGGCCTCATCGGCGGACTGCTCGCCCAGCAGGTGGCGCCCTTTGACGCCCTCAAGCTCGCCGTATACCTGCACGGCTTGGCCGGTGATCGGGCCGCCGAGGACCTGGGCCACCACGGCCTGCTGGCCGGGGACGTACTGGAACGGGTAGCCACGGTGCTCAAGAGCTTCTCTACAAATTGAGTCCGCTGACAAAATGACACTGGCGCCTGAAGGTCGGGGCGCCAATGTGACAGCCGTGTGGGAACTTTACTTCCCGGGCGTCCAGATTTCCCCCTTATCTCACCCAAGCATTGCAGCCGTTTAGCACTGAAGCGGAGCCCTGAGATGGGACTGGCACGCGTGTTGCTTATACCTGGTGCCATGACGAAAACCCAAAAGAACAACGCGCCCTCCTTTGAGCATCAAGTGCTCACCCTACGTCCGGAGCTGTACGGCCAGGCCCTTCGTTACACGCACAATGAGCGAGACGCTGAGGACCTCGTTCAGGAGACGCTGCTCAAGGCCTTTGTGGCCTGGAAGACCTTCGTCCCACGGGGGAGCTGCCGCTCCTGGTGCTACCGCATCCTGACCAATACGTTCATCACGGGCTACCGGAGGCGCTCCACCGAGCTGCGCGCCGCCCAGCGGGATCCCGAGGAGCTGCGTTGTCTGACCTCTGCCGGTACCCGCCGCGCGGCGGAGAACCCCGAGATGAACGTAGTTCGTGAGCAGTTCGGCGACGAGGTCCGTGAAGCCCTGAATGAGCTCTCGGGAGACTTCCGTGAGGTGCTCGAGCTGCACTACGTCGAGGGACGGTCCTATCGCGACATCGCGCGCATCACGGGCAGTCCCATGGGCACCGTCATGTCCCGTCTCCACCGCGCCCGCCGCTCCCTGCGCTCCCGCCTTGACGCTTACGCCGCCACCGTCGGCATTCACACTGCTCCCGCTCCCGCTCCCGCTCCCGCCGCCGCCCCCGCCGCCACCGCCGCCGCCGCCACCGCCACCGCCACCGCCACCGTCCACCCCCTCGCCGCCTAGCACCTCCGCACTTCATTTTCCCCTGAGCGTGACCCTGGATCGATGTCGCACGGTTAGCTCTTCGCCATAGGCTCGCTACCGCGAGGCGCAAAGTCGCGTTCGTAAAAAATGCAGGTTTCCGGGCCACTGAAGTTGGCGGTTTGCTTTGACTGCAAGATCACAGAAGCGCTTGGCGTTGGCGTAGTCGCTCCCGTCCCCGTCCCCCTCCGGTTCCGTCATCCGTCTAGCCGCCCCCCTCACCGATCACAGCAATGTCATTCCCGCGAAGGCGGGAATCTATCTGATTTCAGGCAGTTCCACTATGTGGCGTGCGGTGAGCAACGACCGTTCGGGAGTCCGGTGCTCCGCTGCGCCTTCTGCTCCTGGCGTTGGGGTTGCTCGCGCTGCGTCTGCGTCTGCGTAGGGCGAGCTAGGATCGACTAGAGGCGTGGGTCGAGGGACTAGGGTTTGCCGCCAGAGTCCCGGACATACTGGTAGTGGACGGTCCCAGGCGCGATCTGCTCTTCGTAGACCTTGCCGCGTTCGTCCGAGAGGGTCCAGCGGATCATGCCGTCAGGTAGCCTCAAGATGATCGGGAGGCCCCGCTTGTGATGTCCCTTGTCGTTGAAGATGTCGAACCCCACCCAAGTGCGTTTGGGCCGCGGTTTGGTCTGGGCCAATTGGCGAGCCAGCCGGACCAGTTCCTTGTCTCCCCGCCTTTCCGTACGGCGCAGGACCTTCTTTTTGCTCCACCCCAGGGCGAGCAGCGTTCGGATGATGTTGGTCTCGAGGGCGCGATTTGTCAGGTCGAGCTTCAGCAGGTTGGCGATGGTGGTGGCCGACGATCGATCCCCCAGCAGCCCCAGCCCGAGCACCGCCGCGGCGCGGAGGTTCGGGTTGATCTCACCGGGGCGAAGCAGCCTGCGTAACGGAGCCACCGCCGGCTTGTACCGGAGCCGCGCCAGGGCGCCGATGGCGTTGGTACGCACGCCCATGTGAGCGTCCCGTAGACTTCTGAGCAGGGCTGCGCGATCCGCGTATCGTCCCTGATTTCCCAGAGCCCAGGCGGCCATGGCTCGGCGTTTCCAACTCTTGTCCCCGAGCATCTTCCCCAAGGCGGCCGCCGTGGCGGCGCTGGGGAAGTGGGCCAGCACATCGATCACCTTGAGCCCGACGAGCTTGGTCGCCTTGGGCAGCAGCTTGAGCAGGGGCTTGGCGAAAGCCGGGTTTCGAATGGCGCCCATGGCGGTGAGGGCGGCGGTGGCCACGATTCGGTTGGAGTCGGTGGCCAGCGCGATGATGATCCGTTGGTGCTCCGCAGTGCGGCTGGACCGTCCGATGGCTCCGACTGCGTCCAGGGCAGTGGCCCGATGCGTTGTCTCCTCCTCGGTATTGCGGGCGATCTTGAGCAGATCCATGACCACCGCGGTGGGCCGTAAGGTGGCCAGGGCGTTGAAGGCCGCCCGCCTCAGGCGCTTCTCCTTGGCCGAGAGCAGCGGCACCAGTTGGGGGCCGACTTTTTTGTCACCGATTCGGCCCAGGGCGTAGGCGGCGGCGACGCGGATGGGGGTGCTGTCCTTGTCGAGCATCTTCTGCAGCACGCCCACTGCCCGTTTTGCTCGGAGCTTGCCCATGAGCCGCACGGCCATGAGCCGGCTGGAGGAGTCGGCGGATTTGAGCACGGGCAGCAGGGGCACGATGGCTCGCCGATCCGCGATGTGTAGCAAGGCGCCGAGGGCGAGACGGCGCTGGGCCTTGTCTTCACCCGCTACGACCACGAGTAGGGGCACCAGGGCCGAGGCGTCACCGCAGGTGGCCAGCGCCTCGACGACGATCTTGCGGCGTACCCGCCCCCGGTGGAATTCTCGCACCAGGGCTCGTGACGCCCGGACATCGCCGATGTCCTGCAAGATCCTCACGATGAGCGTGGCGGAGTAGACGCGGATGCGCGGGGCGCCCAGAGCCTTCGATAGGAGCCCGACGGCTCCGGGACCGGACAGAACGAGGGCGTCCCGAACGGCGCGGCCAAGGCTGGGATCGAACAGCGCCTTGACGAGGGTGTGGCGGGCCGCGGGGGTGGAGAGTCGGCCGAGGGTCTTGACCACGGCTTGGCGCTCCGTGACGACGTTTGAGCGGTTGAACAGGTCGATCAGCGCCGCCACGGCGGTGGGACTGCGCAGGCTGCCCAGGGCGGCGATGGCCGCCACGCGAACCTGGGTCGTGGGATCCTTGAGCAAGCGGAGCAGCGGCGGGACAGCCCGGGGATCGGCGATCTTGGCCAGCGTCTTTACGGCGGCTTCGCGGATCTCCCGGGAGGGATCGGTGAGCTTTCCAAGCAAGGGGATGACCGCGCGGGTGTCCGTGAGCTCCGACAGCACGTGGATGGCTGCCTTGCGAACCTTTACGTTGGGATCGTTCAGGCGTCCCAGGATGCCCGTGATGGCCTTGCGGGAGCCGATGTCGCCCAGCGCGAGGACCGCGGCCATGCGCACCTTGTGCTCGAAGTCGCCGAAGGTGCGCAGCAGGGGGCCCACGGTGGCTGCGCTGCCCATGCGTCCGAGGAGGCGGGCCGCTTCCACGCGCACGGCCAGCTCGAAGTCCGAGAGCCACTCCACCAACACGGGGATTACCGCCGGGACCCGGTGCTCCACGAGCATGCGCGCCGCCGTCACGCGATAGGTGTCATTGTCGAGATCCTGGGTGGCCACCAGCAGGTACCGCGCGACCTTGTTCATGGGGAACTGTCCCAGCTTTTGCAAGGCAGCGAGACGGACCTTCGCCTTGGAGCTCCCCAGCTTCGATACCGTCACGCGGAGCTTGCCTTCCCACTCGAAGGCGTGCGCGACACCGGGCAGACCCACCAGCCCCAGCCCCGTTACCAGAACCATCGCACCCAAGACCACAGAATTCCGCGTGTTTCGCATGGGTTTTTTATAGCATGACCTTTTGGATGGGGCGGCAAGAAAGAGCTGTGGGAAGGATCAGGTCCGGCGTCTGGTCACCAGGCTTTTGATATCCTCGAGCAGCAGCGCGAAACAGGGCACGAGCAGCAGGGTGATGAAGGTCGCGAAGAGGATGCCGAAGCCCAGGGAGATCGCCATGGGGATCATGAAGCGGGCCTGTCGGGAGGTCTCGAGGATCATGGGCGCCAGGCCACCGAAGGTAGTCAGGGTGGTCAGGATGATGGGGCGAAACCGTCGGGTTCCGGCGTCCCGTATGGCTTCGATGGGGGAGAGGCCGTCTCGCATGCGACGGTTCATGTGCTCGAGCAGGATGAGGGAGTCGTTTACCACCACCCCGGACAGGGCCACAATCCCCATCACGCTGATGGCGCTGAGGTTGTACCCCATGAGGACATGTCCCCCCACCGCGCCGATAATGCCGAAGGGGATGGCCACCATGACGACTCCGGGCAGGGTGTAGCTACGAAAGGGGATGGCGAGCAGGAAATACATCACGAACAGCGCGATGGCGTATCCGCTGAGCAGGCTCGCCATGGAGTCGCGCTTTTCGGCCTGTCGTCCTTCGAAGCGGAAGGTGAGCCCCGGGCACCCGGCGATCAGCTCTTGTAGGACCTTGGTCTTCAACGCGCGCTGGATCTGACCCGTCTTTCCGATGGGCTCGACGTTTGCTGTGACCGTGATGGTGCGTCGGCCGTCTCGGCGGTGAATGGAGGTGTACGCGCGGTTGCGCGAGATCCTGGCCACCTCCAGCAACGGGACCCTGCGGCCGGTTTTGGTGGTGATGAGCAATTGCTCCACGTTGGATTCGCTGCGGCGCTCCGTCTCGGGGAGCCGGACGTACACGCGGAGCTCGTTTCGGTCGCGCTGTTGACGCAGCGCCTCGGCGCCGAAGAAGGAGTTTCGCACCTGGCGACCCACCTCGGCGGAGGTCAGACCCAGGCTCTGTCCCGCGGGAGTGATATGGAAGCTGAGCTGCCGTTTTCCAGGTGTGAAGCCGTTGTCGATGTCCTTGACCGCGGGGAACTCGCCGAGTCGGTTCGCCAGGTCCCGGGAGGCGCGTTCCAGCATGGCGATGTTGTGGTGGCTGAGCTCCACGGTGAGGCCGGCTCCCCGGCCCGGCCCGCCGCGATCCGATTCCAGACGAAGGGAAACCAGGCCGGCGATGGCGCCGATCTCGCGTCTCCAACGGCGCGCCACCTCCCGGGTGTCGAGCGGGCGAACGTTGGGCTTGCCCAGATAGGCAATGACCTCCACCTTGTTTTCGATCACCAGCGCCGAGACGCCCCGGACGAGCTTCTTGCCGCCGTTCTTCTTGGCGATCCGATTCACTGCGTTCACCAGCCGGTCCCGCACCCGTTTCATCTCTGCCTCAGGGCTACCGTGGGGCAGGGTCGCGGTGGCCACCGCCACGTCCGCCTCCACCCGCGGCATCAGGATGAAGCCGATCCGCCCGCTCGCCACGTAGGCGATCACGGCGATGAGCACCGCCAGCCCCACTGACACGGTCAGCACCCGCCAGCGCAGCGCCAGATTCAGAAGCGGCGCGTACCCCCCGGTAATGAAGCGTTGCAGGAGCCGGGCTATCCACTGCTGGATGCGCGCGACGCGGCCGGGGCCGCGGTTTGCTCGTCGACGGGTGTGGGCCAGGTGGGCCGGGAGGATCAGCAGCGACTCCAGCAGGGAGATGATGAACACCGCGATCACCACCAGAGGGATCACGCGCCACAGCTTGCCCAGGGTGCCCGACATGAAGTACAGGGGCAAAAACGCCACCACGTTGGTTAGGATGGCGAACGTGACCGGCGTCGCCACGTCGCGAGCCCCACGGATGGAGGCCTGAACCAGGCTCATGCCCTGCATTCGGTATTCGTGGATGTTTTCGCCCGCCACGATGGCATCATCCACGACGATACCCAAGGCGATGATGAACCCGAACATGGAGACCATGTTGATCGAGACGTTCATTGCGGGGAGAAACAGCATGACCCCCAAAAATGACGTGATGATCCCCATGGTGACCCACAGCGCCAGACGCAACTCGAGGAAGACCGCCAGGACAATGAGCACGATCAATAGACCCAGCCCGGCGTTTTTCAGCAGCAGATTCAGCCGTTGCTTGTAGCGCTTGCTGCGGTCGTCTCGAGCGGCCCACTTGATGCCCGGGGGAAACTCGCCCTTCACCTGGGACAGAACCTTGCGGACGGCGGCAGACACCGACTTGGGCGTCTGGTCACCCACCCGGTAGACCTCCAGCACCATGGCTCTTTTCTTGTTGTAGCTGGCGAAGCGGTTGGTCTCTTCGAATCCCTCCTTTACTGTGGCGACGTCGGCCAGGCGCAGCACGCCCCCATCGGCCGTGGTGATGATGGGGATCCGCGCAAATCCCTTGGCCCAGTCCCGACGGTCCTTCATGCGGAGCAGGATCTGACCCGTGTGGGTCTCGATCTTGCCTCCCGGGAGCTCCACCGAGGCGGCAGCAATGCGATTGGAGACCTCCTGCAGGGTGAGGCCATGTTTGCGCAGGGTGGATTGGGAGATCTCCACGAATACCCGTCGGGCCCGCGCCCCCAGAAGGTCGACCTGGGTCACGTCGGGGCTCTGCAGCAGGCGGTCTCGCGTCCGCTCCACGACCTGGCGCAGGATGAGCTCGGAGACGTCGCCAAACAGCATCACCTTGAGTACTGATCGGCGTTGGGCGAGCAGGGTGACCTCCGGGCGCTCGGCGTTCTTTGGGAAGGTCGTGATCCGGTCCACGGCCTGTCGGATGTCCTGATACACCTTTTGCTTGTTCACACCCTCGATCAGCTCGACCACCACCAGGCCCTTGTTCTCCGTCGCGGTGGCAACGAGCTTCTTGACGCCGTCTATGCCCCGCACCTCCGACTCGATGGACAGCAGGATCGCCTTCTCCACCTCCTCGGGGCTGGCCCCGGGGTAGACCACTGTGACGGTGACGAAATCCAGCTCGAACTCAGGGTGAATCTCCTGCTTGATGCGGGTGGACATGAACAGTCCACCGAGGATCAGGGCGATCGTAAGCAGGTTCGGCGTGATCCGGTTGTGCACCATCCAGGCGACGACGCCGTGTTTTTCATCCTTGGAGTCGGTCTCGCTCATGGGCGGCGCCTGGTGCGTTTTTTAGCGGGGCTCTTGGCGCGATTCATGGCGCCCTTTGGGGCGCCTTGGGGCCGCCCCGATGTCCGAAGGACGCGAAGACGCATTCCCTGGACCGGTGTGGTGAGGTCCGTCAGCACGAGACGGTCACCGGCCTTGAGTCCGCCCGAGACCAGCACCCGATCGACGCCGCGGTGGGCCACGGTGACCGTGCGGATCTCAAGGCGGCTCTTGGTGCCCAGAAGCCAGACCTGGTTGGCCCCACGGAGCGCCCGGCGCGGTAGGGCGAACACGGAGCTGAGCGGGTTCCCGACGATCTCGGCCTTCACGTAGGACCCAATCAGCAGGCGGAGCTTGCCGGTGTTGGCGGGCGTTAGGGTCAGCGGATCTTCCACCCGCACGATGAGCCGCGCCATTCGTCCCTGCTCCTCCAGGTCAGGTGCCAGGCGACGTACGCGACCCACTCGGTATTTGGGGCTTTGGCCGCCGGTGGAGTCATACACGCGGACCTTGGTTCCGGGCTGAGCGGTGGTGGCGGGGAAACGAATCCAGCGGAGCTGGTCCACGGGAACCACGAGCTCCACCCAGTAGGCATCGGTCCCGACGAGCTTGGCCAGGCGGGTGGACTCGACAACCCGCGTGCCGATGTTGACGTCCCGTGTTTGGATCACTGCGTTGAAGGGCGCGCGCAGGGTGGTGCGCTTGAGGTTTAACGCGGCCTTCCGGTAGGTCGCCGCGGCCGACTCCACGTTGGCCTTGGCAGCTCGGAGCTGGGGTTTTCGAAGGACCAGATCGGTGCTGGCGCCGGAGGCGGACTTGCCCAGGAGGCGATACTCCCGCTGTGCAATCGCTTGCCGTCCCTCTTCGATCTTCAGGCTCGCCCGGGCCTGGGCCAGGACCGCGGAGGCCTGACGGAGGGCTATTCGGTAGTCCAGCGAGTCGATGGCCAACAGGACGTCACCACGCTTGAACACACCGCCGGGCAGAAATTCCGAGCTGATGGAGCGGACCTCCCCTTTGACCTGGGGGTGCAGGGTGACCTGCTGGGCGGCGCGCACGGTGCCGGTGGCCTTGATCAGCACCCGCTCCCGGTTGGGCTGGACCTGGATCACCTGCACCATGGTGGCGTGCGGCTGGCGGCGTTTGCGCTTGGGCGCGGGGCGGTTCTTCATCATATAGCGCGCCACCCCGGCGGAGCCGACGAGCACCGCGATGGCGAGCACCACCTGCAGCACCCTGGGAAGGAGCCGCCGAATCCCCGAAACCTTGGCGCCGGGGTCTGGGCTGCCGGACGTTTTACTCTCGGAGTTATTTTCCATGGGGCCTCTTTGGGTTCGCGTCCCGGCTTCGCTCGCGCTTGGGTCTAGCCTTGACCTTGACCCTGACCTTGGCCCTAGCCCTGGCCTTAGCCCTGGTCTTGGTTCGGGTACGACGTAGCTTCCAACCCCCGGCCAGAGCCCGGAAGAGTGAGACCCTGTACTCCAAGAGCACGCGCTCGGCTTGGAGTCGGCGACGTTCCAATGCTTGATGCCTGATGGTGGCGTGGAGAACGCGGAGGTAGGTGTCGGCCCCGTGGAGGTAGTTGTACTGCGTTTGCTTCACGACCGACTTGGAGAGGAGGAGCTGCTTTTCCAGGCTCACGATGGTTCGGCCCTGGTGTCGCTCCCTGGCCAGGGCGTCTTCTACCTCGCGCAAGGCCACGAGGATCGTCTGCCCGTAGTTATTGAGGGCCTCGGACCAGACCGCCCGCGTGCGTTGCACCTCGGCGCGTCGGGCGCCTCCGTCAAACAGGGGCGCCAGAAGGTTGGCCGCCAGATTCGCGAGCCAACTGGTGAACATCTGGCCGTTGAATCCGCCGGTAACGCTGCCGTTGGCCGCGATGCTCAGCCGTGGGTAGCGGTCGGCGATCGCCGCGGCCACCTGCCGATCCGCGGCAGCCACCTTGAAGTACGCGCTTCGGACGTCCGGGCGGCGGCGCAGCAGCTCCGACGGCAGGCCCGTGGACGGTTGGGGCGGTAGCGTGGGTAGGGGGCGCCTGGTGAGGCCGAGCTTCTGGCCGGGGGGGTGTCCCAGGAGTATCGCCAGCTGATGTTTGTAGACCTGCGTTTGCGCCGAGAGCCCGGCGAGCTCTCCCTGGGCCGACTCCACGAGCTGTTGCTGCTGCAGCACATCCGCGGCTTGACCCTGCCCATTGCGGAAGCTGAAGACCACCAGCGTCAGGACTTTTTGGTTGAGAGCAAGCTGCTTTCCGAGCAGCGCGCTCTGCGCCAGCCCATCCTGGAGCCGGAACCAGGTGAGCACCACCTCGGCCGACAGGGAGATGGCCGCGGCTCGAAGGGTCTGCTGCGACGCGAGGGCGTCGAGTCTGGCGGCGTTTCGGGTGGCGCTGACTCTACCCCACAGATCGACCTCGTAGCTCGCGACGAGGCCCAGCGTGGCGCTCACCGAGTGGCCCGCCGACGAGAGTGTTCCGTTGGCGGATCCAGTGGCGTCCAACTGCGGATACTGTGCGGCGCCGGCCTTCCGCGCCGCCGCCCGAGCCTGGTCCAGCCGATCCCAGGCCGCCCGCAGGGAGAGGTTGCCGACCAGGGCTCGAGACACCAGCCGGTTGAGATGCGGATCCTTGAATGCCCTCCACCAGCGATTGGGTGGGGTGCCCTTGGTTCCGGTCGAGAAGCGTTGGGGTACGTTGAGCGGGGGGTGGGTTTCGCGGGCGCGGTGAGGGCAGCCGAGGGTCGTGAGCCCGACGCCCACAAGAACCAGGATCGAGAGCCCCCGGAGGTGGCTTCGACTGCGCGCCCAATGCGGTGGGCGGATCATCGCTGAAACTGTTCTTAGCGTGCACTTCATGGTGCGTTTCGGTCGTTTGGCGGTCGTTTGGCGGCCGTTGTATGAAGCTACACCTACAGTGTAATACTCCAATGGATATTGTCATTAGACGGAGCCAATAAGAGGGGGTTTGCTTCATCGCCAAGAAGTAAGGGTCCGACCCCATCGGGCGAGGAAGGGCCCCCGGAGGTTGAACCTTCGGTTGCAGTGGTTACTATCTTTGCATGTGGCTGCTGTTGTTGTTCATTGTCCTGCCGGCGGTGGAGCTGTATCTCCTCATTGCTGTGGGGAGGTTCGTGGGGCCGGTGACCACGGTGGGGATCATCGTGTTGACGGGAATGTTGGGATGGTCGTTGGTCAAGAGCCAGGGGCTGTCTACCTTGGCCCGCATCCGATCCGAAACAGCCCAGGGGCGGCTGCCAGCGGAGGAGATGGTGTCCGGGCTGTGCCTGCTGGCGACAGGGCTGCTGCTCGTGACGCCTGGGTTCCTTACAGACACGGTGGGGTTCCTGGTGCTGATACCGCCCCTGCGGCGAGGGTTGGCGCGGCTGCTCATGCAGCGGTTCAAGATGAAAATCGTGTCGAAGGGGCCTTTCTCGGCTGATGGCGGGCTGGGGGGGATCCCTGGCTTTGGTGGGGCGGGGGGCGTCGAAGGGTCCGACGAAGGGGAGCGCGTGGACCTGGGAGACGGAGAAGTCATTGACATTCCTGCGGAGAATGTCAAAACCTACAGTCCAGAGGATCGTGACGACGATGGTCGTGGTGGTCGCTAGCGATCCAAACCAGTTATGAGCACTACACGTAAGAAAAAGCCGGCGACCAAGCGCGGTCGGCCGAAAAAGAAGGCCGCCCAGGCCGCCCAGGATGCCGAGGCCATCACTCCGGAGGTGGTGGATAGTGCACCTTCCGACGGCCAGGGATCCGGTGACAAGGTCAAAAAGAGCTCCGGGTCCACCGCGCTGACGTCAAGACCTGTGCGAACGCCCGCCACGGTCTCCGCCTCCACCCGTTCGCTGGCCATGTACGATCCGCTCACGGCGTACATCCAGGAGACGCGTCGCTATCCTCTCATCACCCGGGAGGAGGAGGTGGAGCTGGCCAAGGCGTACCAGGAGGATGGCGATCCGGCCGCCGGCAGGCAGCTCGTGACCGCCAACCTGAGGCTCGTGGTGAAGATTGCCCACGAGTACCGCAAGGCGCATCAGAACCTGCTGGACCTGATCCAGGAGGGCAACGTGGGTCTCGTGCAGGCGGTCCAGAAGTTTGACCCCTACCGCGGTGTGAAGCTGTCCACCTATGCGGCGTGGTGGATCCGCGCCTACATCTTGAAGTCCATCCTGAGCAACTGGCGGATGGTGAAGATCGGGACCACCCAGGCCCAGCGAAAGCTCTTTTTCAACCTGCGTAAGCAGAAGGCGGAGCTGGAGAAGCGGGGGATCCAGCCCACGGCGGACAATATCGCCAAGGCGTTGGACGTGACCGAGACCGAGGTGGTGGAGATGGAGCGCCGCCTCGCTGCGCCCGATCTCTCGCTGTCGGCACCGCTGGGCAAGGACGAGAGCGGCAACCGCACCTACTACGACGTTTTGCCCGAGGATGCTTCTCCGCCTGACGAGCAAGTGGCGAGCAAGGAGTTTCGGGAGATCCTCTCGGACAAGCTCGAGCGCTTCTCGCGGGATCTTCAAGGGCGGGACGCGGTGATCTACCGAGAGCGGCTCATGAGCGACGCGCCCCTGACGCTCAAGCAGATCGGGGATCGCTACGGTGTGAGCCGGGAGCGGGCGAGGCAGCTCGAAAAGAGGCTGCTCGGCAAGCTGCGGGAGTACCTCCGCGAAGAGATGGGGGACGCCGTGGAGATCGCCATGGGGTGGGACTAGTCCGTCCTCGGCGCCGCGCACGCGTGCGCGCGTAGCTATTAATGAAAGATGTAGAGACACAGCGGCGTGACAGGTCTGGGTGCCTGTACATTGTGGCGACCCCCATAGGCAATATGGAGGACCTCACAGACCGTGCCCGCCGGGTGCTCGCCGAGGTGGACCTGGTGGCCGCGGAGGACACGCGAACGGCGGGGCGGCTGATGGCCCGAATCGGCATCAAGACCCGGCTCATCTCCCTGTTCGAAGGCAACGAGCATGCCCGGGCGCCGCGACTCGTCGAGCAGCTTGCGGCGGGGGCTACCGTGGCGTTGATCACCGAGTGTGGTACGCCGGCCATCTCCGATCCCGGCGGGATCCTGGTGGCGGCGTGCGTGGGCGCGGGGATCTCGGTGGTGCCGGTGCCCGGTCCGTCGGCGGTCACGGCGGTACTTTCGGCCTCCGGGCTTTCGGTGGAGCGTTTCCGCTTCGAGGGGTTCTTGCCGCGAAAGGGCGTACAGCGGCGTCGCCGGATCGACGCCCTGTTGCACGACGACGCGGCGGCAGTGGTCTACGAGTCCCCCCGTCGCCTGGGCCAGACCCTGGTTGACCTCGCCGAGCGGCTGGGGGCGCGGCGGGCCCTGGTGGCGCGTGAGGTGACCAAGATGCACGAGGAGTTTGTCCGGGGGACCCTGCCCGACCTCGCCGCGCGGTACGACGGGCAGCCTGTGAAAGGAGAGATCGTGCTGGTGATCGAGGGGCGCTCTGAGGCGGAGGGCGCGACCCTGTCAGACGACGAGATCGAGGAGCTGATGCGGGCGAGCTTGGCCGACGGAGTCTCTGCTCGGGATGTGGCCCGAGACCTCGCCGGGCAGACGGGGCGCCCGCGCCGGGAACTGTACGCCTTGGCTGTTCGTCTGCGACAGTAGGGCGGCGCCTGTAGGCTTGACCGTAGCGGCGAACCGTCGTAGCTGGGGTGCTCTTCCATTGACGGAAGCGAAAAAAACCCCTAGTAGGGTGCTAGGCAACTGACCCAGACGTCGCGCTCGGACGCGATTGGCAGACCACGGACTAAGCGTACCATGCCCCTGATTCGAAATTTCGCCATCATCGCGCACATCGACCACGGCAAGTCGACCCTCGCCGACCGGTTGATTCAGCATGCCGGCCTGGTGCCTGATCGAGAGTTCCGCGACCAATTGCTCGATACCATGGATATCGAACGTGAGCGCGGTATCACCATCAAGAGTCAGACGGTGGCGTTACCGTACACGGCTGCGGATGGACAGCAGTACACGCTCAACCTGATCGATACGCCGGGACACGTGGACTTCTCCTATGAGGTTTCGCGTGCGTTGGCCTCTTGTGAAGGCGTGCTGCTGCTGGTGGACGCCTCCCAGGGTGTGGAGGCGCAGACCCTGGCCAACCTCTACGCCGCCATGGAGCACGACCTGGAGGTTGTCCCGGTCATCAATAAGATCGACCTACCTGCCGCGGATATCGAGATGGCGCGGGAGGCCATCGACACCGAGCTCGGGCTCGACGGGGACGATGCGCTCCTGTGTTCGGCCAAGATGGGCACGGGCATCGAAGAGGTGATGGCGGCTGTGGTGGAGCGGCTTCCGCCGCCCGTGGGCGACGCGGACGCTCCCCTGGCGGCGCTGATTTTCGACGCTAACTATGATGTATTTCGCGGGACCATCGTGTCCATGCGTGTGATGCAAGGCACGGTGCGTGCCGGAGACGTGATCCGGACCATGTCCAACAACGTCACGTACAAAGTGGAGGAGGTGGGGTTCTTCCGTCTCGAGCGCGAGCCCCGGAAGAAGCTGAGCGCCGGTGAGGTGGGCTATCTCATCGCGGGCATCAAGACCGTGAGTGACACCCGTGTGGGGGATACGATCACCCTGGACAAGGCGCCCGCTGAGTCGATCCTCGCCGGGTTTACCATGTCCAAGCCGGTGGTCTTCTCCTCGATCTATCCGGTGGCCAACGATGAGTACCCCTCTTTGGTGGATGCCCTGGAGAAGTACTCCCTGAACGACGCCTCCCTGGAGTACGAGAAGGACTCCTCGGTGGCGTTGGGCCAGGGGTTCCGCTGCGGTTTCCTCGGTCTGCTCCACCTGGAGATCGTCCAGGAGCGCCTTGAGCGTGAGTTCGATCAGTCGTTGATCATGACCGTGCCCAGCGTGGAGTACCGAATCCATCTCAACAACGGCACCGAGATCGCCGTGGACAACCCGGCCTACTATCCCGACCCCGTGGCCATCGACAAGGTGGAGGAGCCGTACATCCGTGCCTCCATTCTGATGCCCGAGCGGTACATGGGCGTGGTGATGAAGCTGTGCATGGAGCGCCGCGCGGACAACACGAACTTCACCTACCCCTCGCCCGGCCGTATGGAATTTACGGCGGAGATGCCCCTGGCCGAGGTGATCTTCGATTTTTACGATCGCCTCAAGAGCGTCACCCAGGGCTACGGCTCCTTCGACTACGACCTCATCGGCTACCGAACCGGGGACGTGGTGAAGGTGGACATCCTGGTCAACAGCGAGCCGGTGGACGCGCTCTCGCTCATTGTTCACCGGGAGAACGCTCGCGCTCGAGCGCTGCAGGCCTGCGAGGGGCTGCGGGAGGAGATCCCACGGCAGCAGTTCCGGATCGCCATCCAGGGCGCCATCGGCGGCAAGATCATCGCCCGCAAGACCATCAACGCCTTCCGCAAGGATGTCACCGCCAAGTGCTACGGGGGGGACATCAGCCGCAAGCGCAAGCTCCTCGAGAAGCAGAAGAAGGGGAAGAAGCGCATGAAGATGGTGGGCAACGTCGAGATTCCCCAGAAGGCCTTCGTCGCAGTGCTCAAGACCAACAATGAGTGACGATCCGGACGGTGGTGCGCCCGCCGGGCTCTATGTTCACGTTCCCTTTTGTCACTCCAAGTGCCCCTACTGCGATTTTTTTTCAGAGGTGGGTTCGGGGCTGCAGAGCGCCTTCGTAGATGCTGCTCTGCGTGAGGCGGAGCACCACGCAGCGGGGCGTGGGCCCTTCGATACGCTATACCTGGGCGGAGGCACCCCGAGCGTGCTTTCTCCCGATGGGCTCGCTGCGTTGGTGGAAGGGTTGGGGCGGGTGTGCTCCTTCACGCCCGACGCGGAGATCACCCTTGAGGTGAACCCGGACGACGTGACGCCGCGGGTTGCGAAGCTGTGGCGCGAGCTCGGTCTGAATCGCATCAGCGTTGGTGCGCAGTCCTTCAATGAAGACGAGCTGCGTTTTCTCGGTCGGCGACACACAGCACACGGAGCGCTGCGCGCGCTGGAAGCAGTGCGCGAACATGGGCCACCAAACCTCTCCATCGACCTGATCTACGGCTTCTGCGGGCAGTCTTCCACAAGCCTGCGAGAGTCCATCGACAGCGCCTTTTCATTCGCGCCGGACCACCTTTCTTGCTACCAGCTCACGCTGGAGCCTCGCACGGTTTTCGGCCGACGACATGCGCGAGGTGAGCTGCAGCGACTCGGCGAAGAGGAAGAGCGAACGTGTTTTCTGATTGTGGCAGACGCGATCCGATCGCGCGATTTTGATCACTACGAGATCTCTAATTTTGCACGCACCTCTTTGGTGAGATCCCGGCACAATCAAAAATACTGGTGTCACACCGAGACGATCGGGCTCGGTCCGGCCGCGCATTCCTACCGTGATGGGCGCCGTCGATGGAACGTCACCGATGTCGCTGACTACGTCGAGCGCGTGCGTGGGAAAGGTGACGCGACGGTCGGCTCCGAGTCGCTGACGCAAAAACAAATTCGTCTTGAAACGCTGCTTCTAGGGCTTCGCACGGCAAATGGAATCTCCGTGGACTTTGCACGGACCATCGATTCAGGTCTGGATATCGTGGCCGCGCTTGTCCATGAGGGGCTGGTGACAATGGGTGGTGGTCGCGTGACTCCGACGCTCCAAGGGTTCCTTCTCGCTGACGGTTTGCCCCTCCGGTTTGACCTCGAGTAAGCCTTCGGCGTCCCATCTGGTGTGCTGTCGTGATTCGGTTTTTGCGTCGTTTTTTACACGAGGAAAAATTGAAACCTTGTGACGTGTGTGTAAAAATGTCTTTCATGATCGATGAACGTTGACTGATGGGAACTGCTATGCGCGACGACATACTCACAGCTCAACATGTATTGCTCGGAAACGGCAGAGCCGGGCTTGAATCGTGCGAGGTGATCCGGATGGGTGACTTCGTGAATAGAAACCGCGAATGGTCGAAACAGCACGCATGAACCGTTAACAACGGGAGGGACAAAAACCATGGCTACAAAGACCAAGAAAAAGGCCGTCAAAAAGAAGGCCGCCCCCAAGAAGAAGGCCGCCCCTAAGAAGAAGGCTGCCAAGAAGAAGGCCACCAAGAAGAAGGTGGTGAAGAAGAAGGCCGCCAAAAAGAAGGTCGTCAAGAAGAAGGCCGCCAAAAAGAAGGTGGTGAAGAAGAAGGCCG
>JAOZUO010000152.1 GCA_029938605.1 Deltaproteobacteria bacterium | reverse complement strand
AGCCGGGATGCATCGGCGGCTTGAGTGATCAAGTAATATTCGATCGGGTCCTAAGATAGCGGCGGAATCATGCCAGGGCGTAACGGCGGCGAAGGAGCCACTCGGCGGCCAGGGCTAGGACGATGAGCACCCACAGGAGCCAGACGTTGCCCACCAGGGGCTCGGAGCGCAGGTTGTCCAGGCGCACGATTCGGGGCGGATGGAGCCGGGCCCGGGCCAGCGTGTCCGACGACAGCACCCGGCCACCGGTGGTGGCGGCCACAGCGGCCAGTAGCTCCGAATCGGGGGCCACCCGCGCGAGCTCGTCGGCCTGCCCCTCGGTGACGAGCTCGCCCTTTGCCTGTACCGAGCGGCCCTCCAGCAGCCCCTTGGCCTCCAGGCGGAACGTGCCCGGAGGAAGGGTGAGGGTCACGGCCAGCTCCCCGCCGTCCCCGGTGGTACCGCTCCCCGAAGTGACCTCGATCTCTGGAGCGCGATCCGTGCGCATGACACGGTAGGCCACCGCCACATCCTTGAGGGGCAGGTACTTCGGATCGCTGGCGGTGATGGTCAACCCAAAGGGCTTGTCCGCCGGGTAGGGATGGTGCCCAGTCACCACCCGGAGTCGGTCAAACTCCGGATCACCGAGCAGATAACGCACCGCCCGCTGCCAGAAGGCGTCATAGGTCGACGCGCCTGCCCCCCCCGCGGCGGCGAACCGCCACAGCCAACTGCTGTCGGTGAGCAGCGTGAGCACCCGACCGCGCCCCACCTCACGCACGGCGAGGACCGGCGCCGGTCGCCCGTCCTCTCCACGCAGAGTCGGGTGGACAGCCAGCACAGCGGTGTCTCCATGGGCCCGGGCCACGCGGTTGAGCCCCTCCAGGGCGGGCAACCCCCGCAGCCCCGAGCCCGACAGGCTGGGGAGCCCCCGGGCGCGCGTGATGGGGTGGTGCTCGGCCAGGGAGGTCCAGCGGGGTTTGAACAGGTCTTCGGACAACAGGGTCGACGGTGGCCCGGGCGGCAGGAGCTTCACCGGGAGAACCTGGGCAAAACGGGTCCCCACGAAGCCGCCACGGCTCAGGGTGTGCTCCCCGCCCAACACGGCGAGGGCCCCGCCGTCGCGCACATACCGCGCGATGTTGTCTAAGTAGATGCCTACCTCGGCGGGGTAGCGCTCGAAGTCCTGCATCACCACCAGATCGAAGCTCGACAGGTGGGTAGAGAAGAGCTGCCGCACCGGGAACTCGATGAGGGACAGCTCCCCGGGCAGGGCGTAGGTGACGTCCAGGTGCGTACGCAGGATGAAAAACGAGACCAGATCCACGTTGGGATCCCGCTTGAGGTGCTGGCGCAGAAACCGCACGTCCCAGCTCGGACGCCCGGCGATCTGCAACACCCGCACCCGGTCTCGCACGACCTTGAGCACGAAGCGCCGGGTGTTGTTGGCGACGGTGGCCTCCCCGGACAGGGGGGTCGCGGTGATCTCTCCCACCAGGGTCCCCACCTTCTCGGGCACCAGCTCGAAAATCACCTCCCGACGTTCAGCGGTCCCCGTGGTCATGCGGCGCTGCAAGACCTTGCCGTGGCTTCGCAGGATCACCTCCACGGGTCGATTCCCGGCCCCGGCCCCGGTCACCAACACCTGGGCCCGGACCCGAGCGACGTTCCGCACGAAGGCCAGATCGTCGGGGATCACCTGCTCCACGGCCACGTCCCGTACCGACGACGCCCCCATGGGCACTACGTTCACCGGGGCGTCCAGCCTCCGGAGGCGCCCAACCAGCGCCTCCGTAAGCCCGTCCCGGAGTTGGGCCGTGTCGCGCCCATCGGACACCACCACCACCCCCGCGAGCTGACGCCCACGATACCGGCCGCGCACCCCTTCGAGCGCAGCAAGCAGCCGCGTGGCCGCCCCTTTGGCCGGGCGGTCCCGGGGTTTGGTGAGCCGACGACGACTGGATCGACGCAGCCCCCCACTTCGCAGCCCCCCACCGTAGGCAAAGTAGTCCACCGCGTAGCCACGGAGCCACCCCCGCTCCGCTTCATCAACGCTGGCTCCGGCGAGCAACTGACGGACATGGGCCATGCGGCTGGTCCCGGCGCGCAACCCCGGGAGGCTCATGGAGGCGGACTCGTCCACCAGCACCACCACCCGATCCCGGCCGCGGGTGACGTCGGCCACACGCCAGGTGGGCCGCCACAGAAGCAGGAGCACCAGGCTCACCGCAACGAGCCGCGCCCCCAGTATGGCCCCCCGCACCCACACCGGCCGCCCTGCCGTGGAGAAAGCGCAGAGGGCGAGGATCACCAGCCCGCAGACCACGCTGACCACCATCCCCACCGAGCCGAAGGGGGGCCGCCACAGTAGCTCCCACTCGGTGGTCACGGCACCCGCCAACGCCGTCGCCGTAGGATGGTCGGCGCGTGCACCTGGTCGCTCTTGTAGTCCACGCACAGGGCGTACATCACCAGGTTCACCGCGAGACGGTAGAGCCACTCGCGCACCCGGCCGCGACCGCGGGCGTGGAAGGCGCTACCGCCGGCGGCGCTCAGCCCCGCAACGACGATGATAGTGGCCCGCCCGTCGCGCACCACCGCGCTGATGGGCAGGGACTGCCGCTGATACCAGGACGGACGCAACAGGTAGAAGGACTTGAACAGCGTGTGCGTCGACGGCAGCGGAGCGAGCTTCAGCTTGGGGTAGACCTGCTTGGCGATACGTTTCGCCGAGGCCCGAAACCGCGCGCTGCCCTGGGAGGACGCCGGACCGTCGATGATCCAGGTGCCCCCCCGGGCGAGGTGACGCCGCAGCCGCACCACCTCCGCGGCCGAGAGGTTCGGCAGCGCCCCGTCGGCCGTGGTCACCAACAGCGGCAAACGAAACAGGGCTGGACTCGAGGCCCTGACGCGTTGGGTGGTCCGATGCACTGCGATGTTCGTACGGCGGCGAATCTCAGCGCCCAGGATCGCGAGCCCCTTGGCCCGGGGCGTCTTGCCCCCACCTCCAGCCAACGCCAAATGGGCCAGGCGCACCTTGCTGGCCGGACCGATGGCACGAGCCCACCGCGGCGCCACGAAAAGCCCGCCCACCACCAGCAGGACCACCATCGCTTTGGGCACCGGGCCCTTTGGGGTAAGGACCCGTCCAGGAATAACTCGATCGCCCAGGACGCCGGAGCATCCCGGCTCGCTTCGTTGCTTCTCGTTGCATATCAATAAGTATGCGCCTCGGCGCGCCTCGCGAGCCGGGCGCTTCGACGCCCTGCATCGATACCTTATTCCTGGACGGGCCCTAAACCACCACATCGCCGGAATATAGCAGAGCATTCGCCCCCCCGCCGCCCACAATTCCAGGAGGGGTGTGATCGCTGGCCGTTGGGTAATCCCCCTCAGACGCTGTGGCTGGCTATCGAGGTGCGCAACAAGTGACGTCGGGCGCCGTGGCAGGCGTACACGATTGACGTAACCGCCAACGCCCGGGCGTGCCGGTTTTCTTTTGGGTAGGAAAAATATCTGGCACGCCCATGGCGTTGGCGATGTTGCCTGCGACGCATGAGGGCCATCGACGCACGCGGTCACCCCGGCCGGGTCCCGCAGACCTCGTCGTTGAGCGGTGAGGATTCCTAGGACGGCGAAGATTTGTTTCACTTTTGCCGCAGATGAATCACCTGGACCGAAAGTGAAACACTCTGAGGCCATTTCTGTTTCACTTTTGCCGCAGATGCGTCATCTGGACCGAATATGAAACACTCTGAGGCCATTTCTGTTTCACTTTTGCCGCAGATGAATCACCTGGACCGAAAGTGAAACATCCTCGGGGATGGAACACGTCGCGATCGCCGAAAGCAGCCAGAAGCAAGTCGTTGTAGGTTCGTCGAGGGCGGCGCCGGTGGACTTCGGGGCTCTGGAATGAGATTTCCACACCAACGGCGGGCGCCGCAGGGTAAAGAACCAACGATGTAGTCATCGGGCTGGCGGCATAGGCCCCCCGGCATGCGCCCAGCGCAAGTCCGCCGTGCAGCCCAATTACCAAGGGTCAGCGATCACACCCTTCCAAGAGCCGAGAAACCTTCCCATGGTGGACTCTGGCTATGTCCAGTGCTTCGAACTCACTTCTGGGGTGGAAACTGCTATGTCCTTGCCTCAAGCGCCCGTCTGGGGGATAAATCCCACATGCGGTGGCCTGTGATACTGGCGCTCTCGGTGGCGCTGAACCTGGTGGGCTGGAGCCTCTTCGGGCTCTGGCTGGGGGGTGGCTCCCTCCAGGCCCGACAGCCGGCTCTCGAGCTGAGCGTGGTCCAGTTGGCGCCCACACCGCCGGAGATCCGCCCGGCGCCCACGCCCACACCACCGGCGATCCCCGAGGTGCGTCTTCCGCTCCGCGAGACCAAGCCGACCCCACGGCCTCGCCCGCGCGCCGTGACCCGGCGGACGCCGGCGCCCACGCAACCGCAGGCCATGCGACCCCAACCCCGGGTCGCCACCGCGCCTCCCAAGGTGAGCCCGACACCGGCACTGGTCGAGACCGTGCCCGCGTCCGCCCCCGGGCCCGGGCCCAAACCCGAGGTCGTGGCCCGACCCATTGTCGCCTCACCGCCGGCGCAGCGGGTCGCCTCCGCTTCGCTGACCGCGCCGCACCAACCCGACCTCGGCGCCCTTCGCTCCCGGATCCGCCGGGCCGTGAATCGCCATCGCCACTACCCGCGTCTCGCCCGCCGCCGGGGAATCGAGGGCAAGGTGATCTTGGCATTTCGCCTGTCGAAGGCCGGGGCCATCCGACGCGTGAAGGTGGTCCACAGCGCCGGCCGAATCCTGGACAAGGCGGCCCTGGCTGCCCTACGACGGGCCACGCCCCTGCCCTACTATCCGGACTGGGTCCGCCTCCCCGTCGTGTTCGAGCTCGAAGATTAGGCGCCAGCCGCCTTAGGACCCGGTCGAAAACCCAAACAGGTTCAAAGCTGTAGTTTCTTGTCCTGGCCTGGGAAGGGGCTTGTGCCGCCTGGCGTGCCGGGGCCGGGGCCGGTCTGGCCGGGCATCTTCAGCTTGTAGGGGTCCCCTCCGGTCCCAGGGCCAGGGCCTGGACCCGAGGGCACGGGCGCAGCCTTGGCCTTGTACTTCTTGAACATCTTCTGGAACCGCTCCATAAGCTGCCGGGCCTGGACCCGGCTCGCCGACGGGATCATGGCCAGCCAGCTCTTGGCCGCCGCTTGGGCCTCGTCGACCTGGTCGAGCTGCAACAGCACCCTCCAGAGCTGAAACCGCGCCTGATCGTCCAGGGGATCCATCTTGACGGCCTTTCGGAGCAGCGCCACCCCGGGCCCCTTCTTGCCCGAGGCCAGCATGATCAGGCCACGCGCCTGCAGGGCCTCCACCAGGTTCGCGTTGATCTCCTGGGCCTTGTCCAGCTGCGACGAGGCGAGGTCCACCTTGCCCTTTCGCAGCAGCAGCTCCGCCTTCATGACGTAGGCGAGGGCGTAGCCGGGATCCCGGCTGATGGCTTGGTCCATGTTGGACATGGCCCTGTTCATCACACCCTTGGCCGCATCTTTCTGGGTGTAGGCCATGGCCACGAGCAGGTACCGGGGCGCGTCCTCGCGTATGGAGCGAGCGGCCAGGAAAGCGTTGAGGGCCGGGTCCACCCCGCCGCTCTTGAGCAGGAACATCCCCTTGGCCGCCTGGAGCGTGGCCGCCTGGGGCGCCAACCGCAGTGCCGCTTCCATACTCTCGATGGCCGTGGCGGCCTCGCTCTGCTTCTCGGCAACCTGCAGCGCCTCCAGGGCCAAACCGTGAGCCAGGGCGCGCAGGTCCGTGAGCACCTCGTACTCCTTGGCGGCATTGAGCGTGCCCCGGGCAGGATCTACCACCATCACCGGTCGCCCCACAAACTTCGCCTTGGAGTAGATGGCCACGCCAAAGTGCCCCACGTGACCCAGGGGATCGGCCGGGCCCTTGAGATCCGAGTGACGGTAGATCTCCGCCATGACCGCGTGGAGGCCCGCGGCGCGGGCAAGGGCCAGATACAGACACGCCAACTCGTAACTGTAGACGGTGATGATCTCCTTGGACCCGATGGCGGCGAAGAGCTGCGACGCAGAGTACAGCTCGCCGTGCTTGGTCCGCCCGGGCCGCCGGATGCGCATGCCCTTTGCCCCCAGGGTCTGCCGAACCTCCTTGAGCAGGGCGGCGGCCACCTTGCTGCCGTCGCGATCTCGGCCGTACCTCCGTCCGGCGGCGCTAATGGCCTTGTCCGCCTGGAAATAGATCGTGGTCAAAGGGGTTCCCCGCCGTCGCGCCACTGCCCGCAGGGTCTTGGCCGACACCGGCCCCAGACTCACGTCCTTTGGCCCCTTGTCCTCCGCCTTGGGGCGCAGCCCGAAGTACCCGCCCACGCCGCCGCCCAGGAGCAACACGGCCACCACCGCTCCGATAATCAACCGCCGACGCTCCGCCCCCCTCATCTTAACCTGTCCAGAGTCCGCCCCGGAGGCGGGCCCCCCGACCTTGGCGCCCTTGCTCTTGCCGTCTTCGGCGAGGAGCCCATGTCGACGCAAACACTGCGGGCAGCGGGGCTTGTCGTCCTCGGTCTCGAATGAATGATCACAGTTGGCGCAGGTGTACCGCATGGTCTCGTGCCTGGTTTCTCAGCGTTTTAGCGTTCAGATAGTGTTCGTGATTGGAGGGGTCTGCGCAAGCAGTTGCGTCAGGAGCCCTTGCGGGTGCCCTGGTAATAGTACGCGGCGAACTTGCTGCAGCTGGTCTGCTTGAGGGCTCGCTGGAGCGCCATGGATCGCTTGTAGGAAGCCCCGCCGCGTGTGACGCCGCACAGTCCCTTGTACAGAATGCGATAGATCTGCTTGAAGAACCGTTTCTTCGCCCGCGCTTTCATGCGCCGCAGCTTACGCGACTGCTTGGGGCGGAAGGAGACATACACCTCGGCGATACACTTGCGAAGCTTGACCGAGAACACATCGCAGTCGAGCTTGGGGGTGCACTTCTTGGCGGACTGGTCGCAGTGAAAACCCTTCAGACAGTAGTCGTCACCGGTGCACTCGCCCCCCTGCCCCACCTTGTCGATCTTCTCGGTGCACCGCCGACCGAGGCACTTGGCGCTCTGGCACTCCCGATCATAGGTACACACCGCGCCCTTGGATCCCGTGAGCCGGAGTCGCTTGCCCGTGGGAGGTCGAGAGCCGGAACAGCCCACGGCCCCAAGCATAAGAACACAAGCCCCAATCACATAAACAGAAACGGTTCGACCTTGCATGTCCACCATCCCACCCGGGTACGACTCCCCGGTGATACGTGAAAGGATACACTAACCCGCCCCAGATTCCAACGCCCCGCTGGCCTGGGAAATCCGGACACTCCAACACGAGCCTTTGCCCACCCGAGGCCGAGACCGCGTTGACAACATCCGACCTGTGCTGCTAGCTTTACGTTGCGTTGCGTTGCGGCGGGCCAGGTGATCGAGGCTACGGGGCGGCGCGTCGTGTCCTAGTCCAATGGCGAGCCCATTGGCAAACACCGATGATTGACCAATTTCCCGGAGGATTCCATGAGCACTGATGAGAATGCGGTCAGCTACCGCAAGCTGGTTGACGACTACATCAAAAAGTTTGGCGACGAGGTGGGGGTGGAGTTCGCGGCGCTGGACGACGACGGCTACACGAAGGTCAAGCGCGGCAGCGCCATCATCGGCATCAACGTCCTGGAAAAAGAGGGCGTGTTGCTGTTCCTCAGCGCCATCATGAAGGTACCGGGGACCCGGCAGATCGAGTTCTATCGCAAGCTCTTAGAGCTCAACTTCCTGCGCACCAGCGACGGGGCCTTCGCCATCGACGCCCAGAACGACTACTTGTATCTACGCGCCTTCCGCGGCCTCGCGGGTATCGACTACATCGAGTTCGTGGACATGCTCGATACCGTGGCCCAGGTGGCCGACGAGTGGGACGACAAGCTCAAGGAAGAGTTCGGGAACGACGAGTAGTTTCTAGCGTCGCGCCCCTACTTCGCCTTCCCAAGCCTCCCTCCAACGCTCCAGGATCCTGGCCGGACGTGCGCCCTGCGCGCGGGCTGTGATACGGCGATCATCGCCCTCGGAGGCCTCGAAAGTGAGCTCTAAATAGGACGCAGGCCACAGGTCCTCGAAACGATCGAACCACTCGATGGCTACCACGGCCTGGCCGTCGAACAGGTCCTCGTAGCCCATAAACACGCTCTCCTCGGGGTCTGAGAGCCGATAGAGGTCCACGTGGTGCAGGTCCACGCGGCCCCGGTGGGAGTTGACCAACGCGAAGGTCGGGCTGCGGACATAGGATTCGGGATCCACGTCGAGCCCCCGCGCCAACCCCTGGGTAAAACACGTCTTGCCCGTGCCCAGCCCCCCCACGAGGCCCACCACGTCTCCTCCCGTGAGCAGTCGGCCCAACTCCTCGGCCGCCAACTGCGTCCGGTCCGGTGCGTCGGTCCGCAGGGACCAGGTGGAAGTCATTGTCGCTGTCTCCTTCACAATGTCGCTATATCGCCCAAAAACCGCCCGACGTAAAGCCCCCGGCCACCGACGGGCTTGCCCGTTGGCCCCGATTGCGTTTTATTGAGCCCCATGGTTCGCGTGATCATCGTGCTGGTTGGGCTGGCTCTCGGGGCTGGGTGGCCAGGCTGCCATGGGCCATCGGCGCCGAAAAAGGGGCAGACCGCGGCGACCCGTCCACCTCCGAAGGGCTCCTACCACGTGCGCATCGTACGGCTCAAGCTACACGACCGGACCTCACCCAACGATCAGGTGGTCCGGCTCACCCCCGACCAGATGCGTGCGATCGTGCTCGAGCTCCTCGGTGAGCTGGGGGGATACGCCGTAGATCTGGGCGGTCAAGCCGACGCAAAGGCACACTCGCTCACGATTCACGTGGAGCTCCAGTCCATGGTCGGCAGCGAGAAGGGTAAGGCTTCGGTGCTGTTGAGCCTGGAGCTCAAGCCCCTGGTCAACCCCTCGGACGATCCGGGCTACGTTCGCAACGCCCTGTCCGAAAAAGTCTACGTCACCGACAAGGTCCAGTCCCTCAAGACCGTCTACGTGAACCTGCTGCGCAGGGCGGCCGGAGAGATGCTGGGACAAATGGCCATCGAGAGCCGCCTGCGTACAGCGCCTCCCTCCCTGGTCGCCCACGCTATCCGTGCTTCTCGCATCGACGAGCTGGACCAGGGGTGGACCGGCCGGGTGGACGTGTGGCAGCCCATTCTCGTGGCGGGGCTCCTCACCGCCCAGGGCGACGTCGGCCTGCCCGCCGCCATGACAGCGCTGGTCCTGGGCTGGTCCACGCCGGACACGGGTACCGGAGACGGCGCCGATGTGCGTGAGATGTCCATCAAGGCCGCGGCCCTACGCCGACTCAACAAGGCCGTACCCGAGATCCTCAAGGTGCTCAACCGGGATCGGCGGCAGCGCATTCGGGACCTCTGCCTGGGCGCCCTCGCCGAAATCCGTGATCCCAGCGCGGTGCCTGCCCTCATGAAATACGCCCGCCTGGGTGATGTCCAGCGACTCCGCAAGGTCATCGGCGTGGTGGGACAGATCGGCGGTAAGGAGGCCCGGGCGTTCCTGGAGATCACCGCGGACGGGCACCCCGACGAAGAGATCAAGACCCTGGCCCGGGACACATTGACGCGGCTGATGCCCCCCCCAAAAGCCGCCCCCGATACCCCCCAATAGGCCCTGAAACCCGCCCCCCAATGGCCGCTTGCTCCCGATGGGCCGAATCCGTATGCTACCCCCCATTCGCACCGCCCACCGGGCGGCAGGGGAGAACCCGACATGTCCAAGGCACATCTGTTCAACGTAGTCCCCGTGCTTCCAGAGCCCCTGGAGCCGCTCGAGGACCTGGCCTACAACCTGCTGTGGTCGTGGGACCCGGATCTCTTTGGCCTGTTCCGCCGCGTCGATCCGGCCCTGTGGGAGGAGACGAGCAACAGCCCGACCCAGCTGCTGGGCCGGGTGGATCAGCGGCGCCTGGATGAGCTGAGCAAGGACGAGGGCTTTCTCCACCACCTCGCCGAGGTGTATGACAAATACCGTCGCTATCTGCAGTCCCCCACCTGGTACGAGCAGAGCCATCCGGAGCTCACTCCAGCGGACGGTTCGGCGGCCGACATACGCATCGCCTACTTCTCCGCGGAGTACGGCCTGGCCCGGTCTCTCCCCATCTACTCCGGCGGCCTGGGAATACTCTCCGGCGACCACATGAAGTCCGCCTCGGACCTCGGGCTGCCCCTGGTGGGCGTGGGGCTGCTCTATCAGAAGGGCTACTTCCGCCAGTCCCTGGACACCGACGGTTGGCAGCAGGAGCGATACGAGCGCAACGACTTTTACAACATGCCCATCCAACTCGAGCGAGGCGAGGACGGCGAGCCCATCACCATCTCCGTTGCCTACCCCGGCCGGGAGGTCTCCGCACAGATCTGGCGAGTCCAGGTGGGCCGCGCCCGGCTGTATCTGATGGACACCAACGTCCAGCCCAACACCCCAGAGGACCAGAACATCGGGGACTACCTGTACGGCGGCACCCGGGAGGACCGCCTCCAGCAGGAGATGATGCTCGGCATAGGGGGCGTGCGCATGCTCACGGCCCTGGGGTACCAGCCAACGGTCTTCCACATGAACGAGGGCCACTCGGCCTTCATGGCCCTCGAGCGCATCCGCCAACTCATGGAGACCCAGAGCCTGAGCTTCTCCGAGGCACGCATCGTCTGCGCCTCGTCCAACGTCTTCACCACCCACACCGCCGTGCCCGCGGGCTTCGACCTGTTCGACCCGAAGCTCGTCGAGAAGTACCTGGGCTCCCACGTGGCCGAGCTCAACATCAAGTTCGACCGCTTCATGGCCCTGGGCCGGGGTGACCCCTCCGACGAGAAGGCGCCGTTCAACATGGCGCTCTTCGCCGCACGGAACGCCAACGCCATCAACGGCGTCAGCGAGCTCCACGGCGAGGTAACGCGCGGCATGTTCCACGAAATCATGCCCGAGATCCCCGTACACGAGATCCCCATCGGCTCCATCACCAACGGGATCCACGCGCGGACCTGGACATCTCCGGAGATGGCCACCCTCTTCAACCGCTACCTGGGTGATCGCTGGGTGGACGAACCCGCGGATCACAGTGTCTGGGAGAATGTCTACGAGATCCCCGACGCCGAGCTGTGGCGCGTGCACAACCGACGGCGGGCCCGTCTGGTGACCTACACCCGCGAATGCCTCAAGTCCCAACTCGAGGGACGCGGCTTCACCAAGTCCGACCTCGACGCGGCCGACGAAGTGCTGGATCCCGAGGTGCTCACCATCGGCTTTGCCCGACGCTTCGCCACCTACAAGCGGGCCGCGCTGATCCTGTCGGACCCCGAGCGGCTCAAGCGGTTGCTGAACCACCCAACACGCCCCATCCAGCTCGTGTTCGCCGGCAAGGCACACCCCCTGGACCAGCCGGGCAAAAAGCTCATCCAGCAGCTCGTACACTTCGCTGAGGATCCGGTGGTGCGGCGACGCGTGGTGTTCCTCGACGACTACGACATCGAGGTCGCGCGCTATCTCGTAGGAGGCGTGGACGTGTGGCTGAACACCCCCCAGCGCCCCATGGAGGCCAGCGGCACCAGCGGCATGAAGGTCGTGTTCAACGGAGGCCTCAACCTCTCCATTCTGGACGGGTGGTGGTGCGAGGGGTTTGAGCCGGACGTGGGCTGGGCCATCGGCACCGGCGAGGAGTACGAGGATCCGGACTACCGGGACGAGGTGGACGCCCGAACCCTCTTCCGCACGCTGGAAAGCGACATCGGACCGCTCTTTTACGACCGCGACGTCAACGACCTACCGCGTCGGTGGATCGCCATGATGAAGCACTCCATCGCCCGGCTGGGGCCGGTCTACAACACCAACCGCATGGTGCAAAACTACCACGACGCTTACTACCACCAGGCCACCCAGAGCTACCAAACGCTCACGGCGGACGGCTTCGCCAAGGCCCGGGAGCAGGCCGCCTGGCTCGAGCAGATCTACACCAATTGGTCCAGCGTGCAGGTGGAGGAGGCCCAGATCCAGGCCAGCGGACTGGATCGCCCCGTGGGAAGCACCGTCGATGTGGAAGCGCGCGTGAAGCTCGGTCAGCTACAGCCCCACCAGGTGGCCGTGGAGGCCTATGCCGGGATGGTGGACGAGAACTTCGGCATCCCGAAAGGTAAGCCTCACGCCATGCAGTGGCAGGAGGAGCTGCCCGACGGGGTGCACCGCTACAGCGGTACGATCCCCTGCGTGGCCAGCGGCCAGCACGGCTTCCTCTGCCGCATCCGCCCAGAAATGCCCGGCGCGCCCAAGCTGCTGGGCACCATCCGGTGGGAGTAAGGGCCCGTCCAGAGATAAGTCCTCGATTCAGGGCGTCGGTACGCCAGTCGGGCCTGTCGGGCCTTGATCCATCCTCCGAAGGCCACGATAATGGAACAGTGACTCCGAGGCACTGTGCAGGAGGAGGGTCGATGCTCAATCCCATTCGCTTGTGTTCGCTATTGGCGGTGCTCCTGATCGGCTCAACAGCGACGGCTCAAACTATCCAGGTCAGCGCCTCGGGTGACGATGTGGTCTTGGTCTGTCCCTCCGTGTTCCAGCTGCGGTTCGATAAGAGCCAGGGCGGCAACATCACGCAGTACTACGACCTCGCGACCGATCCCGGTGCCACCATCAACCTGGCGGCGGCTGGTGGCAGCCTCTACGACGGGCTCTACTTCATCATGTTCAAGCAGGAGACGCCGGAGCTGTGGACGGCAAACTTTCAGGCGGGCGCAGACACGATCGAGATCATCGATGAGCAGCCTCAGATGGTGAAGATTCGGGTTCGTGGCGACTTCCCCGACGGCGGCTTCGGACTTCCGGCCTCCTACGAGTTCTTCTACACGATCACGGCGAATGCCGAGATCTACATCCGTTCGCGGGTGACGTTCAATCAGGCCTTCACCAGGCAGATGCAGATCAGGCAGGCCCTGGGCCTGACCACCACCTACGCGACCACCACCGGTTGGATTGAGTTCAGCCAAGACCAGGATCTGGTTCCCTACTACTACCAAGGCGGTGGCGACGACGACTACCTTGGTGCTCGCATCGACACGTCAGGCGCCGCGGTCGACCCCATCCTCATCCTCCATCAGGACTGGAACATCGCCGACTACATCCTGCTGATCGCCCCGACCGTGGCCGACGAATGCCTCATTGCCTGGGTCTCCAATCGCAATCACTTTTTCGCCGCCGGCGAGGTCATCGAAAACAAGCTCCTGCTGGCAATGAACCAGCTCAGTATCGGCTCCCACGCAGGGCCGGCCGCCGTTGCTTCCGCCTATCGAGCCGGCACCGGTGGGGACTTCAGTGACCAGCCTGGAGCCCCCCAAGCGGCGGCAGTCGTCACCCCTACCTCCGGAACCGCGCCCCTTACCGTGTCCTTCGACGCGTCCGGCTCCCAAGATGCGGACGGTATCATTACCACCTACGCGTGGGATTTCGGGGACGGAACGACGGGCAGCGGAGTCACGACGTCCCACACGTATTTCCACCCCAACACCTTCTCTGTCACGTTGACGGTCACTGACGATACAGGCCTATGGGGCACAGCGTCTGGGATCGTGCGGGTAGAGGGTCCGCGGGTCATCGTCGACAACTCCGATGGCGCTCCGAGCTTCACCTCACAGGGGACGTGGGTCACCTCCGACGTGCAACCGGGCTTCTATGGCCCAAACTACGCCATCAACGACGCTGGCAACGGAGGAGACTGGGCGAGATGGCAGCCCGACTTGCCCAACGCCGGCCCCTATCGTGTTTTCGCATCCTGGTCCACAGACGCGGACCGCCCCACGGACGCCACGTTCGCCGTTCACCACCGTGACGGCGTGCAGTTGGTCTCCATGAACATGCGGGTCACCGACGTCTCTGGCTGGAATGTCATTGGAGAATTTGAATTCGAAGCCTCCGGAGACGAATACGTCGAGCTGACGGATGATACCTCTACCGGGTCGGAGGTGATCGCAGACGCAGTCATGTTCGAGTATTTGGGTGAAAACGTGACCCCGATGGCCCAGCTGCAGGCCGATCCTCTGATCGGTCCTGTACCGTTGATGGTAACGTTTGACGCCTCGGGCTCCACCGACCCAGACGGAACGATCGTTGCCTACCATTGGGACTTCGGCGACAACGAAACAGCGACGGAAGCAGCACCATCCCATGTGTTCGCGGCTGCCGGCTCCTTCGAAGTCACTTTGACCGTAACCGACAACGAAGGCGCCATCGACACAAAGGGCGTCACGATACAGGCGCAGGGGCCCGATGACCTGGATGCGGGCGGCTCCGAGCCTACTGACGGAGGAGACGGAGGGGCAGGAGGAGAGGTGAGTGCGACCGGCTGCTCCTGTGGTTCCGCCGGATTGTCACAGACGCCATGGCTCTTCGCACTTTTTCTGCTGGCTATGCTGGGTATTCGATTGGAGAGCTTAGCAAACAGGTAGCGGCGGGAGGGTAGGAGGGGAAAGCTAGCGTTTGGGCTGGATGCGACGGTGCCAGACGTGTACGTCCACCGGGTCGGCGCCCTCTTGGGTCACGTGACGGGTGAGCTGTCCGGTGTTACGGAAGCCGGCAGCGCCGAAGGCCTCGGCCGTCATCTCCTCGTCCACCTGCGAGAACCCGAAGATGTTGGCAACCTCCAGGCCCTCGAGGGTGTTGACCAACGCCTCGGCGCCGTGCACCAACATGCCAAGCTCCTTGACGTTGGCGGCCGAGTGCAGAAAGTCCAGCTTGGCGTGACCGAAGGAGTCGTTGATCTCCGCCACCACCCACTTGGCCTTGCGGCCCACCTTGGCCTGTACAGCGATCTCAGGACCCTTGAGCCCCTTGCCAAAGGGACAGTAGAAGTCGGTGGCGCCGTTGTTGAAGACCTTGTCGAAGATCTTGTGCGAATCCTCCACCACCTCCACCTTGAGCCCGGCGGGCTTGCGGATGTTACGGGGCGGCTTGATTTCGTACTCATTGCTGATCTTGGACAGACCGCCGGTGAGGGGCTCACCGTTCTCGTCGTAGGCTCGGCTCATGACGTAGGCGTCTGCTGTACGGAAGAAGGCCGGTACCACTGCCTCCCGGGAGAAACCCACGGTGCGCCAGCTGTTGCTGTCCTGCTTCTCCACCAGGGTAAACACCTTTCGCAGGTTCTTGCGCCTGGCGAAGGCGTCGAGCATGTTGCGCTTGAGCTGATAGTTGCCGATGCGATAGTCGAGAATGCGCATGAACCGATGGCGCCTCGAGATCAGCATGTAGATATTAACGTCTCCGCGTTGGCAAACATACTCCTCGACGATGTCCTCGAACTCGCTGTTATATTCGTGTCTTACAATTCTTACGTGTGGCAGCAAGCTAACCTCGGCATTGTCGCTGTTGAACATTCGGGCGTCCTCTCTACGTTTGACCGGGTGTCAACCTGGGATACACCTCGGCCTTCTTAGACCTAACACTCCTGAAATGCTAACGAATTAAGCAGGTACCTACAAAGCGCGAACAGGTTTAACGCGCGGCAATATAAAGGGCGAAAATATCCATGTCAACCAACAAATGCGCACCCGCCAGAGATACGGGTCTCACCCGTTATGCCGCAGTGCGAAAAAACCGCCCTTAGAGAAATCGATCTAATTGTAATGATAGGCGAATAGACAGTAAGCATACCACGTCAGGCGCGAAGAGCCAGTTTCCATCCACTCTGGCCACTCTGGCCACTCTGGTGACTCTGACGGTAAATTCGTTGCCCAACTTGCTCAAAAACTAGGCAAAGGTCCAGGTGACGGCCATGAGCAGCAGCGCCAGGGCCACCGCCGCCATTCCCAGCGCCAGGGGATCCACCCGCATCCGGTCCAACAGATCCAAAGCACGCCGCCGCACCTCACCGCTCGTGGCGTCCTCGGCCAGGACCAGGGCCTCGGCCCGGCAGCGGCGGAAGTCTCCGCGACGGAAGGCCTCCCAGGTCTGGTCGAAGCGCGCCCGCTCGTCGGCCTCCTCCGGAGAGGAGCTCGACCGGTCCCACGCCGGGAGCGCCAGGGGATCTTCGGAGTCTGGGTTGTCCCGATCCGGGCTCTCGGATCCACGCCGACTCTTGTCTGGGGTCTTCGGGGCGGGCCTGGGCTTCTTGCGTCGTTTGGCCATGAACCTCTTTATCTCAGGTTTGGGCTTTCGGATCATCTGGAAGCTGAGATATGTTGCCAGCCATGGCAGACACCCCAGACAGGACAGTGGACGAGTCCGGAGCACGGATCGTCCCGGGAAGGGTACTGGACTCCGAAGCGGTGGTGGTGCGCCGTCGCCAATTCGAAGAGCTGGACCGGGCCCGGCGTGGGGTGGGCGCGGCGGAGCAGGAGGCCCGGGACATCCTCGAGAGATCTCGCCAGGAGGCGGTCCAAGAACGCTCTCGGGGCTATGCGGAAGGCATGGCCCAGGCCCGACAGGAGGCCGTCGAAGGGGCGGTGGCGCTCAGAGCCGAGGCCATACGTCTGCGCGCCGAGGCCGGAGACCGACTCATCCGCCTCGCCGTGGAGCTGGCCCAGCGGGTGCTGCACCGCGAGCTGCGCACAAGCCCCGAGGCGGTGGAGGATCTCGCCAGCGCCGCCCTGGCCCAGGTGAGCTGGTGCCAACGGATCACCCTGCGACTGCACCCCGACGATGCGCGGTCCCTGGAGGCGGCCCATCCGAGGCTCGCCGCCCAACTGGATCCGGGCGCCGAGCTGCGGCTGGAGACGGATCCGACCCTGGCCCGGGGCGCCTGCCTGGTGGAAACCGAGGCCGGCGACGTGGACGCGTCGGTGGAGGTGCAGCTCGCCGCCTTGGAGCGGGCGCTCCTGGACGACGGTGCGCTGGGGCTCCCCAAAGACGTCCCGACAGGAGCCCCCCATGAGTAAGCCCCCCGTGAGTACCCCCCCCGTGAGTACCCCCCCCGTGAGTACCCCCCACACCAAAGATCCACTGAGCCGCCTGGACGACGCCCTGGCTCGCGCCCCGGCTTTGCCAGGACGATTAGAGGCCCGTGGTCGCCTCACGGAGGCCACGGGGATCGTGCTGCGGGCCAAGGCGCCGGGGATCCGAGTCGGTGAGCTGGTGGAGATCCAGCGCGAGGGCAGGACCATCCTGGACGCCGAGGTGGTGGGCTTTCGGGGCGACGAGGCGGTGCTCATGCCCCTGGGCGACCTGAGCGAGACTGGACCGGACTGCCAGGTGGTACCTACGGGACGCCCCCTGTCCCTGCGGTGCAGCGAGGGGCTGCTCGGACGGGTGCTCGACGGCCTGGGGCGTCCGGCCGATGGCAAGCCCCTGCCCGACGACGCCGAGCAGTGGCCCGTGCACAGAAGGGCGCCAGACCCGCTCACGCGCAAGCGCATTCGCACCAACCTCGGCCTGGGCGTGCGGGTGTTGGACGGGCTGTGTACAGTGGGAGAAGGCCAACGGGTGGGGCTCTTCGCAGGAGCCGGCGTGGGCAAGTCTACCCTCCTGGGCCAGATCGCCCGCCAGGCCAACGTCGACGTCTGCGTGGTCTGTCTGGTGGGAGAGCGGGGACGGGAGGTGCGGGAGTTTCTGGAGGAGAGCCTTGGCCCCGAGGGGTTGGCGCGATCGGTAGCCGTGGTGGCCACCTCGGACGCGCCCAGCCTGGTTCGGCTCAAGTCCGCCTTTGTGGCCACGGCCGTGGCGGAGTGGTTCCGAGACCGGGGGCGGCGGGTGCTGCTGCTCATGGACAGCCTTACGCGCTTTGCCCGGGCCCAGCGCGAGGTGGGCCTCGCCGCCGGGGAACCCCCTGCCCGTCAGGGCTACCCCCCCTCGGTGTTCGCGCTGCTGCCGCGTCTACTGGAACGTGCGGGCAACTCAGCCGCGGGCTCCATCACAGCACTGTATACGGTGCTCGTGGCCGGAGGCGACCTGGAGGAGCCCATCAGCGACGAGGTGCGCGGTATCCTCGACGGGCACATCGTGCTGAACCGGGACCTGGCCGAGGAGAACCACTACCCGGCCGTGGATGTGCTGGCGAGCCTCTCGCGGGTCATGCCCCAGGTGACCACCGCCGACCACAGACGCCACGCGGCCACCCTCCGCAAGCTCCTGGCGCACTACCAGGACAAGCGGGACCTCATCTCCCTGGGCGCCTACCAGACCGGCACGGACCTGTGGGTGGACCGCTACGTGGAGCGACAAAACGAGATCCTCGCCTACCTCCAGCAGCGTCCAGAGGACGCAACGCCCACACCAGAGGCCATCGACGCACTCGCCCGTCTGGTCAAAGGCTTTGAGTAGTCGTACAATTCGGAGTCATGAGACGATTCGTGACTCGTTCGTTCCTCGTCGGCGTCTTATTCCTGGTTCCGATCCACGATGACGCCCAGGCCACTTTGCTCCGGGGGTTGAGCCTCGACAGCCTGTGCCGTAGCTCCAAAATCATCGTGCGGGGACAGGTGACGGCCCGGACCGCTGCCTGGAAAGGCGGCCGAATCTATACCCGGGTGACCCTGCGCGTCACCTCCAGCCTGCGCGGCAAACACCGCGCGGGGCAGTCGGTCTCCTTCTGGCGCCTGGGGGGCCGAGTGGGACGGTACGTCCAGATCGTCCGGGGCGCGCCCACCTTCCACGCCGGAGACCAGGTGCTGGTCTTCTTGAACCGACGCGCAAGCCGCCTCTTTGTCACCGGCATGGCCCAGGGGCGCTTCTCCATTCGCCCCGCCCTGGCCAACACCCCGGCCACGGTGACCCAGGGGCTCTCCGGCGCCCGACTCCTGGGCCCCAAGCGCGCCCTCCATCGGCCCACCACGCTGGCCCGGTTCGAGCAACGCATCCACACCGCACTGCGCAGCGTCAAGGGTGGGACGCCATGACCCGCTCGACCGCCGTGACCACCATGACCCGCTCGACCGCCGTGACCACCGCTCTTTTCACCGTCGTGCTGATGTCGGTCTGGTCCCTCGCCGCGCCCGACGTCCAGGGCTATGTCCGCACCCTAACCGAGGATGGCAACAACCCCATTTTCTGGACCCGGAGCTGCATCTTCATGACGCCGAGCACCGAAGGAACGGGCACCTTGACGGAGACCGAAATCCTGGCGGCCTTCCACAACGCCGCCGAGGCCTGGAACAGTGTGGACTGCAGCTACATGCAGCTCGTGATCGGCGCATCGGAGCCCGGGCTCAAGGCCGGATTCGACCAGTTCAAAACGCCCAAGAACGTCATCGTGTTCCGGAACCAGACCTGGCCACACTCCTACAGGGCCGTGGCCCTCACCACGATCACCTACCTCGCGTCGGACAGCGCCTCCAGTGACGGGGAGATCGTGGACACCGACGTGGAGTTCAACGGAGTGGACTTCGCCTTCGCCACCGACGGCAACCCGGCGGAGTTCGACATCCAGTCCATCCTCACCCACGAGCTCGGTCATGTGCTCGGCCTGGACCACACCTGCGATGACGGCCTGGTCTCGCCCACGCCGCTGGACCACACGGGCACCCCCATCCCGTCGTGCCTCCCGCTGTCACAACTCCCGCCCGTGGTGACCGAAGCCACCATGTACAACATCGCCTCGGCCGGAGAGTTGTTCAAGCGCACCCTGGAGCCCGACGACTCCGCCGGCCTCTGCGCCATCTTTCCCATCGCCGACGATCCCCAGGTCTGCGAGCCCGTACCACGCGTCTCCGCCCGCCCCGCCTGTGGCTGCAACGCCCGCACCCCCACGCCCGCCGACGCGCTCCCCTGGCTACTGGTGCTGGTCTTTCTGATGGGACTCAGGCTACGCCGAATCGTTCTCACAAAGGGGAGAGGGGGACGTACTTAAGTTATTTAGTTTCGCTCATAACCCGCCGAATATTCACACAGAACACACACCTCGCATTGCGGACTGCGCATTTTTCGATCGA
>JAOZUO010000044.1:53974-55305 GCA_029938605.1 Deltaproteobacteria bacterium | reverse complement strand
GCGTCCGGGCATCGAGTCGGTCCAGGCCGCGGGGCACGAGCTGTAGGGCTCCCTGATCCACTTACGATGCGGCCAGTCCCAGGGTTTGGCGGAGGGCCTGGGTGCGGCGTTGGTGCCGAGCGGTGCGGTAGCGATGGAGCCAGGTGCGTAGGCCGGGTATGGTGACCGAGTCGGTGCCCACCGTTCGTTTGCAGCCCTCCACCACACAGCGGCGCATGGACGCCACCTCGGAGGCGAGTCGTTGGGCGATGGCCTTATGGGGCGACTTGCCGATCCGGTCGGACACAAAGCGGAGGGCGATGTTGGCCAGGGCCGCCACAGCCAGACCCACGCCGAAGGTCCACAGGGCCGAGGCAGTGGCTGCCGACAGGAGGCCGAGCTCCACGGCGCCCTCCTTGAGGGCATAGGCCGCAACGGAAACCAGGACCTTGCTGCCCACCCGAGCGATGAGGGTACGCAGCAGCTCGGCGTGGGCGCCGGAGCCCGAGTGATGACGCGCGTCCAGCGCTGTGGCCTGGTACAGGGTCGCGAGGTGGCGCGGCCCAGGGGCGGAGGTGAGGGTAGGGGAAGGGGTTGGCTTGGCGCTCGTCTTATCGGCCGGTTGCGATCCACCGAACGCGTCTCGTAGGGCCCTGTCGTTGGCGTCCAGCCGGAGCTGGTACCTCTGAACCGCCTGGTACACCACACCCTCGATACCCTCCTTGGACATGACATGGTGCTCGAGTCGGCCCCAGACGAACTTGCGGAATGCATCCCGGTCCAGGATGGCCGCCAGGATCCTGGCCTTGCGGTTCAGCCAGCGCCATTGGAGCCACGTCGGCAAGCGGTCGAGCCCCTCGAGCAGGGTCGCGGTCTTGGCGAGCACCAAGGCCCACTGGCCCTCGGGGCTGAGCACCGCTTTGGTGAACTGATCGGTGGACTCACCGGCCCGGACGAAGTAGCGGTTCACCTGGACCAGCGCTTTGTCCAGGGCTGCCTCCTCTTCCCGTTGCAGGTCAGCGAGGTACTGCTGTCCGTGGGTCTGCCAGACCTGCTGCCCCACGACTCGGCGAGCCCTGAGTTGGGCCTGGTGACATCTCGGCCCGAGCCGCTCGGTGCTGTCGTCGCTCCTCCCCTGGAACCACACCAGGCCCCCCACCATCAGAGCGCCCAGGACCAGCCCCGTTCCGAGCCCCATCAGGCGCCTTCGTGTGCGCGGATCCACGGATTTATTAGACATCGTAGGCTGAAACCGACGGTGGCCTTGGTCTATTCCCGTGGGCAGGGTCGAGGCCTTGGCCTTGGCCCAATATTTTGAAGTAGCGTACTGGAGGCATCTCCCTGTAGTGTTT
>JAOZUO010000044.1:0-53874 GCA_029938605.1 Deltaproteobacteria bacterium | reverse complement strand
GGCCTTGGCCCAATATTTTGAAGTAGCGTACTGGAGGCATCTCCCTGTAGTGTTTGAAACCATGGTTTCACGGTTCACGGTATTGGCACTGATATCGCTGTCGGCAGTGGCCTGCCCGGACAAGGGCAGCAGTCCGTCCCCCACCACCGGGGGGCGCCGCTCCCCCGCGGAGAACGACTCCGCCATCGTGGCCCGTCTCAAGACCCCCTACTCCAACATCATCGTCTGGGACGACGGTGCCTATCGCTGTCTGGCTTTTGGCAAGCGCACGGCCATCCAGTCCTGTGTGAACCGCGCCAACAAGCTGGACTTTCGCTTTGAGTACGTGCGCATGATGTTCGCCGCGGTGGTCTTGCGCCCCGCGGTCACCCGGGTCCTGGTCCTCGGCCTCGGCGGTGCGGCCCTGCCCTCGCTGGTGGCCAGTGCTTTCCCCGATGCTCACATCGATGTAGTGGAGATCGACTCTGGAGTCTTGCAGGTGGCCAAGCGTCACCTGTATTACAAGCCCAGTCCCCGCACCCGCGTTCATATCGAGGACGCTTTCAAGTTCGTCACCCGGGCAGCCGACGCCAAAGTGGTCGGGCAGTACGACGTGATCTGGATGGACTGTTTCGACGCCAAGCACATCCCCCCGCACCTGATGAGCGATCGCTTCGTCACCGGGCTGCGTCGTATCCTCAAGCCCGATGGCGTCCTCGCCGCCAACCTCTGGTCCACCCACGCCAGCTACCCGATCTCGGTGAAACGCTATTCGCGGATCTTCACCGAGGTCTGGCGCCTCAAGGGCCACATCTCCTCCAACCACGTTCTATTGGGACTGCGGCGCACCCTCGCGGTGGGGCGCGGCGATCTCGTCACCCGGGCGAAGCTCCTGGAGAAGCGGCTTCGCCTCCCGTTCCTTATGTCCACCGAGCTCAAGCGATTGGAAAAGCTTCCCTGATTACGGGCGCCCCCGGATCAGGTGGCGCTGGAAGTAGGCGAGGAGGCCGTCCAGCAGGTGCTTGCGGGTGGCGGTGCCCTTGATGGAGTGCTTCTTGCCCGGGTAGAGCATGAGGTCGAAGCGGCGACCGTGCTTCTGGAAGGCCTGGGTGAGCATGAGGGTGTGCTGCAGTAGCACGTTGTCGTCGGCCATGCCGTGGACGAGCAGCAGGTTCGTTTGCAGTCCCTTGGCAAACCGGACGGGGTTGGATTGGGCGTAGGCCTTCTTGGCGGCCTTGGACCGCGGGTGGCCCAGGTATCGCTCTGTGTACGCGGTGTCGTACAGGGTCCAGTCCGCCACCGGGGCCACGGCCACACCGGCGGCGAAGAGCTTGCCCGTGCGCAGCAGCGTGGTGACGGTGAGATACCCACCGTAGCTCCAGCCCCACAGGCCGAGGCGGTCTTTGTCTATGCCCGGGCGGGAACCCAGCCAGCGGGCGGCGGCGGCCACGTCCGCCACGTCCACTCGTCCAAACTGCATATGCAGCTTGGCCTCGAAGGTCTTGCCCCGGTAGGCCGTTCCGCGGCCGTCCACGATGAGCACCACGAAACCCCGCTGGGCCAGGTACTGGTGCCAGGGCTCCATACGCCGCCAGCGGTTGGCCACGCTGCGGCCGTGGGGGCCTCCGTAGGTGTAGATGATCGCGGGCGCCCGTGTTTGGGGGGTACCGCCCAGCGGGTGCAGCAGCAGGCCGTTTAGGATCGTGCCGTCCTCGGCGGGGATCTCCACGAAGCGGCTGGCGGCCAGCGTGAAGGATCGGTAGTGCTTGGCCTCGTTGGCGTCCAGGGTCTGCACCACCGATCCGTCCGCCCGGTGCAGTCGCACCTGGGGCGGCGTGGACAATGCGGAGTAGCGGTCCACGTAGTGGCTGGACTTGCGGTTAAAGGTGATCTGGTGCCAGCCCGCCCGTTTGCTGATGCGTCGCGGCGCCCCCTTGCCGTCTAAGGCGAAGCGGTATAGGTGCAGCTCCTTGCCGCGCCCGGTGGGCACGGTGGCCCAGAGCGCGCCGCTCTCCTCATCGAGGCCCACGACCTTATGGATGAACAGCGGCTTCTTGCTCAGCGGTCGCAGCAGCTTGCCGTTCCAGTCGTAGAGCCCCAACTGGCGGGACCCGCTGGCCTCTGTGGACCACACGAAAGCCGGACGCTTTTTCAGGGGGCGCAGGTCCTTATGCAGGTTGATGTACCGCGGATCCCGTTCGGTGAGTACCACGCGGCTCGCGCCCGTGGCCGGGTCGGCCAGGCGCAGGGTCAACGTACGCTGGTCCCTCGAAAGGGTCTGCACCGCCACCCGGGTCCCCGCCGGCGTGGAGGTCTTCACCCACCGCACCCGGGCGAGGTATCTATCGGCGGTGGCCCCAAGGTCCACCCAGGTGGTGCGGCCGGTGGCCAGGTTCGCTACGCCCAGGCGCACCTTGGCGTTGGCCGTGCCCGAGGCGGGGTAGCGCTGGGAAACCACCTTGGTGCGGGTAGCATGGATCTCGGGGCGCTGTATGACCTTCACCCCAGACTCGTCTACCTCGGCGTAGGCGATGCGTTTCGAATCAGGTGACCACCAGTAGCCGGTGTGCCGATCCAGCTCCTCGGCGGCCACGAATTCGGCCACGCCGTTCGATAGCGTGGACTTGCCCGTCTTGGTGAGGGCGCGTTGTCGGCCCGTGGCCAGGTTCATCACCCACAGATTTCCAGAACGGACAAAGGCCAGGGATTTGCCGTCGGGGGAGGGCTTGGGGTCTAGCTCCCCGCCTGGTTTTTTCAGCAGGCGTCGCGTCTGCCCCGTCTTGGGGTCGTAGTGGTGCAGTATCCCGCCGACGGGCAGCACGATGCCCCGACCCGCCTTGTCGGGCAAAAACGACGTGATGCCGCGGCTTCGCACCCGGCGCCGCTCGCGAGCCGCCTTCTGGGCCTCGGTGAGCTTGACGGGGGTCGCCGAGCGTAGACTCGCCGCGGTGACCAGCACCGAGGCTTTGCCCGTGGATGTGTGGATCTGCCACAGGTCGAGCACCCGGGCGTCGGTGGCGCTGGGCCGAAGATAGTACAGGTGCGCGCCGTCGGAAGACCACTTGAACTTGCCCGGTGGCCGGCCGGCGAGGCTCTTGGGGCCGAAGAGATCGTCCAGCTCAAGCCGTTTGCCCACAAAGGGGGTTGGCGAGGTCTTTGGGGACGCCGCACCAAAACGGTCAAGGGTGGGGGCAGTCGGATCCGGTTTGGCCGGTTTTACCGGCTCGCAGGCCGGGAACTGAACCATGGAAAAAAGCGCGACAATCGTTGGGGCGAGGGCCCGGCGTGCGCCCAACTGGCGGGGGATCTGAAGTGACACTTGGCGCCTCCCTGAGAAGGCTACAGGGCCTCGATGGTCATTTCCACGCGGTCCTTGGGCATGTCCCCGGCGTCACGCGGTTGGTCTACGATCTGATCCGCCGCTTCCATGCCGGACAGGACCTTGCCGAAGGCGGTGTATTGGTTGTCCAGGAAGAGCGAGTCCTTCACTACGACGTAGAACTGGCAACCGGCGCTGTTGGGATCGGCGGCTCGGGCCGCGGACAGGATGCCACGCTTGTGCTTGGTGTCGTTGAACTCCGCGTCGATGTTGTAGCCGGGGCCGCCCGTGCCGGGGGCGCCCGAGGCGCCGGGCTTGGTGTTGGGACAGCCGCCCTGGATCATGAAGCCCGGGATGACCCGGTGGAAGGTGGTGCCGTTGTAGAAGTTCTTGTTGGCCAGGTCTAGGAAGTTCTTGACGTGGTTTGGAGCGATGTCGTCGAACAGCTCCACGGTGATGTCTCCGAACTTGGTCTTGATTACGGCTTGCGGTCTGGACATTGTCAATCCTCCGTAGGTTATCGGGTGATGATGTAGATGGGCGCAGAGCCTACTATAGAACGGGCGAATCGCAAACAGCGGGTTTGTGAGCTTGTGCCCGGGACCCGATCCGGGTATTGATCGGTGGGCCATGACAGAAGATGATGACAAAAAGTTTCGCACCGCTGGGCGTACCCGCGCCGAGGTCCGAGTGCGGCTTTCGGAGGCCAGCGGTGAGGATAGCCCCCTGGACTTATGGACGACCACCAAGGACGTGGGCCGTGGCGGTGCCTTTCTGCGTACGGACCGAGCCTTCGACGCCGGAACCCGGATTACCCTGCATATTGAGACCGGTGAAGGTGAAGTCCTGGTCGTAGAGGCTGAGGTCAAGTGGTGCAGCCCTCCGGGTGCCGATGACCAAGGCATGGGCGTGTGCTACGTGGACCCGCCCGCGGACCTACGCCAGCGGCTCCATGCGCTCGCCGACCAGGGCGAGCTGCCCGTCTTCGAGCTGTACGACAGCTGAGCCGGCTGAGCTACGCGAAGGGTGTGGGAAGACGGAGAGATTCCTCGCTTGGCTCGGAATGACAGTGAAGTAACTGGTGGGAGCTATTGAGTGATGTAGTGCTGCCGGTACCACATCACATACAGTAGTTGCAGGTTGCAGCCCGAGCAGAAGAACTCGGGATCCTCGGGCACGGCCACCTCGCCGTCCATGAGGTGGTGCAGCACGCCACTTGAGCAGTGGTCCCCCAGGCAGGTCCCGTCCAGGCAGATGTTGTCCCCCGTACAGACGGGATCGCAGGGAGCAAAGTTCAGGTCCGATCGGCACCAGTCGCCGTAGATCTCCGTGGAGAGGAACTCCAGGATACCGTTGTATTCGCGCATGAGCGCTTTGCGCCCGGTGACCTCGTACAACAGCAGCAGGGCGAAGAGAGTGTAGTTCTGGCTCGACAGGGTGGAGTAGTCGTCCGTGGTAGCGCCCATGTGTTCGGCGGAGTAGGGGGATTTGTATCGGACCATGTCCGGCCCCGGGTCGTTGGCCACCCGGAGCTCCCCGATGGCGTCGTAGAGGGCCTCGGCCCGGGAGAGGTGGTGTGGGTCGGCGGTGAGCTGGTACAGCCGCACGTGCAGGAGGATCATCGTCACGTTCGGGTACAGAAACAGCCCCGGTCGATCGTCTCCAAAGTCGTAGTAGGCGCCATTCCAGGCGTTCTCGTCGATGGCCTCCACGAGGTCCTGGGTCCAGGCCAAATAGTCGGCCTGGTGGGAGTCGGCGATCAGGAACGCGTGCTGGAGGTTGACCAGGCCCACCAGGCCGCTGATGGAGGTGGGCCCATAGGTCTCCACCGCGTAGCCCGGGATGATCGTACGGGAGATGTAGTAGCCCACCAGCTCCAGCATCAGGTTCATGTCGTCCATGAGCGCGGTTACGTCGTCGTTGGCCGACAGGTCCCCCGTGGCGGCCATGTAGTCGATGAGCCCCAGGGTTGCCATGGAGATCTCGTTGACATCCCCGGAGATGAGATCGGCGTTTTGCACCACAGACTGGGCGTAGGAATAGGCCGCATCCCGGGTGGCCGCGTGGGCGGGGTCCCCGGACTCGCCGGCTCGCAAGGCGTAGAAGGCCAGCCCGTAGAAGGCGGCGTCGCCGAAGTCGTCCAACCACTGGCCGTCCACCAGCGTGAACTCCTGGGCGTCCTGTTGCAGGGTCTCATAGAAGGACGTGTGCTCGAAGGGCGGCAGCTCCTCGGGCGCGTCCTCGTCGCAGGCCGGCAACCCGATCAGTGCCCAGAGTGCCAGCGCGGCGAGGGGCGGGAACGCGGCGGTGTGTGCGTATCTCATGGTGTCTCCGGTACCTCGTCGATCTCCAAGCGGTAGCCCACGCCCCGGACGGCGGCGAAGCGGAAGGGGGACGTGCGGCTCCAGCGCAGCTTCTTTTTGAGGCTGGAGACGAAGTTATCCACCGTACGCGGATCCACCACCAGGTCCTTTCCCCACACCTCGTCGAGGATGACGTCTCGGTGCAGGGCGGTGGAGTGGCGGCGCACCAGCAGGCTGAGCAGGTCGAACTCCGTGCGGGTCATGGAGATCTCCTTGCCGTCGCCGTCGGTGACCCGGCGCGCGGTCAGATCCACGGTGAATTCACCGAGGGTGAGGTTGCCCCCCGGGCGGACTGTCTTGCGTCGGAGCAGCGCCCGCACCCGGGCCAGCATCTCGCGCAACCGGTAGGGCTTGGCAAGGTAGTCGTCGGCTCCGGCTTCGAAGCCGCGGAGGAGGTCGTCCTCCAGGGAACGCGCGGTGAGCATGAGCACCGCGGCGTCCGTGCCCGCTGCGCGCACTTTCTCGCACAGGGTGTAGCCGTCCATGCCCGGCAGCATGATGTCGAGGATGAGCAATTCGAATCGGCGCTCTCCCACGGCGGCCAGCCCCTCCTCTCCGGTGGCCACGGCGTGGACCCGGTAGCCCTCATCGGTCAGGTTGTCCATGAGCCCGATGCGGAGGTTCTCGTCGTCTTCCACGATCAGGATATCAGCGGGGGTGTCGGGAGTGTCGTTGGCGTCGTTGGCGTCGTTGGTGTCGGGGGTGTCGGGGGCGTCGGGGGTGTGGTTCGGCATTTAGGACTCCTGGGGGAATTCCAGCTCGAAGGTGGTCCCTTCGGGCCCGGTGTCTGCGATGCGGATGGCGCCGCCGTGCAGCGTCATGATCCGCCGGCACATGGCCAGGCCGAGCCCACTGCCGCGTACCCCACGGCCCGTGGGATCCTTCGGTCGGTAGAACTCGCCGAAGATCTTCTCACGTTCGCCCACGGGGATCCCAACGCCGTTGTCTGTGACGCTGATGACCAGCTTATCGCCCCGTTTGGCGGCGTCGAAGGTGAGGACCACCGGGTCCCGGTTGTTATACAGGCAGCCGTTGCGGCCTAGGTTCGACAGGAGCAGTCGCACCAGCTCGGGGTCGCCTTGGAGGGTCACTCCCTCCAGGTCGCCCTCGCGCACGTCCACCTGGGCGGCGGTGGCCACCTCCAGGTCCTCGGCCATCCCCTCCATGAGCTCGTCGAGCCGCACGGTGCGGGGCCGGATGACCCAGCGCCCCTTGTCGAGGCGGTTGAAGGAGAGGATGTTCTCCACCAGGAAGGTGAGCCCGTCCACGTCGCGCACGATGCGACCGGGATACTCCCGGACGTTCTCCAGACCCGAGGTGCGCCGTTCGAGGGTCTCGGCCAGCAGCCGGATGGACGCCAGGGGCGTGCGCAGCTCGTGGGACACGGAGGCCACGAAGTCGCTCTTGAGCTCCAGGTAGCGGTGCTTGCGGTGCTGGAAGACCACCGCGAGGATCACGATGACCAGGGCCAGCAGCCCGCTGATCGTGGTGAGCAGGGTCTTGAGCCGGTAGCGGCGGGAGATGTCCCGGTGCAGTCGCTTCCACCGCCCGGACTCCACCTTCAAGGCGAATCCCGCCACGGGCTGGACCGCCGTCGGCTCCCCGGGGGGGGGAGACCGCGCGGTGATCTGGTCTTGGGGGGTGAGGAGCCGGAGGTGGCGCATACGATCGGTGATCTGTGCCAGCATCCGGTGCAGGTCTACTTTGACGCCCCGCAAGGTCGGCCCCTCGGCCTGCACGAAGTACCGTCCTCCCAGGATCAGCGCGGAGCCGGTGAGCCCCCTGGGAATCACCAGCGGTGGCTGCGCCTGGGCGTCGGCCTGGGAGAGGAAGTCGTCGTGGGTGACCCCGGTCGCCCGGCACAGGGCTCCGAGGCGCTCCCGTAGAAAAGCGAAGTCCGGCGCGGAGAACCGCGCCCGTTGGACGAGCAGGCTCCGCTGGAGGGAGCGCATGCGCTGCCCTCGGCCCAGGGTGAAGCCCTCCCGAAGCAGGCGCCGCATGAGGTCTGGGTCGGGTTTGGACCTGCCGTTGAAAAAGCCGATCAGGGCGAGCATGTAGGGCAGGTCCCGGGTGGAGGTGATGACGAAGCTGGCGCGATGGGTCAGTAGATCCCGGAAGGTGGCCTCCACCTCACTCGTGTCCCGGGCGATCACGGCGTTCATGAACCGTCGGCGCAGCTTCAGCCGCTGATCCCAGGGGGAGCCGGGCTCAGTGGAGGTGGGACGTCCGTTGGGATCCCGCAGCTTCAGGTACAGCGTCTTGGCCGGCGTGAGCTTGCCGGGGCGGTAACGAACGGGGCGGGGCAGCAGCTGCTCGGACTGGTCGATGAGCAGCAGCCGGCGATCATCCACCAGCGGATCGGCCAGCCCTTTTTTGAGCACGGGGCGCGCGCCGGTGAGCTCCCGGCCGAGGTCCTCGCGCAGGGCCTGGCGAGCATATTGTCGCAAGGCGGTGCGTCTGGCCCGGACGCCCGCCCGGGCCTGATCTCGCTCCCGGGCGAAGATGGACTGCAGGGTCGCCAGCCCCCAGACCAGGGCCAGGAAGCCGCCGCCGAAGACGAGCAGAGTGGGGAGCAGACGTCGGAGCATTGGAGTGGAGTCTAGCGCAGACCGGGGGCGCAGTCGAAATCTCCAGGTTCTGCTCTGCCGGCCGAACCTAGCGGTTGAGTCGCGATGGAAGACTCGGTACTTGATTCTGGCGAGAAGTTGTGCGTTTATTCACCGAATTACCGAACCGGATGGTGCGCGACCCGATCCGTTGGTGCGCCCTGTTCAACCACCGTTGGGCGATGGTGCCCAGCTCTATTGAAAAGGATGGTACGCCATGAAGAAGACCACCGCCCTGTTTTCCGCTTTTTTGATCGCCGGCGCCCTCACCCTCGGTGCCTGTGGCGAGAGCGAGCACGTCAAGACCGCTAAGAAGATCGAAGATAAGGCCTGTGCCTGCAAAGACATCAAGTGCGTGAAGGAAGTCCAGAAGATGCTCATGGACTTCCAAAAGGCCGCGGGCGACAAGAAGGTTCCGAAGGCGGACGCCAAGAAGATCGAGAAGTCCATGACCAAGACCGCCGGTTGCATCACCAAGGCCCTGACCAAGAAGTAGCCGCCCTTCCGGTTACCAAATTCCTACATATCGTGTTGTTCTGTCCGCGGGGAGCGGACTCGTAGATGACTACCGGAGTACAGGGACGCGGTCGAAGGTCATGTGTGAAAGGGGTAGGTACTGGGCGAACTTGTCGCCGCGCTTGTCCAGGCGAGAGGCCCGTCCGATGAGCTCCCGCAGGGCCGCCACCTGCGCTCGCGTGGCCATGGGACCCGACGTCCCGATGGCCTTGAGTCCGGTGAGGATGCGGGCGTAGGTGAGGTTTCGTGCCCAGTAGGAGCCGCGCAGCTTCTCCGCGAAGGCCGCCACCATCACCGCGAGCTGGGTGGCTGTCGAACCCTTGGCGAAGGATCGGCGCCCGTTGGCGCGGGGCATCGACGCCTGCAGGCGCTGCTCGGTGTGACTGCCGGGGTGTTTGTACCGCACTCGCACCTTGCCCAGGGATCGCCGGGCGGCCAGGGGTTTGAGCTTCACCTCGTACAGGGCGGTGATCGACTCCCCGGCGCCGAGCTCTCCGGCCGGGGTGCGGCGTTTACGGAAGGCGCGCCCCTTGATCATGCGACTCTCGTAGCCCAGCAGGCGGTACCGGGACACGGCGCGCTTGTCAAAGGAGACCTGAAGTTTCACATCTCGGGCCACCACCTGCAGGGTGGAGGTGAGTCGCTCCACGAAGATCCGCTTCGCCTGGCTCAGTCGGTCCACGTAGTGGTAGTTGCCGTTGGCGGCGCGGGCGAGTTGCTCCATGAGGCGGTCGTTGTAGTAGCCCATGCCGAAGCCCACGGCCGACAGGGTCACGCCGCGATCCACGTGTTTTTTCACGGCCTTCAGTACGGCGCTCGCCGAGGTCACGCCGTTGTTGGCCACCCCATCGGAGCAGAGGATCACCCGCCGCACATGGTGGCGCGAACCCTGGGCGGCGAGGCGGAACCCGAGCTCCAGGCCCGGCTGAGCGCTGGCGGCGCCTTGGGCCTTCAGGCTGGAGATGGCCTGCAGGATTTTACCCTTGAGGTGACCGGCCGTGGGGGGCAGCACCACCCTGGCCCTGGTGTCGAAGGCTACGATGGCCACCCGGTCGGTGCGCTTGAGCTGGTTCACCAACAGCCGCAGGGATCGCTTCACCAGGCGCAGTCGACGCTGGCGGGCCATGGTGGCCGAGGCGTCGATGACGAACACCAGATGAGCGGGCTTCCGTCGCCCCTTCGCGATGGTGCGGCCTACGATCCCGATGCGCAGCACGTGATAGCCCTTGCGGTTGGGGGAGGGGAGCACGTCCAGGAGGACCCCGACGGCGTGCTTACCCCGGGGCGGTTTGTATCTGTAGTCAAAGGCGTTGATGAACTCCTCCACCCGGATGGCCGCCTCGGGGGGCATGACGTTCCGCCGCAGGTAGCTCCGGGCCAGGGTGTAAGATGCCGTGTCCACGTCCGCGCCGAAAGTGGAGACGTGGGCCTCCTCGGTGTCGATGGTGGGGTTCACGCCCCAGTGCTTGAAGACCATGTGGGGGATCTTGCGCCCGGCCACCACCCGCAGGTCGGCGAAGCGGCGGGCCCGGATCCTACCCCCCGCTCTCGCGGGCGCCGGCTGAGGCCTGGTTGCGCCCATGGCCGGGCGGTTGCTCCGAAGAGTCAGCCCCGACAACGCACCTCGGCCTCTGGCCCGGGAGCGTTTCCGGGGCGTCGTGGGGGACGATGCCACGCGGTCATCGGCGCCTTCGGCCTTGGGCGCCTCAGCGGACATCTGGTCCTTCTTGGAGTCCGCCGAACCCGTTGCCCCGCGTTTCCTCTCGGAGTCCTTTGCTTTGCAGCCCCCACCGAGGGCCAATCCCAGTCCCAGTCCCAGGGTCAGTCCTAGGCCCACCGTCGCCAAGATCCCAAGTCGGATCGTGGTCTGGATGGGACCCCGAATGCGACGTCTCTCCATTGGTCTACCTCCTCGGATGATCTGGGAACGCAGCCTTAGGGCCCTCGCGTCCGTTACCAGGGTATACGCACGAGCAGAGCGATGTCGTCATCCCACGGTCATGGGTGTATCATCGTTTTGTCACGATCCGCCAATATCGTACGCGACGAGGTGCCTCATGCGTGGTTTCACGGCTCTGCTGGTCTCTGCTTTGTGGGTGATGGCTTTTTGGGGGGCCAATTTGGGCTGTGACGGAGACAAGCCCGGCGACTCTGATGGTGGAGTGGATACAGGAGTGGTGGACTCGGTGGTGCCCAACTGTGAGATGGATTCGCCCGATCCCGAGGCGCTGCTCCCGGCCGGTCCGCACCCCGACGGCGGGTGGGTGCTCATCGGTGGTCGGCGCATCACGCCCATCGGCGAGCTCGTGGAACTGGACGGCTTTCCCCTGGGCTGCAAGCTCCTGCCGTCGGGAGACCACCTGGTCGTGACCGAGGCGGGCTTTGATCTTCCCCACACCTGGTGGCTGGTAGATGTGTGGACCGGTGACATCCTCGCCACCGAGACGGTGAGTGAGCTCTTTTATGGCATCGAGGCCACAGACGACGGCTCGCATCTGTACCTGGCGGGCGGCTCGGCCCACCGCGTTTGGGTCTACGACTTTGACGCCACCGTGGATCTTGTCACCGATGCCACGCATATTGACACGGGGAGCGTGTTCCCCGGCAGCCTGGCCCTCACCCCGGATGAGGACGTGCTGCTGGTGGCCGACAACGAGGGGCGGGATGTGGTGGCCTACGATCTGGCCACGGGGCAGGAGGCGAACCGCGTGCGCGTGGGGGACAACCCCTACCACATCACGGTGGATGCTGCGCGAAACCAGTTCGCCGTCTCCATCTGGTCGGCTGACTACGTGACCTTCGTGGACCTGGGTACCTTCGCGGTTCTGGGGGAGGTGGAGACGGGCAAGAACCCCGAGGCCATGGTCCCGGACCCGGCCGGGGATCTGCTCTACGTGGCCAACTCCGACAGCGATACGTTCTCGGTGGTGGACCTGGCAACGCGCAGCCTGGTGGACACCATCGCGGTGGACATCTGGTCGGCCTCTTTGCGGGGGATTAACCCGAACCATCTGGCCGTCACGCCCGACGGGCAGTCCCTGCTGGTGGCCGCCGGCGGAACCAACTCCGTCGAGGTGTTCGATCTGGTCAGCCTCGACCATGTGGGCTCCATCCCCACGGCCTGGTATCCCACGTCCATCGCGGTGTCTCCGGTGTCAGACGAGGTGTTCATCGTCAACGCCAAGGGAGTGGGCGTCGGACCCACCACGGGGGCAGCGGCCATGCACTTGATGGCCGGCAACCTGCAGATCACGCCGCTTCCCACGGATCCGGAGCTCGCCGCGTACACCGACGACGTCCGCGCCAACGTCGAGCGCATGAAGCGCATCGAGCCCACGCTGACCTGCACCGGTGAGCCCAGGGTGTTTCCCGTACCCGAGGTCCTCGGCGGCCCCACACCCATCGAGCATGTGATTCTTCTGGTACGGGAGAACAAGACCTACGACTCCGAGCTCGGTGACCTGGACATGCCCGACGCGGACGGCGATCCGACCCTGGCCATCTTCGACGAGTGGATCACCCCGAATCTCCACGCCCTGGCCCGGGCCTTCACCAGCCACGACAACTACTACACCAACGGCGAGGTGTCGTTGCAGGGCCACCACTGGCTGACCTCCATTATGAACAACGACTTCTACGAAAAGACCGTGCCCGGCTCGTCGGCGGGCAGCGAGCGGTCCTTCGCCGGGTACTCGGGGGCGCAGGAGATCGGCTGGCCCTTGGGTGGATTCATCTGGGGCTACCTCACGGACATGGGCGTGGACTTCGTGAACTATGGGCAGGGGGACGGAGCCCTGGCCCACGACATGGTGGGTCTGGACATGGACTTCCCGGGCATCATCTACAGCCTCGCGGACCTGGACGTGTTCAAGGCGTCTTATGTAGTTGAGCGTATTGAAGAGGGGTACATGCCCTCGTTCACGTTCCTGCTGCTGCCCAACAACCACACCGAGGGCACCACACCGGGCAAGCCCACACCCCAGTCCATGATCGCTGACAACGATCAGGCCACGGGCATGATCGTGGATGCGGTGAGCCACAGCCCCTTCTGGGAGCGCACGGTGATCTTCATCGTGGAGGACGACGCCCTGCAGGGCGGTGACCATGTGGAGTCCCATCGCTCCATTTGCCTGGTGGTGAGCCCCTGGGCCAAGCGCGGCCACACCGGACATGTGCACGGGGACATCCCCTCGGTGTGGGCCACCATCTGGCGGATCCTGGGCGTGCCTCCCATGGGTATCAACGACGCCAACGCGGCCATTATGTTTGACGCCTTTACGTCCACACCGGACCCGGCGCCCTACACCTATCTCAACCGGAACGTTCCCGAGATGTTCAACCTGCCCGACGCCTATGGGGCCTTCGATTCCATGCGCATGGACTTTTCGGGGCCCGATCAGGCCAAGGGGCTGCCACGGTTGCTGTGGCGGGTGATGACCGGCACCGAGCCCCCCTGGCCCCAGCGCAGATCTCCGCCGGAGTTCGAGCTCGGAGATTGATCTAGGTACCTCGGACCGGGCCCGTTGTTGCCCTTCGGCTTCGCTGGACAGGTCGGCGAGGTGGTGGTAACCCCTATCAGTCTGGTGTGAGGCATATCCGTGGGTACTACCGTATCAAAAGAGAAAGCCATCGCCGCCCGTCGCGGCAGGGTGCTGCTGGTCATCGCGCTGCTGCTGTCGCTTACGGGCGTCGGCGCGTCCGTTCGGCTGACGGTGATTTACCAGAGGGCCAACGCGAGCCAAACCCACAAGAGCGCCTGCGCCATCAACGCCCAGTGGGACTGCGATCACGTGGCCCGCAGCTCCTACGCCCGCATGTTCGGGGCGCCCATCTCCCTGTGGGCGATGTTGGGCTACCTGCTCATGGCCGTCTTCGCGGGCTGGGGCACCTTGCGGTACGGACCTCGACACTGGCCCCTTGGGGTGCTCACCCTGCTGGTGTTTTCCGCCCTCGGCGTGTCGAGCTACCTCGCGTATGTCGCCATCGTCATTTTGAAGAAGAAGTGCCTCTGGTGCACGGTGTTGTACTTCGTAAACGTCGCCATGGTGCTGACGCTGATCGGCGCCTACGTGCGCCGCGCCATGGGGCCCATCCGGGCGGTGAAAGAGGACGTGACCTGGCTGCTGGATCACCTGGGCGTGCTCGGCAAGTTGGCCGGTGGCGGCGTCATCGGTTGCCTGGTGATCCTGGTGGTGGGGCCGCAGCTCGGACGGCCCGCGCTCCGGACCCGGCAGCCGCCCAAGATCGAGGACCTCATCAAGAAGCCCCCCGCGCGCCGCGTGGCCGGTACCCCCAAACGACCTGCTCCCGTGGAGCCGCCCGCCTGGGTCAAGACCATGGTGACGCCCTCCACTCCCTTCCGTGGGCCCAAGGACGCGGATCTCTACATCGTGGAGTTCTCGGACTATGAGTGTCCCTTCTGCCAGATGTCCAACAGGATCATGGAGAAGATCCTGCACAAGTATGGAAACCGCATCCGCCTGTACCACCGCCACTTTCCCCTGGACATGACCTGCTACAAGCGCATGAAGCGACAGATGCATCCCCACGCCTGTTTTGCCGCGCGGGCCGCGTTTTGCGCCCATCGCCAGAACAAGTTCTGGACGTTTCAGGACGCCATGTTCCGTCTCGGAGCCCGTATCAACAAAAAGACGATCACTGCCCTCGCTGGTACGCAGGGGCTGGACATAGTGCGGTTCAAGGCTTGCGTATCGGGCGCCGACGCGAAGAAGCAGATCCAGCAAGACCTGGCCGCGGGGGAAAGTCTCAAGCTGGAGGGCACCCCGACTTTCTACATGGGAGGGCCGCTGATCAAGAAGTTCTCTCCCGAGGGGCTGTCCCTGAAGATGCTGGATCGGCTGTTTGCCCTGGTGGATAAGGCCAAAGGCAAGGGAAAGTCCCGGCCTTCGGGGAAATCGGCCCCCCTCCCGTCCATGCGGCCAATGCCGGTCTCTCCCTCACCCCAACCCCCGCCCCAACCGTAGAGAAGTCCTTGCGCCTGGTTTTCACCAGTGACCTTCACGTCGAGTACCACATGGAGGTCGTGGGTCTGGTGGCCGAGCGCGCCCGGGACCTCGCCCCGGACGTGCTTGTGCTCGCCGGAGATGTCTGCCCCGACCTTCAGCGACTCGAGGCGTGTCTGAGGATCATCGTCGAAGCCGCCGGCGCGCCGGTGCTCTATCTGGCGGGCAACCACGAGCTGTGGTGCGGAGGGGCCCAGTCCAGCGGGCCCGACAGCCGGCAGCGCTATTGGGTGGCCATTCCCAGGCTTGCTCGCCGGGCCGGTGCGGTGGTCCTGGGCGTGGAGCCGCATGTGATCGACGACGTGGGTTTTGTGGGCGTCACCGGGTGGTACGACTACTCGCTCCGGGATCCCTCGCTGGCCCATGTGGTGTCCACTGCCGACTACGCGGCGAAGCAGTACAAGGAGATCACCTGCATGGACGGTCAGCAGGTGCACTGGCCGGGGGAGGACGGCGCGCCGCTGTCGGACGAGGCCCTGTCAGACACCATGTGTACCCTACTGCGCAAACAGCTCGACGAGGTGTCCGACCGCTGCGGTCGGGTGGTGGTGGTGACTCACATGGTTCCCGACCGGGCGCTGTTGACCGCCCGAGACGTTGACGGAGAGCAGCGGCAGCGGCCCGAGGGGGAGCGGTTCCAGGACGGTTTCATGGGCTCTGCGCGTTTGGGAGCGGAGCTTGTGAACCGCCCCGAGGTGGTTCAGGTGATCTGTGGTCACTATCATCACGCCGTGCGGGCGCTGCTGCCCGGGAGCCGCCAGGAGATCCCCTGCGAAATTTCCCCGGTGGGGTACCCCCGGGAGTTGGAGCGATCCCTGGCGGATCAGGTGGCGCACAGGATGCGGGTGGTAGAGATCTAATCTCTGTCAAATGCCTGTGCATCGGCCGGGATCTGCCTGGAATACATGGTGTGGAAGAGCGGCCAGAGCGTTGAGAGCCGCCATTTATGGGCCTCTGCGGGTGTGTCATTGCCTAACAATTTATTTGTTGTCTCCCTTGCGGTTCATGGTGATAATGTGCATTCGGGAATTCTTCAGGAGACATCCATGATGAGGTTTGCGCAACGAGTCGCCACGGTGGCGGTATTTTGTACCTGTTGGTTGACTGCTTCGGCGGTGGAGGCGCAGATCGCTCCCTTCCAACGGAGCTTCGATACCCATCTGTTCGAACCCGCTGTCGGGATCCGTCAAGGGTTCATGCTGGAGACGGCCGAGGTGCCCAAGCACCTCGGGTGGGGAGTCGGCGCCTACCTCGGCTACCAAAACAGCTCCATGTCCGTGTACCTGGTGGACTCGGACGACAACCTCGAGGAGCACTACCCGCTGGTGGGTAGCCACATGACGGCCCACCTCTACGGATTCATGGGAGTCATCAACCGACTGCAGTTCTCCCTGGGAGTACCTGTCCACTGGCAGAACCAGCTTTCGGGGTGGACTCGGCTGAAGAACGACCTGGTGGACGTCCTGGCACCCGACGACTATGCCTCCCGGATCACCGGCGCCGTGATGGGGGATCTGCGGATCCACGTCAAGGGCTACATCCACTCCATCCAGAACAAGATGCACAACCTGGCCGCCTCCCTCACGGTCAAGCTGCCCATCTTTCACTGGGCTACCGGCGAGGAGAACGACAAGTTCATGAGCGAGCGGAGCGCGGTCTTCTGGCCGCGATTCATCTACGAGCTCCGCTGGCGGGAGCTCACCGCCGTGGCCAACATCGGTTTCCTGGCGCGGGTGGCCAAGTCCACCTTCTTGTCCACCGAGTCCAATCAGGAGATCACCTACGGAGTGGGCGGCTTCTACAAGGTCGCCACTTTCGGGAGCTGGCATGTGGACGTGCTCGCGGAGCTCAATGGCCGGACGGGGCTCACCTCGGAGCTGGACGCCAACCCGCTGGAGATCGACGCGGGGGTACGGTTCGGCATGGCCAGCGGATTTAGCGTCTGGCTGGGTGCGGGGGCTGGTCTCATCAAGGCCGTGGGGAGCCCCGCTTTCCGAATCTTCCTCGGTGCGCAGTTCGCGCCTGACTTCTCGGACGCTGACGGTGACGGTGTGCCCGACTTCCGGGACAAGTGCCTCAAGCAGAAGGAAGACAAGGACGGCTTCCAGGATCACGACGGCTGCCCCGATGACGACAACGACAATGACGGCATCCCCGACGGCCGGGACAAGTGCCCCGACAAGGCCGAGGACTACGACAAGTACCAGGACAAGGACGGCTGCCCCGAGCTCGACAACGACGGCGACGGCGTCCCCGACAAGCAGGACAACTGTCCGCTGAACAAGGGGCCCGTCAAGACCAAGGGGTGCCCGGCGAACATGCTGGACGACGACGGCGACGGGATCCCGGACAACAAGGACAAGTGTCCTGCCAAGGCCGAGGACAAGGACGGCTTCCAAGACGACGACGGCTGCCCGGACCTGGACAACGACCAGGACGGAATCCCCGACGAGCACGACAAGTGCAAAAATGATCCCGAGGACAAGGACGGGTTCCAAGACGCCGACGGTTGCCCGGATCCCGACGACGACGGTGACGGAGTCTGTGACAACAACCCGATCATCCAAAAGAACATTAAGCGTTATCGTCACATCTGCCACGGCGCCGACAAGTGCCCGAAGCAGACCGAGGACATCAATGGCGTGGACGACCTGGACGGCTGCAAGGACTCCGGCACTCCGGACGTGACCTTGGACCTCAAGCCGGGCCCGGGCTACAAGGGCCGCTTCGTTGTGACCAAGCGGTTCGCCTTCGCCGACGACTACGGCAGCACCCTGTCTGCGTACAACAAGAAGGTGCTTCGGCAGCTCGCGCACATCCTGCGCGTGGCGGCGGCCCGGAAGCTCATCCGACAGCTGGCCATCATGGTCTTCACTGACCGCACCAAGTCCAATAACGACGCGATCGCGGTCACCAAGAGTCAGGCTGAGGCCATCGTCAATTTCCTGGTGTCCCTGGGCACCAAGAAGAGCCGTCTGGTGGCGGTGCCCGCGGGTAAGACCAACCCCGTTTGCACGAAGAATCCCCGCAGACGAAGTCGGCGCACACGCTGCCGCCGCAAGAACCGCCGGGTGAACTTCTTCATCCTCAGGATGGGGAATTAGGCGACTTCCCTCATCGGGCGTGACAAACTCCCGCCATCACGTTATGTAGACCGCGGACACCGGATCAGGAGCACCGATCCATGTGCGGCATCTTCGGGGTATACGGACACGCTGAGGCCTCCAATATTACCTATTTGGGGCTGCATAGCTTGCAGCACCGGGGCCAGGAGTCCACCGGCATTGTCTGCGGGAACGGACGGCAGCTCATCGCCTCGCGGCACATGGGGCATGTGGCCGACGTCTACACCGAGGACCGGCTGGCCAAGCTGCGAGGACCCAACGCCATCGGCCACGTGCGCTACTCCACGGCCGGTGGCTCTCACCTGAAAAACACCCAGCCCTTCGCCGTAGAGTACGCCCACGGATCCGTGGCCATCGCCCACAACGGGAACCTGGTCAACGCCCTGCACCTGCGGGCGGAGTTGGAGCGGGCGGGGTCCATTTTCCAGTCCTCCATGGACACCGAAGTCATCGTGCATCTCATGGCGCGCAGCGAGGAGCCCACCCTGGCGGGACGTCTGACAGAAGCCCTTAAGCGGGTGCGCGGATCGTACTCCCTGGTGGTGCTCAGCCAGGGGCAGCTCATCGCCGTGCGGGATCCCATGGGGATCCGGCCCTTGGCCATGGGGCGGTCCCACGGCGCCTCCGTGTTTGCGTCCGAGAGCTGCGCCTTCGACCTCATCGAGGCGGAGTTCATCCGCGACGTGGCCCCCGGGGAGATGCTGGTGGTGGATCATAGCGGAGTGACGTCCTCCCGTCCCTTTGCCGACGCGCCCTGCCGCCACTGCGTGTTCGAGTACGTCTACTTCGCGCGTCCCGACGCCGTGCTGGACGGCCCCGGGGTGACCGATTGTCGTGAGCGGATGGGGGTCCGCCTCGCCCAGGAGCACCCGGTGGACGCGGATGTGGTCATCTGCGTCCCGGACAGCGGCATGACCGCCGCCATCGGATACGCCGCCGAGTCGGGGTACCCTTTCCGCATGGGGCTCATTCGGAGCCACTATGTGGGCCGCACCTTCATCGAGCCGCAGCAGTCCATCCGGCACTTCGGGGTCAAGCTCAAGCTGAACCCGGCCCGACCCGTCATCGAGGGCAAGCGCGTGGTGGTGGTGGACGACTCCATCGTGCGCGGGACCACCTCGCGCAAGATCATCGGCATGATCCGCGCCGCGGGGGCCCGGGAGGTGCACATGCGAATCAGCTGCCCGCCCACCCGGTCGTCCTGCTTCTACGGCATCGATACGCCCACCGGTCGCGAGCTCATCGCACACAACCACACCGTGGATGAGATCTGCCGCTACGTGGGCGCCGACTCGCTGGGATATCTGAGCAATGCCGCGATGCTGGAGTCCGTCGCCGGCGCCCCCGGAGGCGACGGAAGCCACGGTTTCTGTGACGCCTGCTTCAGCGGCAACTACCCCATCGAGATCCCCGATCCCCCAGCGCAACGCTCCGGCAGCCTCGTGGGCTCCTGATCCCGAAGGCGCCGAGCCGCGTTTCGCTTGACAATAGAGGGGCATGCTCGCATCTTAGGTACCTCTGGAGCGCGTATGAAGCCGTCCTCCGGTGTCTGTTCAATAGACAAGACAACCGGGCAGCGACGCAAACCCGCGCATCCGTGACGTACAATTGAAAAGGGGTGCACCTGCGGGTGCGCACCAGGTAGTAGACTGGATAATCTAGGAGTCTTTCTAATGAGTGAGCAGAAATATCGGGTCATCATCGGCTTCGATCCTGAAAAAGAGTGCTACGTAGCGCGGGCGCCGGAGCTCGAAGAGTGCAGAGTCGAGGGCGAGACCTCCGAGGCAGCGCTGGCTGCTCTGAACGAAGAGATCGAGGCGCAGATCGACAATATCCAGGCGGCCGGGGGGCAGGTGCCGACGCCGTTGGTGGAGGAGATCTTCAGCGGTGAGGTGACGATCAAGATGTCCAAGACCACGCACCGCGAGCTGGCCTGGGTCGCTCGGCTGGAGGAGCTGCCCGAGGAGCAGATCGCCAGCGAGCTGTTCCAGGCAGCGCTGGCCTATCGGCTATCCCAGCGACCCCGGCAGGGTCGTCCGAACGCCCAGGGCGGCAACCGGGCTGAGGGGGGCAAGGGACAGCAGGGCGACAGTCGCGGACGTGGACGCGGGCGCGCACGCCAGGGCGGCGGTCGGGGTCCGGGCCAGGGCCGGTACCACGAGATCATGGATGATCGGGCCAACTTCATCGAGTACGTTCGCGGCCTCGAGAATGCCGGTGGTCGTCACTCCAAGGGCCCGCGCAAACGGCGCTAGACTAGGGCCTGCTCAGCGCGTCCAGGGCTCGGCGCTGTTGGGCTGGTAGCGGCAAAGTGAACCGCAGGGCATGTCCGTCCACCGGATGGGCTAGCGCCAGGCGGTGGGCGTGCAGTAGCGGTCCGGTGCTCCAGCCTTCCACAGAGGATCCTCCATACAGAGTGTCGTCCACCAGCGGGTGGCCCGCGTGGGCCAGGTGGGCGCGGACCTGGTGTCGACGTCCGGTGTGCGTGGAGACCTCCACCAGCGCGAGCCCCGCGAAACGTTCCAGGGTGGTAAACTGCGTGAGGGCCGGCTGTCCGGAGCCGACGATCACACGGCGTCCTCGGGCCGACGCGATGGGGGCATCTACCTCGTCCCGATCCGGGGGATCCCCGCCGATCAGGGCCAGATACCCTTTGTCCACCTCGTGGGCGGCGAAGGACTCCCGGAGGCGGCGGTGGGCCTCGGGGGTGCGGGCCGCCACCAACAGCCCACTGGTGAGTCTGTCCAGGCGATGACAGAGCCCGCCCTCCCGTGCGGGGCCGCCCGCGGTCAGGCATCGTGGATCCGCCCAGGCGAGGTGGTTGGCTACGGTGTCGGCGTCCTCGGGGGATAGCGGATGGGTGGACCGGCCGGCGGGTTTGACCAGGACGGTGAGGTGCTCGTCCTGAAACACGATGGTGACATCGGGGAGGTGTCGGGGGACGGGGGGCGCGTCCATTGGTTGGGCCCGGGCCAGCATCTGGTCTGTGAGCTGGAGCAGCACCACGTCTCGGGCCTCCACGATGGTGGACTTTGCCGGCGTCGATCCCGGTGCATGGGCCAGGCGGACGCCCCCGTCGGCGATGAGGCGGGCGGCGCCGCGACGACCCAGACGCGAAAACCGCCTGACCAGTAGCTGGTCCAGGCGGAGACCGTCCTCGCTCGAGGTCACGGTGAGCTGCGTCCGTTCCCTGTCCTCGTCGGTCATCTACTTTGGGAGCGGCTACGCCGCGAAGTACGGCGTCGTCGCTGGGAATTGACCTTGCGGCGGGTCGTCCGCTTCTTGTGAAGGCGACGACGCTTGCGACCGCGTCGGCCGCGCCACCGGCGGTGGCCTCGGCCGCGGGTGTAGACGACCAGGTGCTGGCCCGGTCGGAGCCTGGCGCCGCGGTTGATCTTGTTGTATCGACTGATGGCGCCGCGGGAGATACCGAACCGGCGGGCCACCCGGCGCATGGTGTCCCCGGAACGGACGCGGTAGATGACGCGGCGTCTGTTGCGCCGTAGGGCGTGGGCGACGTGGAAGTCCACCGAGTTGACGGTTACCACCCGGACCGCGGTGGGATCCAGAAGTCGCACGCCGGTCGGGACCTGTTTGGGCGCCACTGCGGCCCGAAGTACCATGCCGGGGATCAGCTTCGCCCGGCGGGTGACCGCGTTCCAGGCGATCAGGTCGGTTTGGCTGACGCCGAGGGCCTTGGACACGCCCCGCAAAGCATCTCCGGCCACCACCGGGTAGTAGATCATCCGGTGGCCGGCGGGCGATCCGGCGTCGGGGGTCACGGCGATGAGGAGCTTTTTGGGGGGTGCGCGACGGCGCTGAGGCGGCCGCTTTTTCGCGGCGGGTACCAGCAGGCGTACCCCCGGTCGAACTTCCCGGTGGCTGCGGATCTGGTTGATGCGGCGCAACAGGGTCGTGGAGATGGAGTACTGCGTGGCGATGGACCGGACACTGTCCCCGTAGCGGACTTTGTGCACCACCAGCTTCCGGGACCCGGTGCTGGATCGCGCGGAGTTCTGGCGGTAGGTCACCAGCGAGCCCTTGGGAAGGCGGAGCTCGTAAGACTGACCCGGCGGTACGCGGTTACGGCGGAGCTCCGGGTTGAGTTCCCGGAGCGTCTTGAGGGAGATGGACGCCAACTTGGCCACATGGGCCAGTCGGGTGGAGCCCCGCACGTTCACCAGGGCATACTCCCAGGCCGGTTTCACGCCCCGCGGTGTGATGCCGAAGAACTTCAGGTTGGCCGCCACCACGGCGATGGCGAAGAACTTGGGTACGTAGCGCGTCGTCTCGTAGGGGAGTCCGGACTCGTACTCGCACAGACGCCAGTAGTCGTTGGTGTTGTATTTGGTCATGGACCGCCGGACGCCGTTGTATCCGGCGTTGTAGGCGGCCAGGGCCAGCGCCCAATTACCAAAGCGGGTATGGAGATCCTTAAGGTAGTACATGGCCGCTTCAGTGGAGCGTTCGGGGTTGTAGCGTTCGTCCATCCAGAAGTTGCGCGGTAGCCCGTAGATCTTGCCGCCCGAGGGCATGAACTGCCAAAGCCCCATGGCGCCTGCCCAGGACACGGTGGAGGGACGGAAGCCGCTTTCGATCATGGCCACATAGATCAGGGATTGGGGCAGGCGGTGGCGTCGCAGGGCCGCCGAGATGTGCGCCCGGAAGCGATTCATGCGGCCCAGCCAGCGGGCCAGGACAGAGCGCCCCGTGCGGCTGGTGCGGTAGTAGGCCAGGAGGCGGTAGACCTGCGGGGAGAAGCGGATGTGCACATCGGGGAGTCGGATCCCGTGGAGCCACGGGGGCAGGGGATAGCCCACGCCGGCGCGCAGGAGAGGTCGGGTCGGAGGGGTGGGCGCGGACCGGGGGGCGGGGCGCCGCACCCGGTGGGCCCGTGATTCGGTTGTGGCTTGTGCCGGAGCCCGGGGCCCGGGCGCAAGAAACTGCGCGGTGTTGGGTCCCGATGGCTGGAGCCGTCGAAGCCGCTGCAGCAGCATGGCCCGGCGGAAGTGGGTCCTGGACACGCCACGGATGTGGGCGCGCATGCGATAGTTCATGTGCAGCGGATAGCTTCGCCTCAGGACCTGGTTTTTGCGTTGGGAGGGCGCCTGGGCTTGGGCTGGTTGCGGCAAACCGAGGTCCGCGAACACAACCGAAAGGAGCGTCAGGAGCCAGATTGATGCGCTCTTTGAATACATGGTATCCTTTTGTCCTACATGTAGACGCTAACAGCGTACGTTCGGGGAGGCAACTTTTTGCCGGGATGGTCGCTTGAAGGAGGGAAGGTCCTACAGAAGGTCCTACAATCATTGGACGGATCGGGCCCCCATGGTATAGTGGCGGCCAACGCATTCAAGCGAGGTAGCGCCATGCCTGGCATCGGCGAGCTCATCATTATTCTGGTCATTATCCTTATCGTCTTCGGGGCGGGAAAGCTTCCCCAGATTGGCGATGCGCTTGGGCGGTCTATCCGAAACTTCAAGCGTGCTTCCTCAGGCTCCGAGGAGGTAGAAGTTGGACCCAAGGCCGAGGAGCTCTCGACGTCCGAGGAGATCTCGGCGTCCGAGGATCAGGACTCCAATAAGGAGTCTCCCGTCGTTGAAGCCGGCAAGGGAAAAGCCGGCAAGGATTGATCGTTCGGCAGTCCAGTTGGCCAACCCGACGAGAGCTCTTGCGCGTTCCTCAGCCTTTTCTGTTTGCGAGCTTCGAGGCCTCCAGGAGCCGTCGAGCGGCTTGCTGCCGCAGGTCTGGGAGCGCAGGATCATTGGCGATTTCAGTAAGGTGTATTTGGGTCATGAAGGGGAGTAGGCGAAGCGCCAGCTCGTTGGGGACTGTGGGGTTGAGCACAACGGATCGCTTGACTGCGTAGCGACTGAGCCACTTTGGGTTGGCCATGAGCTCGCGGACTACTTCAGGTTGGACAGGGCGGCGAGCTGCCACCAGCACCACGTCCCGCTCTACAAGGCGTGGATTGCGCAGCAGCAACCGGATGACCTGAGGTTCGGGATCCCGTAAGAGCCGGTCGAGGGTCTCCCGGGGGGCCCCCCGGGCGAGGGACTTTCGCTCCCCGAGAGTCAGCTCGCGCCCGCCTTGATGTCTCGGGGGCGCCTCGCCCAGAATCTCCCGGTGGCGGTGTCCCGGTAGCAGCAGCGCCGCGGCTTCGCCCAGGTGGCTGTTTTTTAGCTCCCGATACATGTCGCTGAGCAGGTCGTACTCGAGCCGCTCGGTGCGGAGCAGCTCTTCGAGTCCCCCTAGCGCCAGCTCGAAGGGCGGGCCCCCCAAGCGCCCCCGCTGAATGATGCTGCCCACCAGGTTGGCCGCCTCTTGCAGGGGGAGATTGGTGAGGATCTCGGCCAGGACGGCGCCGCGCATGGGCGACTCGGCCAGCCCGTGCAGGCGTGTAGCAATGTCGAAGGCGTGGTCGGTGGGGTCGGTAGGGTCGGTGGGGTCGGTGGGGGCGGGCGCCTTGGAGGCTGCGACGATGGGCAGCAGATTCACCCGAACCCGGCCATCCTCTGCCTCCCCATCGCCCATGGCCCTAATTCGGCAGGCGCTCAGAACGTGGCTTGTCGATGGCCACCTTGATCTTGTCCGAGCCGATCTCGTAGCTCTTGCCGCAAAAGAGTAGGACCTGGCACCGCTCTCCCTGCCCGGGGTTGAGCTGGACATTGTAGGCTTGGCCCTTGGCCTTGATTTTGAGGGCCCTTTTGTAGGTCTTCCGGGTGATGTTGGCGAACTCCTTGCGGGACAGGTAGAGACCGCAGGCGGAAAAATTCTCGCACTTGGTTTTGCCGGCGGAGTCCAGGATCTGCGCCTTGATGTTTACGTTGCGGTACCGGGCGTGCTTGGAGGCGTTCTTGACGTGGACGTTCACCCGGACGATCCACGACTTGCCCTCACGCTCGAAGAGATTGTGCTGAAGACCGCTCAACTGTAGGTTTCCCCAGGAGGGGGGTTTCTTCTTGGGCGGGTTCACCCGGGCGTAGATCAGGGTTCCGAGCAAAAAGAGCACGGCGATTCCGCCCACGATGCCGATGGCGGCGATGATCTTGGCCGCTAGGCTCATGCGCAGGGCGGCCTTCTCCTCCACGAGGAGCCCTTCGAGTTCGGACAGGGACTCATACTCAGGCGCCAGGGCCGTCATGGTGAAGGTGGTGGGCATGGAGAGCGGGGCGGATTCATCCGCCACGGCTCCGGTGAGGATGCCGTCGTCCTCGTCCTCGTCCTCGTCCAAGTCCACGTCCAAGTCCACGTCCAAGTCCACGTCGAAGTCGTCCACGTCCCCGGCGGCCGCCGACTGGGCGGCCTGGAACCCCTGCTTTGGAGTAACGGCCTCCGTCGGCGTCGTGGGTACTCCAGCGTCGTAGGGCGTGGGCGCGGGGGGGGGCAGGGCCGAAGCGGCGGGTGCCGGGACATCAGAGGGCGCAGGCGTTGGTGGTGGGCCCGACAACGATACGGGGCGGGCCGGGGGAGTGAGATCGTCGTCCACGGCCCGTGGCCCAAAGTCCATCAGTGTGTCTGACACGCTGTGGGCTGCTTCGATGCTGTCCCCCATGGCGGCCGTATAGGCCGCCGCGGCGGCCAGGATCGAGTTGTCGAGGACCACCGAGGGGCCCCCTTCACCCTTGGGCAGCAGGTGCTCTAGCTTCGGGTCGGCCTTGAAGGCCATGCCACTTTGTTCGGTGGCCTGGACGAGATCGTCCATGTCGACGATCTCATCGTCCTCGATGTCGGCCAGCTCATCGCTGGAGATTTGCTCTGCCGTGCCCTCGGTGGGGGCGCGGCGCTGTTTCTTGACGGCGGCGGGGTCGACGACGACTGCGGCTTCACCGACGGCTCCGGCGGCTTCACCGACGGCTTCGGCGGCTTCACCGACGGCTTCGGCGGCCGAACCCATCGATCCGGATGTCGCTCCGAGGGCACCGGAGGTCTCGCCGATGGCGCCCGACTTCGGTGCCTGGTGATTGCCCTCGGTAGACGCCTGGGCTTGGGCTTGGGCCCTGGCCGCGGCTTGACGCTTCTCTTTGTCTGTGCCGGCCTTCATGATGAAGACGAAGCGGCACTTGGGACAACGGATCTTGACGCCCTTACGCGTGATCCGCTCGTCCGGGACCATGAAGCGCGCCATGCAGGCTGGGCAGGGAAGGATCATCTATTTACAACCTCACGGATAACTGAATAAATTATCGTGATCAGCAAGGGGAAATCAAGAATGCTGCGGGTTCATTTTGTTTTTTTTTCCACAAGGACTACGGCTCCCCCTCCAAAGTAATGTCGGTGGGGTTGACGGTCCCGCGGGTAGCGCGTAGCTTTTGCCTAGTTTTGCTTAGCATCTGCTTACCTTCTGGGCGGCCTGAGTGCAACCTTTGAGTCATCTTTGGGTCGCCTTTGGGTCGCCTTTGGGTCGCCTCTGACGAAACCGTATGGTCCGCAAGCCCGTTGCATATCCTTTGTTCGTGCTCACTGTGGCCACGGTGGCGTTTGGGGCCTGTGGTGGCCCCGGTGGAGGAGGTCACAAGGGCGGCGACGCCGGCTCTCACACGGCTCCCACCCCGGTTTCGTCGGGCGGAGCCCGCACCTCCCCCCCTCTCCGCCCGTCACTGCGCCCAGGCCACGGCCGGGGCGCCACGCGGATGAGCGCCCTGTACCGCGGAGGAAGTGGGCGGCAGGGGCGGTTCGGAAGCCCCGGTCCCCGTGGGCGTTTGGTCACTGCCCGCTATGCGGTTCGCCTGGCCCGGGAGGTGCACTCCTCTGCGGTCAGCGATGGCCGTACGATCTATCTCGTCTCCACCCGGGGGCTCGTGGTGGCCGCGCGGGTGTCCGATGGCGGGATCCTCTGGTCCCACTCCATTCGGGCCGGTGTCATGGTCGCCCCGGGGCTGGGCGGCGGTCGGCTCTTCGTTGGGGATCGCACCGGGCGGGTCTGGTGCCTGGACGCGAAGACCGGCGCGGTTCAGTGGAAACGCAGGGTGGCCGGAGCAGTCCGTACGTCGCCACTACCCTTGGCGGGGCGGGTTGTCGTGGGAACCCACGGTGGTAGGCTGGTTTGCCTGGGCTCGGCCACGGGCGCGGTGCGCTGGGAGCTCAAGCAGCGCAGGCCCGTCGTGGGTCTGGCCGGAAGCCCGGATGGGCGCGTGTTCGTGGTGGCCTCCTTCGACCGGCGCGTTCGGATGGTGGAGACGTCTACCGGCCGGGTGGTTTGGACAGCGACCCTGAGCAGCTCTACTCGGATTGCCCCGGTGTTGACGGCGCGCGCCGTGTACATCCTCTCCGCCTCCGGAGAGCTGAGTCGACTCGACCGTACCAGTGGGCGCCTGCTCTGGAGTCGCCCCGACCTCGGGTTCAAGTCGTTTTCGCCGACGGTGGCTGGTGGGCGGGTCTACGTGGCCTCCCGCAAGCGGTTGCTGTACGCTCTGGACGCGACCACCGGCCAGGAACGTTGGGTAAAACCTCTGCTCCATATTCCCAGCGCACCGCCAGTGTTTGCGCTCGACACGGTCTTTTTGATTACGCGAGGGCCCCGCTTGCTGGCCATCCGGGCCGATACCGGCGGTCACTACTTGGATCACACCCTGCCCAGCCACGTTTTCGCCGAGCCCCTGCCCCTGGGCAACGGACTACTGCTGGTGGATCAGCGCGGAATCGCCACGCTCTACGTCAAAGACAAATAGGCTGAGACAAACAGGCTAGACAAACAGGGGGGTTAGAATCGGGCTTGGACGTACATCATACCGCCCACCTTGATGGGATCCTCGAAGGAGAGGCGGGCTGTACCGTTGGCTTCGGTGACGAGGTTGGTGAAGTTGTTGTCGTATTGGAACAGAAACATGGCCATGACGGACATCATCTCGGACAGGTCAAACTTGACGCTGAGCTTCGCCGCGAAGATGGGTACGGGGCTCTCGCCTTCGGGCATGATCGAGAAGTCTCCCTCGTTCCTGATGACCAGGGTGCGGTTGCCGAGGTTGATCTGGGAGACCCCGGATTCCACGGTGAGTTGGGTCTGCACTTGCGCGGGGATCTGCAGGCCGAAGCTGAGCCCCAGGGTCAGGTGAGAGCCTTTGAAGTTCCAGTCAGCGCCGGCGGCGATGAACAGCTCGGGCTGCGTCTCCACGTCTCCGGACAGGGCCTGGTAGGGCACGAAGCTCGGCACGTTGAGCAGGATAAAGGGGACCGAGCGTACGAAGCCGGTGATGTGCGCGCGCAGGCGGCTCCATTTGATCTTAGCCGAAAGGGCGCCGGCGTAGGCGAGCTGGAACATGGTTGACGCATAGCGATCGGGATCCTCGAGGGTTTGCGCGATGAGATTGCCTTCCAGCGACACGCGCCAGTGGAAGCCTCGTCCGTACGTTTCCCGCCGGGCCATGGAGGCCAAAAAGTCCGCGTCGTTCCGGTAGAGCTTCAGGTCGGCGCTGATGCCGATGGGTAGCCCTTTGTACGCGGCCACGCGGGCGGAGCCGCCGAGGGTCTGCACGGGCTCGCCCCGCACCCCAGCCCGCGGGTTCTCGCCCGTCCAGAACATGCCGCCCGATACGTCGATGCGGAATCGCTTTTTGAAGTCCATGCCGAACCCGCCCAGGATGCCGCCGAAGGTCTCATTCTCGCGTCCCTCGGCCTCGTCCCCTCCGCCCTCGGGAGGGTTGGTGAGGATGCGAGCGGTCTTGCCGCCGAGGAAGGCGTACATGGACTTCCACTTGACGGTGGCCTTGACCCCCGGCGTCATATCGCGGTAGGCGCCCGGGAAGATCTTCGCCCCACCCCAGGTCAGATCATACAGGTAGCCCACCCGAAAACGGTCTGTGGATACCGGGAAGAGCACCACCTCGAAGAGCCCCTTCTTGGGGTTCTTTTTGTTGAGCGCGTAGGTGATGCGGAGGTAGGTTCCGTCGTCCTGCAGCGCGCCGTCGCGGCTGTCGGAGAAGTTGTACTTCAGCACGATGGCCGCTTCGGTGGTGAGCCCATAAATGAAGCCCGGAAGCTTTTTGTACAGCACCAGGTGGAGCAGGTTCTCCCGGCCGGAGTACTGGGTGTCCAGGTTGTCGAAGAACAGCTCGTAGCCTGGCCGGTTCCCGAAACCAAAGATGGGACTGTCCACCATGGTCTGGCCGGCGTTGGCCAGGAAGTTGTCGTCGCCGAGGGTGAAGGTCACGCGGGTGTCCAGGAAATCCCCCGCTCGCGCCGAGGAGGGCGCGGCCAGGAGTCCTAGCGTGAGGAACAAAATAGTCAGGCGATGTCGATTCAACGGTTTCCTCCCAACACGTCGGGCCCGTTTCAAAGCTCGAAGTCGTTGTCGTCGCGCGGCCCCAGGGTCCATTGGGGCCGGCCGAAGTCCAGATGGCGCAGAGTTCCAGTGAGGCGTGGAATCTGTAGGCCCAGGTTCTGCTCGGGATCGAAGTCGATCACCCCTCGGGTGACCACGTTGAGCTCCTGGCCGTCTTTGTTCACGCTCCATTGGAAGTAGGTTTCATAGCTTTCTAGTACCACGCAGTCGATCTCGTCGCCGCAGTCCGAGCTGCAGTCCCACTCATCGGAGTTGCCGATGGCGCCGTTGCCGTTGAGGTCACAGCTCCGCATCTCCGTGGCCAGGGTGGCGTTGGTGATGGTCGCTAGCCCCGACTCCAGTCCCTCCATGACGTGATCGTCTTGGAGCATGGCCGCGGTGAGCTCCGTGGGCGCGGGGATTAGATCGGTGCAGCGGGGGGTCTCCGGATCGTTCGGATCCACGTCCGCCACCCAGAAGGGGTTCTTCATCTCGGTGAAGCCCTGGAACTCCTCCACGGTGCCTGTGAGCTCCAACAGGCAGTCCCCCCGAAGGAGATCTTCGGGCGTGTGGAAGTTGTACATGTACACGCTGGCGAAGGCGGTGCCGTCAGCGTTGCATACGTCAGTGACGTAGAAGCCGTCCACCGTCAGCGCCGTGACTACCATCAGCTCGCGCTGTTGTCCCTGGGCGTCTACGCAGTCGGCCAGGGTGGGGACATCGTCTCGGCTGGCAGCGTCCAAGGTAACCCGGAAGCGAAACAGGGGAGACGGGTACCCACCGAAATCGAGCACGTTCTGAACATCGGTGTACTGGACGTCGTGGATGGTCGGGTTCTCGAAGTAGACGGGCTCGCTGACACCTGCGGCTCCGGTTCCGCTGTCGAGATCGTCATCGTCCACGGCAAAGCATCCCGGCGCGGGAAATAGGTCGAGGCAGGCCGCGTCCAGCACGTTCGGCGCCTTGGTGTAGCCGAAGTCCTCTACCAGAAGGGCGATCTCCCCGAAGGCCCGGGTAAACTCAAGTGGAACATCCAGCGCCTCGCCGTTGACCAGGGCGACCATCTCCACCCGTCGACCGTTCGGGAGCACGGGGTGATCTTCCGAGAAGAGTCCGGAGGGGATCAGGCTGAGGGCCACCGTACCGGTGAAGGATGTGTCCAGGGTTCCGTCGGCCCGCAGGGCGCGCACCGAGGCCGTGAAGGCCATGGGCGTGGCGGTGTGCTCACACAGATCGGTGTCCACCGCGCCGCAGCCGCTGTCGGCGGTGATGGTGACCTCGAAGCTGACCGTGGTAGTAGGAAACGAGTGAAACTCGGTGCAGGCCGCCGTAGACAGGATGACGGCCAGTCCACTCAGAAAGATAAGATATCGGATATGTGTCATGCAGTTCACCACAGGAGGCCAAGTCTGTTCCCTAGCGGTGAGGTATGTTGATGGACCGTCGAGCCGGTTGCAAGGGAAAACGGACCTGATGTGGTATGTTCCGACTTTCCACCCATGTTGCCGTGTTGAAGGAGCCCCGCCGTGAGAAAGACAAAGATCGTATGTACCCTGGGACCGGCGTCCAGCACGCCCGAGATGCTGGATAAGCTGATCCGCGCTGGGCTGGACGTTGCTCGTTTGAACTTTTCTCACGGGACCCACGAGGGGCACCGGGAGGTGTTTGGGCGGGTCCGGGAGGCGGCGGCTCGCGCTGGGCGGGAGGTGGCCGTCCTTCAGGACCTTCAGGGGCCCAAGATCCGCGTGGGATTGCTCGACGGCGGTTGCATGGAGCTCATCGAGGGAGCTGAGGTCACCGTGGAGCCGGCCCCCAAGCAGCCCGGCCCCGGACGAATCCCCACGACCTATGAGAACCTGCCCGGGGACGTGGAGGTTGGCAATAACATCCTCATGGATGATGGCCTGTTCCGGTTGCGGGTCCTGTCCGTCGATGGCTCCGCGGTGCGCTGTCGGGTGGAGGTGGGCGGTACGCTCAAAGATCGCAAAGGTATCAACCTGCCTGGTGTAGATGTCAGCGCCCCGGCGCTTACGGACAAGGATCTTGCGGATCTCGTCTTCGGCGCGAAGCTGGGGGTGGACTTCGTGTCGCTGTCCTTTGTGCGCAGCCCCGATGACGTGCTCATGGTCCAAAAGCGCCTTGCCGAGGTCGGCAGCCACGCCCCCATCATCGCCAAGATCGAAAAGCCCGAGGCGGTGGAGGCTTTGGACGCCATCATCGAGGTGTCCGACGGCATCATGGTCGCCCGGGGGGACCTCGGGGTGGAGATGGGTCCCGAGAAGGTGCCGCTTATACAGAAGCATGCCATCGAGCGTACCAACGCCGCGGGCAAGATCGTCATCACCGCCACCCAGATGCTCGAGTCCATGGTGCACAGCGCTTTTCCCACCCGTGCGGAGGCCTCGGACGTGGCCAACGCGGTGTTTGACCAGACCGACTGTGTGATGCTCTCGGCGGAGACCGCTTCGGGCAAGTACCCCGTGCTGGCGGTGGAGACCATGGCGCGCATTATCGAGGAGGTGGAGGGGTCGAAGCGGTTCTGGCGGGTCGAGGTCGGGCCGCCGTCGGATCTCTCGGCCCAGAACTGCGCCGTGGCCCACGCCGCGGCCGCGGCAGCGTCACACATTGGCGCCAAGGCCATCGTCTGCGTGTCCGGAAACGGGGGCACACCACGGCTGGTGAGCGACTACAGGCCGACGGTGCCGATCCTGGCGCTCTCCCGCTATGACGAGGTGCTGCACCAGTTGGCGGCCTATTGGGGCGTGCACCCCGTGAAGTTTGAGCGCGGCGCCCATCTCGAACAGACCCTCGCGCGCATCGACAAGCTGCTGACCGACCAAGGCTACGCCCAGCCCGGGGACCGGGTCATTGTCACGGTGGTGGTACCGCCCGAGAGCGGCGAGCACACCAACACCATGAAGGTGCATATCGTAAAGGGCGAATGACTCCTGGTCGGGCCCCAAAGCCCCCCCCCCAACGAAGCTATTTAACCGTGTAGACGTGGACGATTCGACTGCCGTTGCGTCGGAGCACGAGCGTCGCGAGCCGGGCTTTGGACAGCCCCGAATAGAACGCGGTGAGGTCCTTGGGTCCGGTGAGGAGAGTGTTGTTCACGCGCTCGATTACGTCACCGGTCGTAAGACCCAACGAGGAGTAGAACCCCTTGGGGCGGACGTACTTGAGACGGAAGCCCTGGGGCTTTTCGTTCACCCGGTGGGGCACGAGGAAAGCGTCTTTGTTGGCGAAGCCGGGATCTTTCAGGATGGAAGCCAGGATCCGGCGGTCGATCTCCCAGCGCTGTTTGCCCAGGGGACGAATTCCCGCCGCCAGGGCGTCCAGCCAGTCCTTGCGGGTCTGGTCCGTGGTTCCCGAGGGGGTCGAGGCGGGTGAGGTGAGCGGGGACTTCCCGCCCTCGGCCCGCGCGAGCTGCTCCCGCATGCGGACCAGCTGCTTTTTCATCATGGTCACGCGCGCTTTGCGTACGCCTGGGCTCTTGTCAAACCGCTCTACCAGCGCCTCCAGGGTCTGGATCCGGCGACGCAGTCGCTCCAGGGGGCGCTGGTTCTGCGCGTTGACGGATGGCCCGCTGGGGCGGGGCTCCGGAGCTGTGGTGGCCGGATCCTGGGCGGGGGGCCGGGGCGCCTGACGACGCTTGCGTTCCCGGAGCTGCTCTTGCACCTCGTCGCGCACGATGCGGCGGATCTCCTCGTCGGACAGGCTCTTTTTGCAGCCCCCCGCTGCCGCCAGGACCAGCAGCGCCCAAAGCCCGATGGAACCTTTGTGCATGGCAGTATTTTAGCGTAGGGGTCGCCAATGGCCAAGTCGGTCGATACAGGGCGTCAAGACGCCCGGCTCACGAGACGCGACTGGTTCGTGAATTGGGTCGGGTCGGTGCGCGGGTCGGTGCGCGGGTCGGGTCGGGGAGGGGCTAGGGGCCTACTGCACGGGCGGGAGGCAGAGGCTGGCCACCAGGTCGCATATGCCGCCGCAGCAGTCCTCCGGAGCGGTGCAGGCGGCTCCTATGGGCTGACAGTCGGTGAAGTTCGGCTCGCACACGCCGCCCAGACAGACCCCCTCACAGCAGTCTATATCGGCCGTACAGACCCCGGTCTCGACCACGCAGGTGGTGCCGCAAATCAGGTCTCCGTTGGCGTCGGGAAGACAGAACCCGCCGCAGCACTCGTCGGCAAAGGCGCAGGGATCCCCATCGGGGAGGCACTCGTCCACGGTATCGGGCGCGTAGCAGCGATGCAGTCCCAGGATGGTGGGTAGGCACAGTTGGTTTCCACCGTCGGGGCCGGAGGGGCAGCAGTTGGAGGACATTCCCTCCCAGCAGATCTCTCCGTTGGCCAGGCAGGCGCCCGGGTTGATGCAGCGCAGGACGCCGGTCTGCTCGTACTCCTCGCAGATGGCGGAGCAGCAGTTCCCGTCCTCCAGGCAGATCTCCCCGATGGAGCGGCATCCCGAGATGAACTGGCATACGGGCGTTCCCGTGCCGGGGTCGGCGCACAGGCCGGAGCAGCACTCGTGGAACCCCGTGCAGGGCTCGCCCACGGTCTGACACTGCAACATGGTCGGGCAGGTGCCGTCCGCGCCGCACACGCCGCTGCAGCAGTCGCCGCCGGTGCTGCACAGATCTCCTTCGCCCCGGCAGATGGAGACGATGGTGCAGCGGGAGTCACCGTCGATATCCTCGCAGTGGCCCGAACAGCAGGCCGCATCCCCGCCGCAGTTCTCTCCCGCCGTGGTGCAACCCGAGTCCGCCGATTCGCAGATGTCGGATTCGCAGATGCCCGAGCAGCACTCCATGTCGTCGCCACAGGAGTCGCCGATGGTGGTGCAGAGCTCGCCTGAGGCGCAGAGTCCATCATCACAAAAGAGGCTACAGCAATCCACGGATGACTCGCAGGTCTCGCCGTCTCCGATGCAGCCGCCCAACACGCAGACCTGGGCCCCACCCGGGATCGCCTCGCAGCGCCCGGAGCAGCACTCGGAGGAGGCCAGGCACTCCTCGCCGAGCCCGAAGCAGAGCCCGGTGGAGCCGAGGCAGATCCCGTCCTCGCAACGCCCGGAGCAGCAGTCTCCCGGGTTCACGCAAACCGCCCCGGTGTCCAGGCAGTCTCCAGCGTCTCCGGTGACGATGGCGTCTCCGTTGGCGATGGCGTCTCCGTTGACGATGGCGTCATCGTCCACCGCGGCGTCCCCGTCTCCGGCCGCGGAGTCGTCGCCGCAGGCTCCCAGCAGTAGCCCCAGCGCCAGTAGCACTGCGACGGACCATCGGCCTTTGCTGCCTGTTTCGTTGCCGGTTCCCTTGGATGGGTTCATCGTTCTTCCTCCTGGGTATGCGAATGTTCAGGTACCAGCCCGTAGACGAAGCGAAGGCGTAGATTGTTCCCAAAGAGTGTGGGGTGCTATGATTAAGTGCCCGATCAGGAAGGAGCAGGTCAGTTCAGGCGGTGATACGACCAGGTGGGAACAAAATTCGGTGTCAGGCCGTCTACGCCACGAACCAATGCGCACCAAACCGCCACATATTCAGCTTGTGAAACAACCGGAAAACGTGGCGGCGGGCCAGCAGCGGTCGTCCTCCGAGGCCCACTGGGCGGCCTTGGTGAAGCAGGCCCAGCAGGGAGACGTGGTGGCCTTTGACCGGCTGGCCAGAGACCACTACCAGGCGGTGTACGCTTTCTCCGTGGGGCTGTCGGGCGATCCCATTGAAGCGGCTGATATCGCACAAGAATCGATGATCAAGGCTTTCTGCAAGCTGGGGAGCTATCGGTTCGCGGCCTCCTTCCGGTCCTGGCTGCTCCAGGTGACACGCAACACCTTCCGGGATCGGTTGCGGTCCAACCAGCAGCAGCGGTTCAAGCTGAGGCGGCTGGCGGAGCGGACGATCACCCCAACCCCGGCGGACCCTGAGCAGTCCCTCGCGGCCAAGGAGACCAGCGTTCAACTCCATGACGCGCTCGCGCGGGTGGAGCCGCAGTTCAGAGAGGTAGTGGTGCTGTTCGACCTCCAGGGCTTCGCCTACCGGGAGATTGCGGAGATTTGCGGGGTGCCCATGGGTACGGTGAAGTCGCGGCTCCGCAGGGGTCGGGACGGACTGCGCCGGCTGTTGGTAGCCGACGGGGTCATTGGGCGTCGCAGAGTGAAGGATGACGGCAGCGATAGGAGTGGATGAGATGAAGTGCACCAAAGTGAGGGAGCTTCTATCGGATCGTCACAACGGCGAGATATCACCGCGGTCCGCCGAGGCGGTGCGGCGCCATCTGACGAGGTGCGCGGCCTGCCGGTCGGCGGCAGAGGAGATCGAGGAGATGCTGCAGTTGCTCGGCTCCAATCCACCGCCGTCGTTGCCCGAGAACTTTGGGGAGGCGCTCGGCGAGCGACTGGTAGCCGAAGGGCAGAATCGACCCTTCGAAAAGCGGCCCGAGCCCGCTGCGGCGCGGCCTGCCTGGGTGAGCGCGCTCCGTGGTGCGGGCCTTGTGGCGGCGGGCGGAGCGGCGGTGCTTCTGATCGTCTGGGCGACCGCCTCTCCCCGAACGTCGACCCCGGTCCGCTGCGAGGCGCCAGGTTACGTCCAGGGGACTGCCGCCATGGTCCCGACTACCGGCGTCGCGGCGACCACCGGCGTCGCGGCGACCACCGGCGTAGCGACGACCACCGGCGTAGCGACGACCCCGCCCGACTCAGTCCGGCGGCTGCGGGTGGGACAGGTGGCGGTGCTGGTGCTCTCCATTCGCGCCGAGGCGCCCCACGATGACGCCCGGCTGCAGGTGGTGCTGCCCGATGGTGTGACCTTGCTGGGTGAAGGTGCCACGGCCCTCAAGGAGAAGCATATGGAGTGGAGGGCCTCGCTGGTACCGGGCGAGAACGAGATCCGGATCCCGGTGCGGGCCAAACGGGTGGGGAGGTGGCGACTGGTTGCCCGAGCCCACGCCTCTGGCTTCCGCGCTGTCTCCGAAGCGCGGCTCGTGGTGACCCGCTCATGAAGAATCGATGCCTACAGGAGCTTGTGATGAAGAGACTGGCTTACCCCATCGCCCTGGTGACCCTACTGGTGCTTCCGGGTCCGGTTCCGGCGCAGGCGCAGAGCGTTGCCCCGGCGACTCGTTCGCAGGCCCCCTTGCAGCTCCAGCTGCAGATCCGCCCCGTGGCCAATCAGGGGGAGCTGCTGCAGCTCATGCGGCAGAACTCCGTCCGCGTCGCCCTCCAGCGTCATCGGCTTTGGCAACAGGCGGTAGTCCGGGAGGAGCAGAACGACCAACTCCGTGACCAGAAGCAACGCCGCTTCCGTCGTCGTCACCGCCTGCGTCACTCCACCATGGGAGCGCCGACTCCGGCGGTGGCGCCCCAAACCCCGCCCGCGTCCACCAAGGCCGCCCCAAACGTTCCGCGGTCCGGTACCGGCTCCGCCTTGGCACCCGTGGCACCCGTGGCTCCCGTGGCTCCCGGGAACCTACGCCAGTTATTGCGCCAGGGGCGGTCGGGCGACGCCGCGCGCTTGGAGCGCAAGCTGCGGGCCCGGGTCCGCGAGCAGCGGCGGCAACGGACTCGGCTGCGGAACCGCAGCCGCCAGGGTTCGGCCAAGGGAGCCCGCCGCGGCGGCCGCTCCGGACGCTAAGGCCCCTAACCGTCCGGACGCTAAGGCGGCTGGCGAACCAGCAGACTTTGGAGTACGACTATCCTACTGTGCTCCCGTCCCGACGTACATGGCTCCTGGCTTCCGGTGTATCCCTGACGCTGGTTGTCGCTGCCCCCGTGATTGCGGCGCCCGCCGGATCACCGCCGCCGACCACCCCGCGGAAGGCTCCTCCGCCTAAAAAGACCACGCCTCCCCTGAAAAAGATCACGCCTCCGCCTAAAAAGACCGGGCTCGTGGGCCTGTACAACCGGGCCGTGATCCTGGTGAGCCAGGGACGCCACGCCCAGGCCGCGCGCCTCGCCGACGGGCTGGTTCGGTCCCGGCGTTGGTGGCGAGGTCCATCCCGGGAGGTCGCTGCCGCGGCACTGTACAATCTCTCCCTGGCGTTTTTGGCCCGTGGTGTAAGGCGGATCGCTCGACGGCTCTTGGCTGCGATCCCCGCCTCCACGGCTGCCTATGGGCCGGCGCGCCTCCTGCTGGGGGCGGCCCCCGTCCCCGCGGCGCAGCCGATGACCTGTGTGGCGCACTACAGAGCTCGGCGGTACCTGGCCGCGCGGCGTTGTTTCAGAACCCTGCTGCCGAAGGCTGGACCCGACGCGCAGATCCTCTACGCCATTGGCTACGCCAGCTACCAGCTTCGGGAGTACCGCGTGGCCCTGGGTGCGTTCCGGAGGGTGCTGCTCGTGGGGCCCTCCGACGGGGACGCCCTGTTCATGGCAGGCATGGCGGCCGCACAGCTCGGCCTTCACCGCCCGGCCCTGGCGTTTTTTCAAAGCGCGCTGAAGGCGGGGCTGCGAAGCGAGAGCCCCGCGGAGGCCCGCCGCTATGTGCGTGTGCTTCGCAAGCTGCTCGCCAGCCGGGTTCGGAGCGGTTGGCTCTACAGCGTCGCCCTCAGCCTGGGGTATGACACCCACCCCCGGTTGGGTGGAAGCGCCGCCGCCGCCGGTACGAGCGACGGCTCCAGCGATGAGGGCAGCGGGTTCGCGACCATCGCCGTGGCCCTGGGCTACCGCTGGTTGCGTCCCCTGCGCCACCGTCAGAACCGCGTGCTGCGAGGGGCGCTGTCGCTCGAGTATCGCCTGGACCAGGTGATCGTCTTCTCCGATCTGTCCCAGACCATCGTCAGCCGCGGCGCCTGGAGGTTTAGCGACGTGAGCGGCGGGCTCAGCTTGCAGACGCACGGACTCGGTATGGAGGCGCGGTTGCTGGGTCATCGGTGGCAGGCGGGCCTGCGGGTTGGCGGTCACGCGGAGTTTTCCGGGCTACGGGAATTTGCTCCTCTACTCGCTGGTGGAGATCTGGAGGCGGATCTGACGGTCCGCTGGCACCGGCTCACCGCCAGCCACCTTGGCTTGAGCTACTTCCCCCAGCGGGCCCTGAGCGCCGGCTTGGACTACCTGACCGGCCAAGGTCTCGTCAGCGTGGTGGGACAGTCCCTGCGCTACAAACGGCTCCGGCTGGCGCTGAGCTATCGGCTGGGGGTCTGGTGGTTGGGGCGGATCCTCACGCCGGCCATGGAATGCGGAGCTAGCGAGGCTTGCGGGCTGGATGTCCCCTTCAGCAATCACGAGCATCGGGGTCAGGTGCGTCTCGGTGTGCAGCCGATCCGCTGGCTGGCCTTCGACGCCCGGGTGGCGGTGGCCCATCGGACCTACTGGGAGACGGGCGAGTACCGGCTGGTTTCCGGAGGCATCATCGAGCGGCAACGGATCGACCTGATCCAGCAATATCAACTCGAGGCGAGCTTCCGGCTGCAACGGGGTCTCCACCTGAAGCTGGCCTACGGCTTCACCCGAAACCTATCGACCATCGACGCGCAGACCGTAGGGATCGAAGAGGGATACGATCGTCACCGGATCTGGACAACCCTCGCCTACCGCCGCTGGTAGAGTCACGGGCAAGTGAGGCGGGCATACCTAAGGACATCATATGTCGGATCGGAGTAGGCGATGCTGGGCAGACCGGCTGTGTCCAGCGCCAACGAGCTGGATACGCCCCCGAAGTCACTGTCTATGGTTTGAATGTGCCACGTAGTTCCATCAAAAAAAGCGTACTTAAGATTCAAGTTCGTCGTGGTGGAATAGCTGATGTGGGGATTGCCGTCGGAATCGAGTGCCAGGGAGGTGTTAAGGACTACATCTCCCGTGGTGTCGACAGCTTGTAAGTGCCATGTGGATCCGTCGAAGGTTGCGTATTTCAGGGCTCCGTTCGAAAAGTCGATGTAACTGATGCTCGGGTTATCCGCGGCATTGAGGGAAAGCGAGTTGTCTTCGCCTACTACCCCGGCGGTATCGACTGCCTCGATTTGCCAGATGGACCCGTCAAATCGGGCGTACTTCAAGTCCTGATTTGCGGAGTCTCGATAGCTAATTCGGGGTCGACCGGCGGTGTCCAGCGCCAGCGAGGTGTTCAGGCCAACGCGATTTTCCGTATCGACCTGTCGTACCTGCCAGGTGTCCCCGTCGAAAAACGCGTACTTCAGGTAATTGCCCCACTCGGAGTAGTAGCTGATGTGTGGGGTGTCGGTGGAATCGAGTGCCAACGAGTTGTAGGCACCCACGTCTCCCATGGTGTCTACGGCCTGTATCTGCCATAAGGACCCATCGAAGTAGGCGTATTTCAAGTGCCCGTTCGTAGAGTCATGGTAGCTGATGTGCGGGTTGCCCGCGGAATCGAGGGCTAGCGAGGAATACCACCCCCCATTCCCTCCGGCGTCGATTGTCTCGACTTGCCAGGTGTCCCCATCGAGTCGGGCGTACATCAAGTTCCTATCCAAATTGCTGAAGTAGCTGATACGTGGTTTACCCTCGGCATTAAGCACTAGGGAGGGGGTCCGGCCGTCGTCTCCTGTGGTGTCGACGAGTTGGATCTGCCATACGGGATTAGCACAGACTCCAGCATCAACGGTTTGAGCTTCAGCGTCGCCGTCTTGGGTTTCAGCATCGTCAATTGGGGCGGTACCATCGGCATTGTGAGTATCGCCACCGCTACTTCCGCATCCTGGAGACACAGCCCCCGCAATCAACAGGATTATGACAAACGCAATAGATGAAACCAAACCGTTTGTGCCCTGTGAAGTTGGAACTCTGTTCTCATTTCCAATGCGAATAGCATCGACATCTGATGTCAGATGAGGCTGATACAATTTCATAGGTGTCTCGGTCCCTTTCCCCGCTGGCATGACCTGTTTAGCATATCACACGTACTCAGTTGGATGGATCACGACATCAAGGATCCACTGACGGTAGGGGGCTCACCTTCTTTCCGATCGAAAGAAAAAACCGCGATGCCCTTACGTGGGCGGTTTCACCCAACGTTCGTGCCAGCAACCCACACCGGCACTTGGGCCTTCAATGCGGCCACAACCACAGGACTTCGTTTTCAAGTGAGGTGATTTTGGCCGGATTATTGGGTGCAACGGCCAATACCTTTGGACTTGGCGGGTCCAAGTATCGCCATGGTTGCCGTTTGGGCCCTCAAAGCGGTCAAAACGCGTGTACTTCGTTTTCAAGTGAGGTGATTGTGGCCGCGTTGAATGGGTGCAACGCCATGGTTCCGATTTCCCTACGGGACGTGGCAGGCGTTGGCACACACCTTAGGGCTGGCGCGGACCCCTGGCGAGGTCGGGGACGCTTGGGCGTGCTCACCTTCTTTCCGATCGAAAAAAACCGGCGCTGCCCTTACGTGGGCGGTTTCATCTAGCGTTTGTGTCAGCGCCCCACGCTCGACGTCAGGATCTTGTCAGTCCCCCCGGGCCATGTGAATGAAGGATGGGCGACGGGGTGCTACGTCGCGGGTTGAGTAGGCTCTTGGGCTGATGATACAATCTGGAGCCATGCCGAGAACACTCGAAATCCGGTTCGACGATAATCGCTGTGTGACAGGGCTGTTGGATCGCCCCCGTGGTGCACGCTGGCTGTATGTCCTGGGCCATGGCGCGGGCGCTGGGATGTGGCACCCATTTTTGGAGAGGCTCACCGGCGCTTTGACCACCCGTGGCGTGGCGGTTCTGCGCTACCAGTTCCCCTACATGGAGGCGGGTAAGAAACGACCGGACCGGGCACCTCTGCTCACCGCCACGGTGCGCGCCGCGCTGGAGACGGCGAGGCGTCGCACCCGGCTCCCCCTGGTGGCCGGCGGCAAGTCCATGGGTGGACGTATGACGTCGCTGCTACTGGCTGAGCAGGACGCCGAGGATCTTCGGCGGCTCCGGGGTCTGGCCTTCGTGGGGTTTCCACTGCACGCCCCGGGGCGCGACGGCGTGGAGCGGGGGGCTCACCTGAAAGAGATCAAACAGCCCATGCTGTTTCTTCAGGGGACCCGCGATAGTCTGGCGGATCTCCCCCTCATGCGTCAGGTGAGCCGGGGTCTGGGCCGACGTGGCACGCTGCACATCGTCGAGGGTGGCGACCACTCCTTCCACATGCTCAAACGCTCCGGGCGTACCGATGGTGAGGCCCTCGAGGAGCTGGCCAACGCCCTGGTGAGCTGGGGCGACAGCCTGGCCGATCCGTAGAACTAGTCTTGTATGGTGGCGGCTACGGTTCCGCCCACAACCACCAGCAGGATGGCCAGGTGGACCAGGGGCAGGGGCAGAGGCAGGAGCAGGGGCAGGGGCGACTGGGTGGGGCGATAGCTTGCTGCCTGGTATAGGACGTCGGTAAGATAGGCGCCGCCCGGCAGGAGCACGAGTCCCACCAGACATGCCAACAGGGCGGTGGCCCCGAGGATGGGGCGGCGCCAGCGGGAGGCGTGGTGGGGTGGGGGGAGGCGGTTCATGACGCGCTCGGTGAATCCGTTGTCTTCGATGTACACGTCGTTCTCCTGCAGGAGATCGTTCAATCGGTTGTCGTCGTATTGGGGGGTACTCATGTGGCGGCTCTCGATTCCCAGGCGCGTAGGCGTTTGCGGAGCTTCTCCTTGCCCCGGGCGATGTGGGTCTTCACGGTGCCCAGGGGGCAATCCAATATAGCAGCTACCTCGTGGTGGGTGTGGTCCCGGCCGAAGGCCAGGGAGATGGCCGCCCGCTCCGCCGGCGCCAGATCCACCAGGGCGTGGGCCAGGTCGTGGCGCAGCATGGCGTGGTTGCTTCCGGAGGGCGCCGCCGCCGCCTCGTCGAGCTCGGTGGGCTCGGGACCCCGCCGTCGGAGGGAGCTGAGAAAGACGTTGTAGGCGATGCGGTGTAGCCAGGTGGACAGGCGGGCGCCGGACCGATATCCCCGCAGCCCGCGGTAGGCGCGCCAGAAGGTCTCCTGGGCCAGATCGTCGGCTTGGGACTCGTTACCGCAGGTGAGTCGACGCAGCAACCCCCGCACGGCGGACTGGTGGCGTCTGACGAGGGTGGAGAAGGCGTGCCGGTCGTCGTGTGCGAGCACGCGGGTGATGAGCTCTGCGTCGGATGGGGACATGCGACCTGTGCCCTACTTCGACTGCTCGTCGGTGTTCGGTTCGTCGTTTTTGGGGGCGCTGAATTCGTCGTATTGGAGGGGGGGCGCCGAGACCAGGGGCTGCGCTGCCTCCTTGTTGCGCCCTTCGAGCTTCCAGGCCAGCAGGTAGCCCGCGCCGATGAGCGCGGGGATGAGCCCCATGCCGAAGGCGCCGCTGTGTCTGGCGTCCTTGGTCATGAGCAGAAACAGCGAGATCCCCAGCCCCGCGCCCACCAGCACCAGGCCCCGACGCAGGTCCGAGACGCGCCGCTTCTGGGTCGTGATCAGCTCCGCGGGGATCTGGGCGCCCTTCTCCACCATGAGCTGCAGGGTCTGGTGCTTGTTGCGGTCCTTGCGCAGGCCCATGTACTGGATGGTGCCCACCAGCAGCAGGATGGACAGGAAGAAGGCGATGGGCACGATGATGGAGGTGAGTCTGTGGTCTCGTCTGCCACTGCGGCGTGTAGCGTCGTGTCCATCGCCCGCAGCGTCGCCGGGTTTGGCGGTGGTGCTCGCGCCAATGGCGGGCTCGGCGTCGGGTTTGCTGACCGAATCCATTGGACCTGTACCCGGTGCCGCGAAGGCCAGGGTGCTTGTGGTGGCGAAAACCAGGAACAGCGAGGCGACGAGCGTGGCCCATGGGGTCTTATGGTGTTTCATGGCAGTCCTTTTGTTTGGTTGCTGCCTGTTAGACCCCCGGCCCTGCGCCTCTGGATTCGAAAATAATTAACGGCCGAAGATATCCAGCTCGCGGTCGATGAGCTCCATGCAGTCCATGTCTTCGCGGATGCGTACGGCCTGGAAGGTGGAGTCCTGCCCTGGTGTCGCGGTGAGGTCGGGGTTGATCTGGGAGACGATGGACACCTCGCTCTCGGTGCATTCCCGCAGGTCCCCGCCGCCGATGGGGTAGAGGTGGCAGCCGGCCATGACCACCTCGAGGCTCCAGTGGGCCACGCCCAGGATGAGGTCGGAGTTGGCCACGATGCCGTCCATGGAGATCCAGGAGCGCATGGAGCCGTAGACCAGCTCCACGTCCAGGCCGGGGATGTTCTCCGCCTCCAGGGTGGTGCCGGGCAGGCCATCCTGGTCCAGATCGAACATGCAGTCGACCTTGCCGTCGCAGTAGGTCTCCTTGTCGGCGCTGGTAAAGGCGCCCGAGCACTGCTTCGCCGGATCGTCCACCAGCCAGTCATTCAGCTCGTCTTCGAGGCAGGCTCCGATGACCGTGATGGCCTTCTCGGACTCGAAGGTGTCGCAGGTTTTGTCCCCGGACATCCAGCCGGCGATCTGCACCCGCTTGATGTTGGGGAGCATGGCCGGCAGCGTGCGGAAGGTCGTGGGCAGAGGTTGCCCCGGGATCTCCACCTTGGGGATCTGGATCTGGCAGAGCTGGATGCCCACGTCCGCGTCCAGGGTGTCGCGGTGGAAGTCCACGTAGGCGATGACCAGCAGGGTGGAGATGGTATCCGTCTCCACGATGCCCGCGGCGTTGACGTGTACGTACTCCACCACCTTAACGCCGAAGACTCCGGGATCGCCGTTGAGGCTGTTGAGCTCGAAGGGTTCCCCGCACACCAGCCCGCCGTCCAGGTTGGTGTCCGGCGGATCGGTCTGGCAGCTATCGTCGCCTCCGCCGTTTGGACAGCCCACCATCACCGAGGCGAGGGTGATGAGGATCACCCCAAGGAGTCCGGCGGGCAGGGACCGACAGGGACGGGATCGAGCGGACAAGAGCTGTTCCTTCCTAGTGTGCGTTTGTCCCCCAATTATGGTGGAGAACCGAGACCTGTACAACAACTATGGAAGGGAAGAGGGGAGAGCCGAGACGGGAAGGGACTCGTGGGCTCAGGGTCGTGGCGGCGCGGCCGGACGCATGGCTGGGCGCATGACCGGAGCCATGACCGGAGCGGTGGCCGGAGCCATGACCGGCGCCATGACCGGCGCCATGACCGGCGCCATGACCGGACCCATGGGCGGCACCATGGCGCCCACCGGGGGTGTGGCCGGTTCGTTTGCCGGCGGTTTAGCCGGTTCGTCCGCCGGCGGTGTGGCGGCGGGAGCCACGGGTTGGAGTGGGCCTGACAGGAGCGTCGGCGGCTTCACCGACGGGTTCTTCCGCGCGGCGATGAAGGCCTGGACCACGGCGACGGCTTTCTTACGATCGCTGCAGTCGGGATAGCTCACCGGCTGGGTGTAGCCCTTCTGGGCGAGGAGGCGGGTGGCCCCTATGCGCACCTGTCCGGCGGCGTGGATGGACATGCCCAGCACGCGCACCGACTCCTGCGGGCTGTGGAAGCCCATGCCGTTGTTGGCCGAGACGTAGTCCCAGCGCATTTGAGCTCGCCAGAGTAGATCTCGCAGGGGCTTGAGCTCAGTGGCGTTGGCGCCGGCCTCGGCGCAGGCGGCAACGTCGAAGTGCGCATGCACCAGGACGTCCTCAGCCTGGAGTCGCAGCTTGAAGTGCTTGGCCTGGGTGGAGTAGACGCGGGACTTGATCTCTTTTTCACTGTAGCGATGACACACACCGCAGGAGGAGGCCACGTCCAGCAATGGGGACTGGATGTGGTGGTTGGTGAACTTCACGCCACCCTCGGTGCGGTAGGGCATGTGACAGTCGGTGCAGCTCACGCCCCGGTAGGCGTGGATGCCCGTGCGGTACACCTCCCAGTCGGGGTGCTGCATCTTGACCATGCGCGTGCCGCTGATGGGGTGCTTCCAGTCGTAGAAGGCGGGGCGCTTGCCGTAGTATTTCTCGAAGCTCTCGGCGGAAAATCCTTCGTCCCAGGGGAACACCAGGTACGTACCCTTGGCGCCGAAGGTCTGGCCGTTGGTTTTGGGGCCCGGGTTGTTGCCGAAGTAGTACTCCACGTGGCACTGGGCGCACACCAGCGAGCGCATCTCCTGATGGCTGGCCTTGTCGATGTCCTTGCCCTGGCGGGCGAAGGCCTCGCGCAGGGCCGGTCGGGAGACGCGAAGGTTCATGGTCTTCGGATCGTGGCAGTCCAGGCAACCGATGGGCTCGTGGATCTTCTTTTTCAGGCTCTTCCACGTGCCGTTGTAAAAGCCCGCTATGCCCATCTTGTTCATGAGCACGGGCACTTGAGGGCTCTTGCAGGTCCAGCAGGTGGCGGGCATGCCCGTGTCCGATCCGTCGGGCTTGGTGGTGCGCAGCGTCTCTTTGATGTCCGTCACCGCGTGCATGTGGCCCCGGGCCTGCTTGTAGTCCTTGCTGAAGCCGTAGCCCGCGAAGAGCACCACCTGGCGGGGATCCTCCTTGAGGTAGTCCCGCTGGAAGGCGCCACCGAACTTGGTTCTGGTGTCCTTGATGGCGGTCTTTTTGAAGGTCTCCCACTCCCGGGGATAGTTGTCGCCCCAGACCTTGTTTTTCCACTCCCATTCTTTCACGGGTTTGACCACGAGGTAGGGCCGGGTGGCCTCCCAGCGCCGCTCCATGACCGAGACGATCAGCATTCCCAGCCCGAAGGTTACCGCGAGGGAACCTCCGAAGACCACCCAGGGCATCCAGTCCTTCCAGGTCACTTCCAGTTTCGGGACAACGCCCCCAGGATACTTCTTTTCGGAGTCGCTCATCGTGATGCATCCTTTCGAAAGATTTTGCGGGGCGTGCCCGAGGGGCGGCCCTGACGTTTTGGCATTCCGGCGCTGGGGAGGATGGGCCGGCGCACGTGCGGACTGCTCGACAGCGACTGCGTGCGGCCATGGGGCACCTCCCGGTGGCAGTCCCAGCAAACGCGCTTGTTTTCCGAGCTGCCCATCTGGGTGTTCATCACCTGGTGGGCGTGGCAGCGCACGCAGTTGCGCTGGACCACCGGCACCGCCTTGGGGTTGAGCCGCAGGGTCTGCGGCTCCCGGCGGAGCGTGAAGATGGTGGAGTGGCGGAGGCCGTCCATGGCCTTGAACCACAGCTTCTTGAGCTTGTTGTCCTGGGGCACATGGCAGTCGTTGCAGGTGGCCACCTTGGCGTGGCTGCTGCGCTCCCAGGAGGCGTAGTAGGGCACCATCACGTGGCAGTTGATGCAGGCCTTCGGATCCTCGGACATGTAGCTCGTGGCGTTGCTCGCCCTCAGGGTCACCAGGGCGAGGCCGATGATCAGCCCCGTAACCGCCATAACCGGTACGAACCAGCGGGTCCGCGTCACGGTGCGGTGGGCATCGAGGGACCACTCGAGCACGCCGAGGATGGCCGGGATCGGGCTGTATCGAATCGACCGATCTTCTTTCTTGGTCATGAGGTCCCTTGTATCACGGTCGTTATTATTGTGAAATTCCCGCGGCCGGGAAGCGACGCTGGTTGGGGACGTGGCATTGGCGGCAGCTTTTGCGCTGTGGATGTCTGGTGCGCAGGCCGGGCTTGCTCGCCGGGCCGTGACAGGCCAGGCAGTTGGAGCGCATCCAGGTGGAGTGGGGGATCGTGGGTGGCGCCCCGAGGGAGACGCGCGTTCCCCGGCCGGAGGTGAGTGTTCCTTGGAAGGAGTTGGCCACGTTCGGTACGTTTCGTGGTCCCATTCCCTGGCTCACCACATGGCACTGAAGGCAGTTGGTGTATTCGGGGTGCGACAGCCGCGGCGCGATCTTACCGCTGACCACGGCCCCGGCGCGATGACAGGTCAGACAAGAGGCGCTGGTTCTTTGCCCGATGCCGTGGGGGATCACCGGGGGAGCTCCATTGTAGGATCGGCGCTGGGCCCTGGCCTTCAGGGCCGCCGTCCGCTGCGCGGCGGTGGGCGCGGCGGTGGGAACAGCCGTGGGGACCGCTGCCACGAGGCTACTCAGCTCACCGGTGCGCGTACGCTGGGCCCGAGCCGTGCGTAGCTGGGTGTAGGACTGGGCCGCGCCCGCAGGACGTTTTGCGGCTCGCTCCGGCTTCGAACGGGGGAGCTTGCTCGCCGGGCGGGTACCCACAATGAACCCCATGATGGCGAAGCCTACGGCCACGGCGAAGATCACTGTGAGCACGCGTTGGCTCAGGGGCGATTCGGCGTTGGGTGTCATTTGCCCGGTCCCAGCCGTGTGATGGAGACCGCACACTTTTTGTAGTCCGGCTGCTTCGAGATGGGATCGTACAGGTGCAGGGTCACCAGGTTGATCAGCCGCTTCTCGTCGAACCAGGGCACGAACAGGGATCCCGCGGGGGGCTCCCCCCGGCCCTGGATCCACGCCCGTAGATCCAACTGCCCCCGCCGGGACTTGATGCGAACCTGGTCACCGTTGGAGATGCCGTAACGCCGGGCGTCCACTGGGTTCAGCTCCACATACGTGGAGGGCATGGCGTTGGCCAGGGCGGGGACGCGACCGGTCATGGTCGCCGTGTGCCAGTGTTCGAGCACCCGGCCCGTACATAGCCACAGCGGGTACTTGGCGTCGGGCATCTCCGGGGGATTCTCATAGGGGCGGATCCACATCTGCGCCCGATCGTTTTTGCTCGACGAGTGGTAGAACTGAATCCGGCTTCCCTTTTTCACGTAGGGATCATCGAACTCGGAGAAGCGCCAGCGGGTCTCCCGCCAGGTTCCGTTGGCCTGCTTCACCACGGGCCAGCGCAGGCCCCGGGCCTTGACGTACTCGGTGTAGGGCGCCAGGTCCTTGTGCTTGAGACGCGTGAACTGGCGGTACTCCTCGAAGAGCTGCTGGTCCACGTTCACGTCGTAGTAGCGCCCAAAATCCCAGACCGGCACGGGCTTGCCCTTGTCGTCCTTCATTTCGAACAGGAACTTGCCGTCTTTGTCCTTCATGCCCGCGAAGCCGCGCTGGTAGAGGCGGTGGGCTACGGCGATGGTCTGCCAGGTGTCGTCCCGGGCCTTCCCCGGCGGTTTTACCTGGCGGAACCACTGCTGGGTGCGGCGTTCGGAGTTGCCGACGACGCCGTTTTTTTCTACCCACAGGGCTGAGGGAAGCACCAGGTCGGCGAGCTTGGTGGTGGCAGTGGGGTAGACGTCTGAGACGATGAGGAACTTCTCCGACAGTCCTTTTTTGCCGAGGAAGAGTTTGTTCAGGTTCGGCAGGGACTGCCCCGGGTTGGTCACCTGCACCCAGATGGTGTTGATGTCGCCGCCCTTGGCCTTGGAGGTGCAGAAGCGCTCCCACATCTTCACGGTGTGGTAGCCGGGCTTGGGGCTGACGCGTCCCGCGGGCAGGTTCCAGTACTTCTCGGCGTGCTTTCTGTGGGCGGCCTTCTTGACGATCCGTCCGCCGGGCAGGGCGTGGGCCAGGGTGCCCACTTCCCGCACCGTTCCACAGGCCGAGGGCTGGCCCGTGAGGCTGGTGGGGGCGTCCCCCGGCTTGCCGAAGTGGCCCGAGAGCAGATGTACCCCGTGGACCAGGCTGTTGATGGCGGTGCCCCGGGTGTGCTGGTTCATGCCCATGCACCAGGTGGAGGTGATGCGCAGCTTGGGGTCGCCGAAGAGCCGGCCGAGCAGATAGATGTCCTTGGCCGGCACGCCGGAGATCTTCTCCACGTGCTCGGGGGTGTACTCGGCCACATGGCGTTTGTAATCTTCGAAGGTGGTGGCTTTGCCGAAGAGGCTCGGCTTGGCGCCGTCCTTGCGGAAGGCGAGGAATTTCTCCACGAAGATTTTGTCGTAGGTGTTGTTTTTGATCAGCAGGTGCGCGATGCCGTTGGCGATGGCCAGATCGCTGTGCGGATTGAAGTTCAGGAAATGCTGGCAGTGCTCCGTGGTGCGGGTGCGCCTCGTTCCGATGTCGATGAGCCGGATCTTTGCTCCAGTGGCCCGCCGATCGATGATCCGCGAAAAGAGCACCGGGTGCATCTCCGCCATGTTGTTGCCCCAGAAGATCACCACGTCGGCGCGATCCAGGTCGTCGTAGCAGCCGGCTGGCTCGTCCACGCCGTAGGTGGCCAGGAACCCCGTGACCGCCGAGGCCATGCAGAGCCGGGCGTTGGGCTCGATGTGGTTGTTCGACAGGCCGCCCTTCATGAATTTCTGGGCGGAGTAGCCCTCGGGGATGGTCCACTGGCCGCTGCCGTAAAAGGCGAACTCCTTGGGAGCGGCCTGGATGCGGGAGGCGATGGTGTCCAGGGCCTCCTTCCAGGAGATGGGCACCAGCTTGCCGCCCTTGCGAAGCAGGGGCTGGGTGAGGCGATCTTTTCCATAGAGGATCTGGCCGATGGAGTAGCCCTTGACGCACAGCAACCCCTTGTTCACCTCGGCCTGCCGGTCACCGGCCACGGCGACCACTTTGCCGCCCTGGGTGCCCACCATGATATGGCAACCCGTGCCGCAGAAACGACAAGGGGCCTTCTGCCAACTGATGCCCGGCGCGGCCTCGGCGAGGTTCTTGCCGGCGAGGCCCGGCACGGGGAGACCCTGGCCGGTGCGGGGATCGATGCCCGGCGTGGCGCCGATGGCCGCTGCGGCGGCGAGCAGCGCAGAGGAATGCATGAACTGACGGCGATCCAAATCACTCATGGTCGGCTCCTGAAGGTACGGAAGGAGCGTCGGTGGGCTCCTCATCGAGATATACGCAGACCAGATCCACCCGCAGCACTCCCGACAGCTTCTCGAGCTGCCTGAAGGCGCGACGGTCCTGGTGGGTATCGGGGGTGTCGAGCACGGCGGAGATGCGGTCGCCATTGGACGGTCCGAGCTCCAGCTGGGGGTGCTCCTGCAGCGCCTGGAGGGCACTGTCGCGCTGCTCGGGTTCGGGGCTCAAAAGGATGGCGAGGCCGCTAATTGCCATAGGTGTTGTAGGCGGCGGATGTCTGTTCATTCCAGGCCGCTGGAACAAAAGCTATCGTAGCCCTGGAACCAAATCAAGACAAATTTGTCTTTTTTTCTTGAATTGACAATCTGCTTGGCGTATTCCTGTAGGGGAGTCGCGCCGGCCCTCCTTTTTTGGGCCAGCGAACCGCGGCTCCGAGGCGGAAAATGACCGGACTGGCAACGCGAGCTTTGGTAGTTATTACAGTCGTTTATCCGGTGCTGGGTTGCACGGATAATCCAAGTCGACCCAAGCCGGTTACCCGGGGAGCCCAGTCCGGAGGCGTTGGGGCACTGCTCGGTAAGGGCCGCATCCGGGCCGCGCGGCCGGCGAGCGCCATGGTGCTCGGGCTGGTCACGGGCAAGCGCGATGGCCAGGGCCGCCCGGTCCGCGTGGCGTGCCAGACCTGCCATCAGAAGATCGTCTCCGCGAACGCGGATGTCTACCGTAAAGCGGACGCCTCCTTCCACGCCAACATCAAGCTGCGTCACGGTCGGAAGACCTGTCGAACCTGTCACCGCCTCCCGTACTTCACGGACTTCAACCTCGCTGACGGGACGCCGGTTCCCCACGGCGACGTCAAGATTCTGTGTGGTCAGTGCCATGCGCGGCGACTGCTGGAATATGAGAACGGCGCCCACGGTGGCATGACCGGCTACTGGGACCGCAGGCAGGGGGAGCGTCAGCGCAACCACTGCCTCGACTGCCACAACCCGCACAGTCCCGGAATTCCTCTGGTGCGCCCCGCGCCCCGGGCCCGCAACCGGCGGCTGCGGTAAGGACTGGAAGAAGGGTTTGAACTAGGAGAGCCACCATGGACGACGAAACCCGCAAGAGTCTCCAAGACGAGGCGGTGGACGACCCGGGATCGGACAACCCGGGATCGGACGACCCGGGATCGGACAACCCGACCCGTCGCCGGATGCTCAAGGCCGCCGGCGCCACCGCCTGGTTCGGCGCGTTGGGCTACTCCCTGTGGCCCATGCGCAAATACATCAAGAATCTCGATCAAGATGAGCTGCTGCGCGATCACTACAAAGAGCTCAGCGTGGCGGACAAGAAGCGCATCTTCGCCGCCATCGAAAAGAAGACCGAGCGGGAGTACGGCGCCAAGGTGCGCGTGTCGGATCCACCGCCCATGCCCGGTGTGAAGTACGGCTATGCCCTGAATCTCACCACCTGCATCGGCTGCCGCAAATGCGTGGAGGCGTGCCGGGTGGAGAACAACCACGATCGCACCGACATGCAGTCGTACATCCGCGTGTTCGAGATCGAGAACATGGGCCTCGACATCTCCAAGGGGCGGCTCGACTACGATCACCCGGTGCCTGTCAAAGGGCGGCGGTACTTCCCCGTGCAGTGTCAGCACTGCGACAACCCGCCCTGCGTGAGCGTCTGTCCCACCAAGGCCACCTGGAAGGAGCCCGATGGCATCGTGGCCATCGACTACAGTTGGTGTATCGGCTGTCGGTACTGTGCCGCTGCCTGCCCCTACCAGGCGCGGTTTTTCAATTGGCGCAAGCCGCGCATCCCGGCCAATGAGGTCAACCCGGACCAGGGCTACCTTTCGAACCGGGTTCGTCCCGTCGGCGTCATGGAGAAGTGCCACTTCTGCTTGCATCGGGTGCGGCGGGGCAAGTTCCCGGCGTGTCTGGAGGCCTGCCCGGCGGGCGCCCGGGTCTTCGGCAATTTGCGCGATCCCAAGTCTGAGATTCGCTGGGTTCTGGAGAACCGGCGGGTCTTTATTTTGAAGGAAGAGCAGGCGACCAAGCCCTCGTTCTTCTACTTCCTGGCGGAGTAGTGACATGAGCTCTGACACCTCCAGCTCCGCGAAGACCTCCACCGCGCCCGGAACCGCGTCCGAGGCGGGGCTCTCCCATTGGGTGGCCTACGTTCGTTTTCTGTGGCGTTCGGTCCTGCTCGCCACTGACGGGACGCTGCTCTTTTACGCCTGGATGACCGTGCTCACGGCGGTGGCCTTTGTGGGCGCCAACGCCTGGGCCCAGCAGGTGGCCGAGGGCATGGCCCTGACCAACATGTCCAACCAGGTCTCCTGGGGGCTGTACATCGCCAACTTCACCTTCGTGGTGGGCGTGGCTGCCGGCGGCGTGATGATGGTGATTCCTGCCTACCTGTACCGGGACGAGCGCATGCACGCGGTGGTGATTTTCGGCGAGATGCTGGCCATCGCCGCCATCATCATGGCCATGCTCTTCGTGACGGTGGACCTGGGGCGCCCGGATCGCTTCTGGCACCTGGTGCCGGGCGTGGGGCAGTTCAACTTCCCATGGTCCATGCTGACCTGGGACATCATCGTGCTCAATATCTATCTGCTGCTCAACCTGCACATCGTGGGCTACCTGCTCTATATGCGTTTCCTCGGGCGGGCGCCGGCGCCGCGCTGGTATGTGCCCTTTGTGGTGATCTCCATTGCGTGGGCCATCTCCATCCACACCGTCACCGCCTTTTTGTACGCCGGGCTCGGCGGGCGCCCATTTTGGAACACGGCCCTGCTGGCGCCCCGGTTCCTGGCCTCGGCCTTCATCTCCGGACCGGCCTTCCTGATCATCGCCCTCACCGTGGTGGGCCGATTCACGACGTTCAAGATTGATCGGCGCCCCCTGGGGACTCTCGTCTCCATCCTCAAGGTCACCACGCTGCTCAACCTCTTCATGGTGGTGAGCGAGGTCTTCACCGAGTTCTACTCCGGCACCCACCACACCGCGTCGGCGCGGTATCTGTTCCTGGGCCTCGACGGGCATACGGCCCTCGTTCCCTGGATCTGGATCGCCATCGGGCTCAACGTGGTTGCCGCGGCGCTGTTTCTGTACCCCGGGACCCTCAAGAATCGCCGGATCCTGGTGTCCGCTTGCGTGATGACCTTCATCGGCTGCTGGATCGAAAAGGGCATGGGCCTGGTGGTTCCGGGCTTCATCCCCAGCGCCCTGAACGAGATCGTCGAGTACCAGCCGTCAGTCATTGAGTGGCGGGTGACCGCGGGTATCTGGGCCTTTGGTCTGATCGTTTACTCAGCGGCGATCAAGGTGGCCATCCCGATTCTCACGGGTGAGGCCCGAGCCACGGACGGCGACAATGGCCGTTAGGCAGCGAACCCAAGACGGCGACGTACGGACCGGGCAGGTCACCGTCGAGATATTCAACCGCTCCACGGAGACGGCCCTGGTGGCCATGAGTCGCCTCGCCGAGCAGGTTGCCGCCGACGGCCCGGCCCTCACCGCGGCGCAAATTGCCGACGACCGGAACGTCTCAAAGCACTTCGTCGCCAAGGTTCTCACGGTGCTCTCCCAGCGGGGCCTGGTCCAGGGCAACCCGGGACGCCGAGGAGGCTACGCGCTGGCTTTCCCCCCCGAAGAGATCACGCTCCTGGACATCGCCCGATGCTTCGAAAGGCTCGATCGCCCCTCCCCCTGTCCCCTGGGGCCGGGCCGCTGCGGCACGGGCACCAAGTGCCCCCTGCACGACGGATTCAGCCAGATCCAACATCAGATCCGGACCTTTTTGTCCGGAACGACCCTGGATGTTTTTCGGTAGGCGCTCGCGTTGCGTTGGTTCGAGCTACCGCTCTTGCCTGCGGCGCACGAGGAAGAGGAAGCCTCGATTGGTACATCTGGGAACCGGATCTGGCGGTGGCTGCGGAAGAAACACCCAAGAATTGGAGCCAGGAAACTCTACGCCCGATATTGTTGTCGAACCCCCACGGGAAGGCGCAAGGTATGGGGCCAGGACGGTGTCCTATTGTTCCTCGCAGATACGCCGCCACGAAATTGGCATTTTCGCAGGATGCCCCATTTTTTTAAGCGCTTGTTTGAGGTCTAGACGCGAACCTCGCCGTCGCCGTCGCCGTCGCCGTC
>JAOZUO010000289.1 GCA_029938605.1 Deltaproteobacteria bacterium | reverse complement strand
CTATTTAGCGACAAGAAGGTCGAACGGGACGCCGACATCCACATCGCCTCCCAGGAAACCATAATCAGCGACATCACTGACAACGTTTCCAGGCGTGCTCAGAGAAAAGAGCACCTCATAGAGCGCGATGGCTTTGGCGCGCTCCCCGTCGCTCCGTCGGGGCGCCCGAAACGTCGAAAGCTCCTCGCGGGGCTCGTGGTGGGAGGCATCATCTCCGTTGTCCTGGGGAGTATCGTGTATTTAGAGCTGCGATCCGGAGGAGCAGAGCGCTCTCGGAGTAGTGGGGTCTCCTCCGAGCCCAAGAAGCCGAGCAAACGGGTACAGCTGGTCTTCTACGTGACCCCGAAGAACGCTTTCCTCCATCTCGACGGAAAAAAGATTTCCAACGATCAGGGCAAATACAAGCGTATTGTGCCGTTGCGTCGAGGTGAACGGCCGGTGACCATCCTCGTCAGCGCCAAGGGGTACGCATCCAAGGAGAGCCGGCTGCTGCCGGTCAAGGACCAGACCTTCACCTTGTCGTTGGAGCGGAGCATCGCCCCCCCGAGGCCGAGAGCGGTGATCCCCAAGACCATGCGTCCCCCATCCAGGCGCCGTGTCACAAGGCCCCGGTGGAGGGTGCGCCCCCCCCGTCGTCGTGCCATCAGCATGCGAAGTGGGACGGGCGCCATCGAGTTTTAGTGATGGAATCAGTAAGGCAGATAGCCGCCCAAACAGGGTAGGAGATTGATAAGCTTGCCTAGGAAATGCGTACAGGTTTTCGTGGTGGTGGTCTTCCTGGTGGGCTCCGCAATGTCGAGCGCGGAAGCCAGGTCCAGGTCAAGCTCCAACTCCAGCTCCAAAACCAAGCACCCTCCGCAGTACTATCAGGCCAAGCGTATCTTCCTCAACGGGGTTCAGCTCTTTGACGCCGGTTCCTACAACCAGGCGATTCGCAGGTTCAAGGAAGCGCTCCGGCTCTACGATAACCCGAGGATTCATGCCCGGATCGCGCTTTGCTACCGGTGGCTTGGCGACAACCTGAAGTCTCTGATGCACTACGAGACTTTCCTGCGGCTGGGTGCCGCGTCCGGTCCTTCCGTGGCTGAGCGCCGTCTACGCGCCGAGGTACAAGGGATGGTCAAGCGGCTGCTTCGTCGGATCTCGCGGCTGCGCGTCACGATCTCCCGACCGGTGGGCGCGGAGATCCGGATCAACGGTCGGCGGGTGGGAGCCCCGCCCTTTGACCGTGAGATCCGATTGAACCACGGCCAGAACAACGTGACCATCATTGCCAAGGGATACTATCCCTTCCGACGCGACGTTACTCTCAAGCCCGGCGAGAAGCGGGCTCTCCGGGCGACGCTGGTCAAACACAAGGTCCGGATCAAGGTTGTGCACCATCGCGCTACGCCGCTGTACAAGAAGTGGTGGTTCTGGACCGTGGTGGGCGTAGTGGTCGCCGGCACGGCCACCGGACTCGGGGTGGGGTTCGGATACGGGATCACGCCGCGCGAACCCAGCGGAGTGCCGGTGTACCACGACTCATTCGTGCGGAGATGATCTTCATGACAATTCGCAGTCGCGACTGGTGGCTTGGTTCTATACTCCTGCTCCTGCTCCTGCTCGGCGGCCTGGCACCGGGGTGCAACCAGGACCGTTGTAAGGCTGACAACGCTTTGATCGAGCTTCGCGTTCACCTCTCGGGTGTGGACGCTCGACAGGTCACCTACCTCGAGTTGGAGTCCGTAGTGATCGCGAGCCCAGCCCCCGGCAGCGCGCACCCGTATCACGAGCGTCGGGTGGGTACGGTGGTCTGGCCGCAAGGCGGGAGTGCACAGGTCGGTTTTGTGATCGACCCGGGGCAGTACGTCAGAAGCCTCCGACTCCGCCCCGAAGGGCAGCGGCAGTTCGAGTACAAATTGACCCTACGCGCCTACGGGGGCAGTCCGCCGCGCCTCCTGGCGGAGGGGCGCTTCGCCAAGACCCTCAGCGCCGACCAATGCTACCTCGAGCAGCAGGTAACCCTGGTCGGCGAAGGCATCTGCGAAGGCAAGATAGACGGCGATCCCTGTATTGGAACGGGCGACGTCCCGGCGGTGTGCACCTGCCTTCAGCCGGCCCTGGGCTGTGGAGACACCTCATCAGAGGGACTCGCCTGTGAGGCTTCCACCTGCGGGGACGGCTACACCGACCGGTCCGCGGGGGAACTCTGCGAACCGGGATCCGGTGTGGTGGCCTGTAGCGAAGACTGCTTACCGGCGCCCGTGGACGTGGTGGTGAGCGACACCCTGGACGCCTCGTTTCTTTCACCATGCCCCACCATCAAGAACAACGTGGGGGGGGACACCCTCACCCGCGGCCTGTCCGAGCTCGCCTACCCCATCTCCGCCACCCGGATCCAACCCCAGATGTCCCTACTCATCGCAGACGTAGATGGGGACGGCGCCGACGAGATGATCGTCGGCTTCCCCGAGGGCTACTCTCCTAACGATCCCCTCCGGCGGGGAAAGATCTACGTGCGCGACTGGCCCATGGTGGGCAACGTCATGCTCGGCGATCCCGGCCGTACCCACGCCACCCTCGTGGGCGGCCCCGCCGTGAGACCTTACTGGCTAGGCGCCGGTCTGTCCGCCGGTGATCTGAATGGGGACGGCGCCCGGGATCTGGTGGTGGGGGCGCCGCTGCGGGAAGAGGGTGCCGGCGCGGCCTTTGTGGTCTTCGGCGGCACCGGCGCCACCCTGGCGCCCAGCCTCCCGGCCCCCTTTGTGCTCACCTTCGACACCGCCCAGGACCAGGGACAGTATATGGCCTTGGAGGGAGTACCGGCGCAGGCTGTGGAGAACTCACCCGATCTTCTCGGCTCCCGGGTATTGACGGGCGACCTGGACGGTGATGGCGTCGACGATCTGATCGTGGCCGCGCCGGGGTACACCCGGGATGCCTCCGCCTCCGGAGCCGTGTATGTGATCCCCGGTGGCACGCCGTACTGGGAATCCAGTACGCTGTCCATCGCCAGCCTGCCGGCCCTCAAGATCCTCACTGACCGGCCCCAGTCGAAGCTGGGGGCGGCTCTAGCGGTGGGGGACGTGGATGGAGACGGACGCCGGGATCTCGTCATCGGCTCCGAAGCGTCGGCGGATCCCTCGTCCGGCCCCGACGACAGCCGGGGCGGTGCGTACGTCCTGTTCGGACGAGCCGATCTGTTCGCGGATCTTCCACGCACCGTCTGGGTCTCCGGCGACGAGGCGTTGCCCGGCGATGAGCTCGTGGCCCTGGTGCCTTCAGATGAGTCCTCGCCCATTCTGGGTCTCGGGGGCGCGGTGACGGTCTGCGATCTGAACCGCGACGGTGCCGGCGAGTTGGTGGTAACCATCGGTCGCCCCGGCTCCCGTATCTCTCCTTCCGGGGTCCTGGTGATTCGGGGGGAGGCCGTGGCGCGAGTCCGGGGAGGCGGCGCGCCTCTGGACCCGGCGACGGACGCCGTACAGCTGTCGGGTAGCGGTGTCGACGACCTCGGCGCCGTGCTTCACTGCGCTGACGCCAACGGTGACTCCAACCTCGATCTGATCCTGGGCGCCCCGGGGCACGATTCCCTATTGGCGGGGGGGGCGGTCTTGGAGGACGCCGGCGCGGTGTACGTCGTGCTCGGATCCACTCGAGCCGGGTACTGGGCGTCTCCTGTTTTGGATCTGGGGGCTGTTTTTGACGCTCCGGACACTCCCGGCCTGATCCCGCTGCTCCGGGTACGGGGCGATCAGGCGGGAGGCCGCTTCGGCGCTGCCCTGGCGGTCAGTCACCACCTGGGCCTCGCCGACCTGGATCGGTCCGCCCCCTTCACCTACGTCGCCGCTCCGGGGTGGTCCGACGCGCCGGGGGATCCCGAGCGTATGTACAAAGGACGGATCTGGGGGCTCTACCTCCCCGCGCTGCTTCCCTGTGGTGATCACACCTCCTGCCCGGCGCCGGTGGAGTGATGCGTAGCCGGGGCTCATCTCTCTTGTTGTTGCTCTCCCTCTCCCTGGGCCCGGCCTGTGGCCAAACGCCTTCGGACGGCAACTCCAACGTTGACGCCCAGATACCCACTCCCTCGGGTCTCTGCGGCGATGGCGTGGTGCAAAAGGACGAGGAGTGCGACGACGGGACGGCCAACGACGACTTTGTCCCGGGCGCCTGCCGCACGGACTGTCGCGTGGCCCACTGTGGAGACTGGACCCTGGATCCGGGCGAGATCTGTGACGACGGCCCCGAAAACGGCAAGCCGAGCTCCCTGTGTGGTCTCACCTGCACGAACTTGACCTGTGGCGATGGGCAGGTGTGGGAGGGGTACGAGGAGTGTGACGACGGCAACGCCACCGGGGGAGACGGGTGCGGGCCGAGCTGCACGGTGGAGCCGGGGTGGGTTTGCACTGATGGACCTCCGAGCCTCTGTGTCTGCGCGGACTATTGGCGAGGGGCCGACTGCACCGAGTGCATCGTCTACGTGGACGGTACCGCGGCGGCGGGGTCCGCCGACGGCCTGACCTGGGCCACGGCCTTTTCGCGGATCCAGCCCGCGCTGGACGCGGCGGAGGCGGCCGGGCCCGGTTGTGAGGTCTGGGTGACCCGAGGGGTGTACTCCATCTACCAGGGCGCTACGAGCGACACCCTGATACTCCGGTCGGGGGTGGCCCTCTATGGCGGCTTCGCCGGCACCGAGACGCTTCGAGAGGACCGTAGTCCCTGGCCGCCCACCACGGTGCTCGACGGCGGCGATGGCGTGACCCACGTTGTTTTTGGGTACGACATTGCCGATGTCGTGGTGGATGGCTTCGTGGTGCGGGGCGGGAGCGCCATGGGAGAGGATATCGAAAGCAAAGGAGGGGGGCTCTTCGTCTACGTTGCGACTCGTCTGACCATGAACAATACGTTGTTTGTCGGTAACCACAGCACCAACCACGGTGGCGGAGCCTTTATTTCCTATGGTGAGAAGATCCATATGTGGAACGTGGTCTTTGCCGACAACTCAGCGGATGATTGCGGTGGGGGGCTCTACATCCAGGGGTCCGAGGTGCTCATCAGCGAGAGTCAGTTCGTGGCCAACAGCGCCTTCATGGAGGGGGGCGGGCTCACGGCCTATTTCGAGACCACCGTTGAGATTACCCGCTCAACTTTTGCCGGTAACACAACTCAATTCGACTCTGGAAACGATGGAGATGGGGGAGCGATCTCCGTTCAGAGGAATGGACTCGTCTGGGTGCATGATAGTGTCATTGCAGGAAACAGGGCGTCCTTTGGAGGCGGTGTATATGTGCACGAGGAGGCTGAGTTCCTATGTCACGGGAGCACCCTGGTCGGCAATGAGGCGTTCTCTGACGGCGGGCTGTTTTATGCGGACACTACCAGCCCCCTGACCATTTTTAACTCTATCCTCACCGACAACGTGGCGGATCATAGTCCGTTGATCCACAAGTATAGCTCAATTGATCAAGTGGACATGATGATCCACTACACGATCCACCAGGGATGCTATCCCGCCGGCAGATGCAGCGCCGGGACGTATTGCCCCTTGACCGATGCCGGTTTCATAGCGGGGCCGGGAAACCCCATGGTCACCTCTACCTGGAGCGCTATCACCTACGACGCCTTTGCCCACCAGACCCTACTCGAGGTGACCTCGCCGATCTGGACAGCGGGTGCTTTGACCTGGCTCTTCGTGGGGTTGGGGGGGACGGGTGTCACTGCCCGGTGGGTTCCAATCCACTCCAACGGTGAGGGCTGGATCCGGGTGTGGGGGGACCTGAATCACGCCATTACCGGGTTGGCTGCGGGGGACGCTTTCACGATTCACGATCTCTCCCTCACCGCCGACGCTACTGCCATCGACACCGCCAACGGTTTTGATGCCTCGACCTTGGACCGGCTCGCGCACCCGCGGTACGACGATCCGGG
>JAOZUO010000151.1 GCA_029938605.1 Deltaproteobacteria bacterium | reverse complement strand
CTCCCGGTGTCATTCGTATGGTTGCTGTTGTCACGCATATCAGAACGTCCTCGCCGAGCCCATGTCCACGCCGGCGGTGTCGGTGCTCTTGGACACGCCCGCCGCGGACTGGTTCTGCTGGGTCTGGTAGTCGCCCTTGAGGAACAGGGTCGCCGACCACTCCACCTCCACCTGCAGGGTCACCTGGGACAGGACCTTCGTCCCGGAGCGGTCCAGCGCCTGGCCCACGGAGGTGATGATCATGCGGCCGTCCGTGTCGGTGGTGGTTCCCCCGGTATCGTCCGGGTTGTTTGTGAATGTGTAGGTGTAGCGGGAGTTCATCAGGGGAAGCGTGTCCCCCGGGGCGATGTTGATGCCGCCCACCTGATAGCTGACCGTGTTGGGCGGATCATCCAGCACGCCGGTCCAGAAACCGGACGGCGCCCACTGGTTGGCCAAAAAGGCCTTACCGTAGGCGATGCCCGCCTCGGCGGAGAAGAAGGCCAGGGTCCTCTCCCGATGACGACCCGAGATCCGGGTGTCGGTGCGGGTGGCCAGGAGCACCGCCGTGGCCCCCGCGGCCATCAACGCCAGGAGCAGGAAGATGACGATGAGCGAGAATCCCGTCTGCCTCCGCGTCCGATCTGATTTGCTGCGACTCATGGCATCATTATCTCTCTTTGGGTGGCGAGGCCGCCCCAAGCTCACGGGTCCAACCTGGTACGCTGGCCAATACGCTGGCCAATACGCTGGCCAATACGCTGGGGTCGGACCTGTGCCGTAACTATCGTCGGCCTTGCCATATTATCGCAGTTGTCCCCGGTTGAGAAATGGTTGAAACAAATATTTGTCCCTGGCCTTACGCGTATTTTGGGCAAATAGCGTCTATGTGCCTGAAAAGACGGGACTATGGGGTGGGTGTTGGTCCTACGGTACGTAGGGAGCGCAGATTCCGTTTTCGCAGAGGTAGGTCGGGTCGCAGCAGTCCTCGGCGATGATGCAGGCGCCGCCCAGGGGTACGCAGGGATCCTCTTCCGGTCCGCAGATTCCGTCGGAGTTGCAGTTGCCCGAGCAGCAGTCCGAGTCCGTGGTGCACTGGTCGCCCTCGGGGATGCAGCCCGGGTTGCACACCAGGGTGCCGGTGTTGGGATCCGGTGCGCAGACGCCGTCGCAGCACTCGTCGCTGAAGGAGCACTCCCCGCCCGTGGGGATGCACTCGGTGATCGAGCTGTAGCAGCGGCTCACGCCGATGGCGGTGGGCTCGCAGTGGGAGGGGCCGCCGGGCTCGTTGGCGCAGCAGTTATTGGAGCTGGCATAGTCACAGAGATCACCGTCGGCCACGCAGTTTTGCGCGCTCCTGCAGCGCATGGCGCCTCCATCCGGCTCGCAAGCGGGGTTGCTTCCCGTTTCGCCAAAGGCGCAGCACTCCTCGTTGGTCTGGCAGATCTCATCGGCGGGCGTGCAGCCGCCGATGTAGAGGCACACCGGATAGCCGGTTCCGGGATCCCCACAGATGCCCGAGCAGCACTCGCCGCCGCCCGAGCAGGGCTCGTACACCGTGGTGCAGCCGCCCAGGGACTCGCAGAGTCCATCGACGCAGCTGTTGTTGCAGCACTCGGCGTTCGTGGTGCAGATCTCGTCTTCGGAACCGCAGGGGCCGATGGGGAGGCAACGCAGGTCCCCGGGGGCCACCTCTCCGCAGCGGCCGGAGCAGCAGTTGCCGTCGCTGCTGCAGGTGTCTCCCAGGGGTTGGCAGGGGGCTCCCGAGTCCACGCACAGGGACTGTCCGGTGTCGCAGTCGTTACCGCAGCAGTCCAAGTCTTCGTCACAGGTGCCGTCGGTGGGCTCACAGATCCCGCCCTCGGCGCAGGTGCCTCCGTCACAGAACAGGGTGCAGCACTGGGCCGCGATGGTGCAGGTCTCGCCGGCGCCCAGGCAGCCATCCCCCGGCTGGCACACGGTGTCCCCCAGGCTGTCCATTTCGCAGCGATCCGAGCAGCACTCGCCCGGATCCGTACAGGGCGCGCCGAGCCCCAGGCAGTCGGTGGGACTGGCGTCGGGGGTCACCGTTGCGTCGAGGTCCGCGTCCGTGTCAGTGTCCGCGTCCGCGACGTCTGCGTCCACGTCTGTGGCGTCTCCAGTGTCCACGCTCCCATCCAGGTTGTCGTTACCGCCGGTGTCGTCGTCGCCGCAGCCCACTGCCAAGGCGCCGATGGCCAGTACGGCCAAAGCCAGGGAAATCTTGCTGACGGTTCTCATGGGAGTCTCCTGTTGCATTGCGAGCACCGCGAATGGTTTCTAACTCGACAAAGTCCCTATTTCTCGCAGTCCCTAACTTGTATTCTGACATAATAGTGTGGGTACATGCAATTTCCTGGTAGGTTATTTTTCGAGGAGTCGGTCGGTGTTTTCTCCTGGGCGGATGATTCCAGTGAGGACTTCTACGCGGTGGTGGTATACGATGCCTTTGGCAACGAGGTGTGGGCTGATCTCGACGTACCACGGGTGACCGGTGGCGGCGTGGCGGAGGTGGACTACGCGGGGCCGGCGCTCACGCCGGGGATGTATTATCAATGGCGGGCCACGTCGCATCGGGTGGCGGGGCCCATCTCAACCACAGAGGATTTGCTTGGCGTGTTCTACATTCCGGGCATGGTGCAATGATTATGAAGCGTTATATACTCGTATTGAGCACGGTCGCGATCATCGGCGCGGGCGGTTCCGGCCTGGCCGAGGCGTCCGAGATCGGCAACAGCAAGAAGTTCGGAATCGGCGGCATTTTGGGTCAGCCCACGGGCTTCACCCTCAAGTATCACTTTTCGCCAAACCACGCCCTGACCGCGGCGGTGGGCTTTGGCTGGTGGGGTGGCACCAACTTCCACACGCATGTGGACTACGGCTATCACTTCGATCTGACCAAGCCGGAGCCCTTTGATCTGCGCATGTACGTGGGGGGCGGGGTGAAGTTCTTCTACTTCCCCTGGGCCCGCTACGATGTCTACGATCGGTATTGCCCTCCGAACGACCCGTACTGCCACGACAACTATGGCCGCGTCGGCATCGGGATCCGAGCGCCGGTGGGCATTACGTTTAACCTCAACAAGATCCCCCTGGAGATCTTCGGGGAGCTCGCGCCGGGCGTGGCCTTCCTGCCCTGGATCTATTTCTTCGTAGATGCCGCGGTGGGCGTTCGCTACTACTTCTGATCCGACCTTTTTTCTACATAATATTGGTTTGGGGAATATGCAGTGAGGTGCATATAACGAACTGGAATTGTTTGCTGTTATTAACGTGATGATTTAACTCGAGATTTTCCTTTGTGGTTAGGGTTACTTTTTTTTACCATTTTTATGGTCCTCAAGCCCCTTATTCCTTGGTACGCTGTGTTTCGGTTCGCGGGGTGTTAGGTCAGGGTAAGAGAAAACATTGGATCCCCCAAAGGTCCAGGAGCCAAGGATCATGAGTCATTATTTAAAGAGTGTACGTGGATGGGGTCGTTACGGTGCGCCGACTGCGGCCCTGTTGATGGCGGTGCTCGTCACCGCGGTGTTGGTGACACCCGCCCAGGGTGAGGGCGTCACGCCCATCATCACCAACAAGTCTATTCCCGAGGCCACGGTGTCGGTGATCGATCCGGAGACGGGTTCGTCCACCGGCGGCGGTACCACGGATGTGAACGTGGCTCCCGGAGACATCATCCTCTTCCAGATGACGTTGACCGCCGTGCCGGACAACTCCGTGCGCGGGGTGCAGTCCTACGTCACTGACTTCATCCCCGCCAACACCGAGGTGGTGGGCATCCGGATCATCGACGCCGACGGGCTGACGATTCCGCCGAACGTCTACGGCCTGGCGCCCGACGACTGCGGGATCAACTGCAACAGCTACAACGCCGTCCCGTGCTCCTCGGGAACCTGTAACCTGGATGACGGATCCATCGCGCAGCTCTACCATGACACGGGGATCTGGTACACGACCTCCACGGACCTGCTGCGCTATCCGGACACGAGCTTCCCCGGCCTGGAGGACGGCTTGCTCCTGGGGACCAGTCCCCAAAAGGACACGCCGGCCCAGGTGACCAACCTTGCGCCCCTGGTGAGCAAGCAAACGAATAACTACTATGCCCACGACTTCTGGGACCTGCTCCAGGTATACGGCTTCGGTACCGCGGATTCGCCCGCGGGCAACTCCGGAATCGGCAACACGCCGTGGGGTTACGGCTCTCCGGTGGCCGGTCCGGACACGCACTACCCCTACGAAGCCAGCGTGGGCGCGCTGGTGGGCGGTGCCTGTACTATTTCCCACGATTGCAAGGCCGTAACGGGTTGCTCCACTTCGACCTGCGTGTGTGCGGGCGGCACCTGCTACCAGATCGAGTTCAATGATCAGAACGGGCCCTGGGAGCGCATTTACTACCCGGGCTCCCTGACCACTGACCTGTCCGGGATCCCTACGGGCAAGGGCGGGACTCCCGTGCGGTCCGTTGTTGTACCGAACCAGTCCGGCTGGTTCGATGTGACGCCCAACAACCCGCTACCCAACGCCACCGCCGTACGCCTGGCCTTGGGCGAGCTGCGCGTGGGCCGGGAGGTCACCGTGGAGATTGCCCTGCGAGTCCTGGCCACTCCCCTGGATCCCGTGCAAGGCGCTGACGTCAACTGCGCCAACGTCATGCCGGCGGTTATTACCGGCACTGGCCCCAACCTGGTGACCGACAACCCCTGGGCCTTCCACCTGCCCACGGCGGCCTGTCTCCGTCTGAACCTCCTGTTCGATATCACGGCGGACCGGCTCACCGCCGGGGGTGGGGATCCCATCAACGAGACGATTTTTGGCAAGAACCTGTCGACCAACCCGCAGACCAACGTGCGGCTCGAGCTGCGGTTCGAAAGTGGGCGTATGCCCTACTCGGGCACCTACACCGGAACCATCGCCGGGTTGCCGGCTCCTGCGCCGGTGGTGACTACCTGCGGCGGGCTCGATTGTCTGCTGTGGGCGAACGTGGGCGATCTGCAGCCCTCGGACGAGATCGATATCACCGCCTCCTTCACCGCCGGCGGCATTGGTGGCATCGGCGCGGCGGCGTACGCCGTGTTCAGCTCCGATCAGCTCCCCTTGCCGGGCTATACCACCATGGCGATCACGGCCATCAAGCCCATCGCTCTTACCAACGCGGAGCTGGACTGGACCGCTCCGTTGCCCCAGGCGGCCGCCGGCGGTACGGCGACCTTGACGGGCTCCATCGCCAATGACGGCCACCAGGCCGCTAACTACGACACCATCGAGCTGCTGTTGCCCGCGGGCTGGTCCATCGACAGCGCTACCCTGGACGGGGTGGCCCTGGCCTGCGATGCGCCCATCAACAACCTCGCCTCCTGCACGGTGCCCGGCGCTGTGGACGACTGCGCGGAAGGACAGACCCGGGCCTTGGAGATGATCGTGGACATCCCGGTGGGGGCCAGCGGTCTGTACGACATCGATTTGGCCATTCGGGGCACCCAGTCCGCCCAGTGGAAGCCCTTTGAAATGTACTACCAGAAGGTCACCGCCATCTCCGTGGGTGAGCCCCGGTCCGACGCTCCGGTAATCGACTGTCCGGTGGATCGGCTGGACACCACCATTACCGGGACCAGCACCGAGGCCGACGGCACGGTGGTCACGATCTATTTCAATGGCTATCCGCGCGGCACCGCCGTGGTGACCGGCGGCGCCTGGAGCTTCACCGGCTACGGCGCCTCCTTTGGTGAGCTCTACGCCGGCCTGGAGGTGCGCGTCACCGGCGAGGCTGGCAGTGAGTCGGTCAGTATCCTCTCGGCGGCCTGCTCCGTGTCCACCACGCCCGTGTGCTCCGACGGTCTGGACAATGACGGCGACGGGTACACGGACTTCCCGTCCGATCCCGGGTGCTCCTCGCCCTTGGACGGGTCCGAGGAGGATCCGCCCACGCCCGAGTGTTCCGACACCATCGACAACGACGGCGACGGCCACACGGACTGGCCCGATGACCTCTCCTGCTCCTCGCCCACCGACACCACCGAGACCGGCGCGCCCGAGTGCTCCGACGGCATCGACAACGACGGCGACGGGATCATCGACTTCGCCGGGGGGGACCCCGGCTGCGACGACGCCAATGACAGCAACGAGATCGAGTTCCGCGAGTGCCAGGACCTCCTTGACAACGAAACCATCTCGGACGGCGTGGCCGACTTCCTGACGGACCCGGGTTGCCACTCCTGGAATGATGACGACGAGCGGGACTTTTCCTTCCCCGACGACATCTACGCCCGGCTGCTCATTCTGTTCGACACCTCGGGCTCCATGAACTGGAACGCCTGCGACCAGACCTTCACCGGCGGGGATGGCTCCAGCGCCTGCGGCGGGGACGACGTGCTGTGCGCCGATTGCAACGCCTCGGGCTGCGGTGATGGGCTGCCCAACGACAGCCGCATGTACAAGGTGAAAGATGGCCTCAGCGATGCGGTGATCGGCTATGGTTCGGTGGAGTGGGGGCTCATGCGCTTCCACCAAAAGGCCATGGACTTCCAGTGTCCCACCACCAACGCGAGCTTGCAGTCCGGCGGCTGGCAGGGGGCGGGCTCTGCGCCCTGCGGCGGCGTGCCCAACACGGGTGTCTTTAACACCGGTGATCTGCTGGTGGGCTTCAGCCCGGACAACGCCGAGGATCTGCTCGAGTGGATGGACCACGACTCCAACTACCCGGGCACGCCTCCGGCGGGTATGGACTTCGAGCTGCGCGGCTCGGGTACCACGCCCCTGGGCGGTAGCCTGAACTCAGCCGGTATCTACCTCACCGATACGCAGAGCAGTGATCCGGTGGCGGCCTGTCGGCCCTACCGGGTGATCCTGGTCACAGACGGCGGTGAGACCTGTGGCGGCGATCCCGTGGCGTCGGCGGCGGCCCTGGACGCGGTGGGCATCCCGGTGCACGTCATCGGCTTCGCCACCTCGGACGTGGCGATCATTAACTCCCTGAACGCCATCGCGGCGGCGGGCGGCACCAGCGAGGCGGTCTTCGCCGACGACAAGGTGAGCCTGTCGGCGGCCATCGCTTCGATTATTTCGGACTCGATCCTGGTGGAGTACTGCAACGACGCGGACGATGACTGCGACGGCCTGGTGGACGAGGACTTCCCGTCCAAGGGCGACGCGTGTGACAACGGCGAGCTGGGCATCTGCAACCTGCCCGGCATCATGGTCTGTACCTCCGACGGGCTGGGCACCGAGTGCAACGCCCCTGGAGGGACCGCCGGTACCGAGACCTGCAATGGGCTGGACGACGACTGCGACGGCTCCATTGACGAGGGCGGGGTGTGCGCGGGCCCGGAGATCTGCAACGGAGTGGATGACTACGGTGACGGCTATACCACCTTCGCCGAGGGTGCGGAGGATCCGCGGGTGGGTCAGCCCTGCGGCAGCGACGTGGGCGCCTGTACGGAGGGGACCCAATTCTGCTGGGTGGATCCGGGTAACTCCACGAACGTGGAGATCCGCTGCGACGACACGGGGCCCACGGTGGAGGTGTGCGATACGAACATCCCCGCCAACGACCAGAACTGCAACGGCATCAACAATGACGGCGTGCCCCCGCAGGCCTGCTCCCTGACTACTTCGTACGGCACCTGCGATGGGATGGCGATCTGCGATGTGGACGGCGCCTGGGTCAGCTGCTCTGCCCCCCCGGCTCAGCCCGAAGCGTGTAACAACTTCGACGACAACTGCAACGGCGACGTGGACGAGGGGCTCAGCCAGCCCTGCTCGGAGACCAACGCCGAGGGCACCTGCACCGGCATAGAGACCTGCACCACGGGGACCTGGGGTGGCTGCACGGCGGCGACTCCGGTGGCGGAGTGGTGTAACAACAACGACGACGACTGCGATGGCGCGGTGGACGAAGGGCTCAGCAAGCCCTGCAACAATGGTCTGTGTACGGGCGTGGAGATCTGTACCACGGGGACCTGGGGTGGCTGCACCGCGGCGACTCCGGCGACGGAGATCTGTAACGGCCTCGACGACGATTGCGACGGCGCCACGGACGAAAATCTCGACCGGGGGTGCTACACCGGATCGGCGGTTACCCTGAACGTGGGGCTGTGTGTCGGCGGTACCGAGAGCTGCATCGGCGGATCCTACGGCTCCTGCGTGGGCCAGGTCATTCCGGTGGCGGAGATCTGCAACGGCGACGACGATGACTGCGATGGGCCCATCGACGAAGGGCTGGGCCAGACCACCTGCGGAGTGGGCGTGTGCCAAAACACGGTGGACAACTGCAGCGGCGGCGTGTCCCAGAACTGCGACCCCTTCCTAGGGTCCACGCCGGAGACCTGCGATGGCCTGGACAACGACTGCGACGGCGTGTCGGACGGTCTGACGGAGGCCTGCTACGGTTTCGCCTCTGGATGTACGTTGGTGGGGACCGCCTGGGTGTGTGTGGGTACGTGTGTTAGCGGCACGCACACCTGTCCGGCGGGCGGCGCCGGTGTGTGGGACACCAGTTGCGATGGCGACGTGGGTCCGGGCGACGAGACCTGTGACGGCCTGGACAACGACTGTGACGGCACGGTGGACTCCTTTAACCAGGCCTGCTACCCGGGCGGCTATGGAACCACCACCGGTTGCACGGCGGCGGGGACCTGTGTGGGGGCCTGTACCGAAGGCACCCAGACTTGTACGACGGGGGCCTGGGGCGGTTGTACCGGCTGGGTGACGCCCATTCCCGAGGTCTGCAACAATGTGGACGACGACTGTGACGGCTCCACTGACGAGGGGCTTAGCCAGGCCTGCGTAGAGACCAACGCCGAGGGCACCTGCACCGGCGTCGAGACCTGCAGCGCAGGCGGTTGGGTTGGTTGCACAGCGGACACCCCCGCGGCGGAGACCTGCAACAACGCGGACGACGACTGCGACGGCGCGGTGGACGAGGGGCTCACCCAGGTCTGCTACCCCGATGGCTATGGCCCCGCTACCGGTTGCACGGCACCGGGGACCTGCGTGGGTGTGTGTCATGAAGGTACCGAGACCTGCACCGCCGGTACCTATGGCTCCTGCGTGGGATTGGTGACTCCCGGCCCGGAGGTTTGCGACGGCCTGGACAACGACTGCGATGGCCTCACCGACGAGGACGCCGGCGGCAACCCACTCACCCAGCCCTGCTACACCGGGCCCGTGAACACCGACGGCGTGGGCATCTGCACGGCCGGCACGCGGACCTGCAGCGGCGGCTCCTGGTCCACCTGCGTGGGCGAGGTGGTTCCGCAGACGGAGACCTGTGACGGGTTGGACAACAACTGCAACACCCAGATCGACGAGAACCTGGGCCAGACCACCTGTGGGCTGGGCACTTGTCAGCACACCGTGGACAACTGCGTGAACGGATCTCCGCAGACCTGCGACCCGCTCGAAGGGGCTGGAGTGGAGACCTGCGACGGGCTGGACAACGACTGCGACGGCGTGGTGGATGGCCTCCAGCGCTCCTGCTATACGCCCGCCTCCGGTTGCACCGAAACTGGTGGAGTGTATACGTGCCAGGGGACCTGCGCCCCCGGCCTGGATGTGTGCTCCTCCGGCAGCGGCGGCACCTGGACGGGCTGCCAGTTCGATGTCGGGCCCAGCCCGGAGATCTGCGACAACCTGGACAACGACTGCGACGGCCTCACCGACGAGGATGTCGGCGGCGGTCCGCTCACCGACACCTGTTACTCCCCGGGGTCCGGTCCGAACACCGGCTGTACCTACGACGCCAGCAGTCTGAGCTGGACCTGTCTGGGCGAGTGCAGCTCCGGCACGCGCACCTGCGCGGTGGGGGTTTGGGGCGGTTGCGCCGGGGAGGTCACTCCCACGGTGGAGACGTGCAACACCCTGGACGACGACTGCGATGGCGAGACGGACGAGGCCACGGATATCCCCGGGCTGAACCAGCCCTGCGGCAACGCCCTGGGGCGCTGTACTCCGGGCATCCTGCTGTGCATCGAGGGCCAAGAGCTATGTCAGGGAGGGGACGGACCCTACCCGGGCGAGTGCAATCTGCAGGACGACGATTGCGACGGCGAGGTGGACGAGCCCGATGAGGTCATGGACGGATCGGGTCTTCCCTGCGGTGAGGGGGAGGGTGCCTGCGAGCCCGGGCACACCGAGTGCATCGGCGGCGAGTGGCAGTGCATGGACGAGGTGCTGGCCTCCCAGGAGGTCTGTGACGGTATAGACAACGACTGCGACGGCGTGGTGGACAACGGTGACCTGTGTCCCGAGAACTACTACTGCGTGGAGGTCACTTCGACCCTCACCGAGTGCCGGCCGGTTTGTCAGCCCGGCGAGTTCCCCTGTGACCCAGGTGATATCTGCACCGAGAATGTGGTTGTAGGGAGCGAGACCGTGGATATCTGCATGCCCGACTTTGGTGACTGCGATCCGCCCTGCGACGCAGACGAAGAGTGCGTGGAGGGGGTGTGCGTGGATCCCTGCGAGGGTGTCAACTGCGAGTGGTGGGAGGAGTGCGCCGGCGGCGCCTGCGTGGACCGGAGCTGTACGGGCATCGGACAGACCTGCGGGCCCGACCAGTTCTGCATGGACCACACGTGTGTGGACGATCCCTGTGCCCAGGCCGACTGCGAGGCCGGCGAGTACTGCATCCCCCAGTGTGACTCCGATGGCTGCACGGGCGCCTCCTGCGAGCCCCTGTGCTACTGCCACGAGGGGATGGCTTGCGACGGTCAGGGCGGTTGCGTCGAGGACGTCTGCGCGGACGTGCAGTGCGGTCTCGGCGAGCGCTGTGATCCGGCGACGGGGATCTGTGAGGATGACCCCTGCGCTGCAGTGGCGCCCTTCTGCAACCCCAGCGAGGCTTGCTTCGAGGGTGAATGCATCGACGATCCCTGTGGGCAGATCGACTGCCCGCCCACCTTCGATTGTATTCTGTTTGAGACCACCGATGAGTTTGGCGACCCCGTGCCGCAGCCCATCTGTCGCGCCGACCCCGATACGTATATCCCAGGGGTTGACGGCGACCTGTTCCTGGCCACCGGTGACGGTGGCTGCGCCTGTCAATCCACGAGCGACGGGCAGGGGGCCGGGCTGCTGACCCTGCTGCTTGCCTTGCTGTGGTTCCGGCGTCGAAGGCGTCGTTTCCGGGCCGAGCAAGACCGTGGAGAGGTGGCATAATGCGTACCGCACAGGGACTTCTCAGCGTGTGTTTGGCCGCGACCGTGCTACTTTTCGCCGGCTGCAAGATCGATCCGTTCAACACGGGTTATGATGGGAGCTGGCCTCCCATCCCGGACGGCTCGGTGGTGGACGCCGGGGATAGCGGGAGCGAGGTCGATGCCTGCGCGCCCTCCCCGGAGGTCTGTGACGGCACGGACAACGACTGTGACGGCGTCGTAGACAACGCCGAAGATGACGTGGTGGCGTTCGACCCCTTCAACTGCGGTGAGTGCGGCATCGAGTGCAGCTACCCGAGCGCCGGTGCCACCTGCATCGACGGGGACTGCGCCATGGGGGCGTGCAATCCGAACTACTGGGACTTGAACGGCGTCGACACCGACGGTTGTGAGTACCAGTGCTACACGCGGAACAACGGCGTGGAGGTGTGCAACGGCTTTGACGACGACTGCGACGGCGACACAGACGAGGACTTCGACCTGCTGACCGACATCAACAATTGTGGCGGGTGCTATCGGGCCTGCGCCTTTTTCCAGGGAGAGGGTTCCTGTGTGAACGGACTGTGTGAGCTCTCCGAGTGCAAGGGCGGCTTTGTGGACAAGGATGGGAACCCCGACAACGGCTGCGAGTGCCTCATGGGGATCACCGAGTCCACTACCACCTGCGACGCCACCAACCCTTGCGGCGGGGTAGATGTGTGCGCGGATGTGAACAACGACGGCGTGTTCCACTGCGGGCCGATCCCCCAGGATGTCTGTGACGGGGTGGACAACGACTGCGACGGGGTGGTGGATGAGGACGCCCCGGCGGAGCTGGGCACCGATCCCTGCTACACCCACCCGGTGGGCTGTACCGACGATGGCTCCGGCTCGTACACCTGCGTGGGAACCTGTCAGACGGGCATCCCCACCTGTGTGGGAGGCGGAGTGTCTTGCGGCAACCAGATCCCGCCGTCGGCCGAGGTCTGCGATAATCTGGACAACGACTGCAACGGCGTGGTGGACGACGGCTACGACAAGCAGAACGACCCGGCGAACTGCGGAACCTGTGGGCTCCAGTGCTCCCTGGCCGACGCGGTGCCGGCCTGCGTGGCCGGCGGGTGCGTGATCTCGGCGTGCATGCCGAACCACTGGAACCTAAACGGCGTGGACAGCGATGGCTGCGAGTATAGCTGCACCATCTCCAACGGCGGCGTGGAGGCTTGCAACGACACCGTGGACAACGACTGCGACGGCGACGTAAACGAGGGCTTCGACTTCCAGACCGACGCGAACAACTGCGGCACCTGTGGATACAACTGCACCACGGTCAAGCCCTTCGGCACCCAGGTGGCCGGCTGTTCCGGTGGGTCCTGTCAGTTCACCTGCCAGGCCGATTACTACGACCTCAACACCGACCTCGCCCAAGGGGAGAGCGGTAATGGTTGCGAGTACTTCTGTGTGCAGACGGGCGGCGGAACGGAGACCTGCGACGGGGTGGACAACGACTGCAACGGCACCGTGGATGACGGCTTCAATCTCAACACCGATGTGGCGAACTGCGGCGGCTGCGGTAATGTCTGCGCGGCGTCGGCGGGGACCAACTCCCAGGCGGATAGCTGTACCAACGGCCTCTGTAAGTACTCCTGCCTGGCGGGCTACGTGGATCTCAACGGAGACGTGAGCCTCGGAGGCGTAGGCAACGGCTGCGAGTACACCTGTACCGCCTCTGGCGCGGAGGTGTGCGACGGGTTGGACAACGACTGTGACGGTGACACCGATGAGGCTGCCGGGGGCGGTCTGCTCACCCAGGCCTGCTATACGGGTGTTCCGGCCGCTACCGAGGGTGTGGGGCCCTGTCACGGCGGTACGCAGACTTGCATGGGTGTCGGCGGTTGGGGTACGTGCCAAGGCGAAGTTGTGCCCATCGTGGAGACCTGCGATGGCGTGGACAACGATTGCGACGCCGACACGGACGAAGACGGCGCGGGAGCGCCCTTGGCCCAGGCCTGCTACACGGGTCCGGTGGGCACCGAGAACGAGGGTCCCTGTCATGGCGGCACGTCGACCTGCAGTGGTGGCGTTTTCGGCGTTTGCGCCGGTCAGGTCACTCCGGCCGTGGAGACCTGTAACACCCTGGACGATGACTGTGACGGCAGCGCCGATGAGGATTTCGACATCACCACGGATCTGGGGAACTGTGGCGGTTGTGGCGTCTCCTGTGCGTCCACGGCCGGCGCGGACTCCTATCCCACGGTGTGCTCGGGCGGCGTCTGTCAGTACGCTTGCTCTCCGAACCACTACGACAGCGACGGCGATATCGCCCTCGGATCGAACGGTACGGGTTGCGAATACAGCTGCACGCTCACCAATGGCGGCGTGGAGGCCTGCGGGGACGGTGTGGACAACGACTGCGATAAGCTGATCGATGAAGGGTTCGATCTCCAGAACGACCCGAACAACTGCAACTCGTGCGGCTATGCCTGCGCGGCCCATGAGGGTCCCAATTCTACGCAGACGGGCTGCGTGACAGGGGTCTGTCAGTTCATCTGCGACGCTGGATTCTACGATCTGTCACCAGTGGATGTGGACAGCGGCGACGCGGGCAACGGTTGTGAGTACCCCTGCGCTGACACCGGCGCCGAGGCTTGCGACGGCGTGGACAACGACTGCGACGGTCTGACCGACGAGGACTTCGACCTGCAGACCGACATCTCCAATTGTGGCAACTGTGGGTATGATTGCGCCGCCCATGCCGGCGCTTTCTCCACCGCCGCGGGCGGATGCGTGGGCGGAGCCTGCCAGTACGTGTGCGTTGCCGGTCACCATGACCAGAATGGCGATGTCGGGGCGGGCAACAACGGCGACGGTTGTGAGTACCCGTGCTCGATTACCAACAGCGGCGTGGAGATCTGCGACGGACTGGACAACGACTGCGATGGCCAGATCGACGAGGACACCACCGGTCAACCCCTGTCCCGGGTGTGTTACACACCGGGCTACGGCGCGGCCACGGGCTGTACCGTCCAGGGGACCTGTGTGGGCTCCTGCCAGGAGGGGACTCAGAGCTGTGTGGGTGCGGTCTATGGCGTGTGTTCGGGAGAGATCACCCCGCAAACAGAGATCTGCGACGGAGCGGACAACGACTGCGACTCGAGCGTTGACGAAGACTTCAACGTAAACACCGACATCAACAACTGTGGCGCCTGCGGCCAGACCTGCTGGGCCTCCCCACCGGCCAATACCTACCCAAGCGGCTGTTCGGGCGGTTCGTGCCAGTTCACCTGTCAGACCGGATTCGCCGACATCAACGGTGGAACTGACGGCTGCGAGTATACCTGCCCGAACAACCCGCCGGTGGCGGAGATCTGCGACGGGATAGATAACGACTGTGATGGTGTGCCAGACAACGGTTTGACCGCCCCGGTGGGGTACTGTTACCAGGGCATCGATGGGCCTGGTACTCCGGGCACCGACGGCAACAACCCGTGCAAGGGCGTAACGCCGCTGTGCATGGACCCCGATGGAGCAGGCGGTCCCCTGTCCCACTCCTGGTACTGTCAGTGGCCGGCCTCCGTGGAGAATAGCCCGATCAACCCCAACGCCTTGCTGGGCTTCGAGACGCTCTGCGACGAAGCGGACGGCGACTGCGACGGCTTGGCGGACGAGGACTATGCCCTCAAGGGCACCTATTGCGATGACGGGCTCATCGGGGCCTGCATGGGCACCGGTGCCTACATCTGCAACGCGACCTATGACGGCGTGGATTGCGATATCACCGACCCGGGTGAGGCGCCGGGAGTCGAGGAGTGCAACGGCATCGACGACGACTGCGACGGGGACATCGACAACGACACCCCGGGCGACATGGTGTTTGTGGACAACGGCGTTGTCCCGCCGTTCTGGATCGACGTGTACGAGGCCACGCGACCGGACGCCACCGAGTTTGGGGCCGGGAGTAATGGTGACCGTGCCTGCTCCGAGCCGGACCGGATGCCATGGTCCAATGTGAGCTGGTCAGATGCCGCGGCGGCTTGTGCGGCCCAGTCCAAGCGGCTGTGCACCGAAGAGGAGTGGCAGCTCTCCTGCGAAGGGCCCGCGGGTCTCAGGTACCCCTACGGCGATGACTACGAGTCCGAGATGTGCAATGGACGAGCCTATGACCACGACTGCACCTGGCCCAACGAGAACCTGGTTTTCGCTACCGGTACACCCTACGGATGCCCCACGCCTCCGGCGGTCACCGATTGCATCGGCGACTACTTCACCATCGACATGAGCGGAAATCTCATGGAGTGGACGTCCACCGACGTGGGCTCCGCCACGCCCATGTACCGGGTGCGCGGCGGCTCCTTTGACAACATCGGCGCCGGCATGACCTGCCAGTTCTCCTTCATCTCCGCCGAGGCGGACTTCCGCTACGGCGACCTCGGCTTCCGCTGCTGCTCGAACTGAACCTGCCCTCCCTGATCCTGATTTCCAATTTCGGCGGAAAGTCTACAGTCTGCGCAGCATCTGCTGGACGTTGGCCCGATGTGCGCCCTTGGGATAAGTGGTTAGGTAGTGCTCAAAGAGATGTTTGGCCTGGGCTTTGCGGGAGAGGCGAGTGAGGGCGAGACGCCCTGCTGAATACAGGGCCGTCTGGCCCGCGGGGCTACCCCGGAAGGTGTGGGCCACGGCGAGGTACTGGTTGAAGGCGCGTCGTACGCGGCCGGCCTGCAGGTTGGCTCGGGCCTCGAGGGCGCGCAGATCCTGGGAGGTCTGACCCGCCGCGCGGCAAGCTTCGAGGGTACGTAGGGCACCCATGGCATCCCGGCGAGCCAGGGTCTGCTGGATTTTCTGGGCGACACACTTGGTGCGCTGCGCCAGGGCGTCGTGCCCATCCGGCCTCCGGGGGGCGACGGCCGCACCAGGGTGGTGGCGCGGGGGAGCAGGGGGGGAGCTTCTGCCCGCGAGCAGCGCTCCGGCGTCGGTGTCCGGGGCGCCGACGGCGTGCTTCACCGTGTCCAGGCGGTGAGTGAGTCGCTCTCCGGACTCCAGCTCCGCCACCTGGGGTGTTCCGCCCTGGGTCCAGCCGTAGCGGACCCAGCCCCGCACGGTGGAGATCGCCACACCGGTGGCTCCGCGGGCGACCACCAGGCGTGCGCCCTGGGTCGTCACTTCGCCACGGCCGGGGATCCACACCCGGAATCGGCCGGCGTGTACAGTACCCGGGGTCTGCACGTCCAGGGCGATGGTCCCGCTCGATAGTGTTACCACCGTGTCAGCCCGGAGGTGGCGCAGGATAACCTTTGTGGAGGGCGCCAGTGCCAGGGTGGCGTGGCCCCCCACCGAAAGCACCGCGCCGGCGTTGTCGGTCGTCTGGAGGGAGGTATTCCACGGGGCGGACGTGGCCCTGCCCACCACTCGGACGTCACCGGTGGGGCCGTACACGTGCAGCGCGCCGTGGGTGACACGCGCAGTCCGTGCCGACGGTGTCACCCTGGTGGTGGCCAGGTCGCTCGGGGCGGTTCTCGACGCGGTGGGCTGGCGCTTGGACCAGAACACCGTGAGGGAGACCACCGCCATGGTAGCCGCGATGCCGGCGGCGATGGTGGGGACTCTCCAGGTGCGTTGGGCTCGGCGCACAGCGAGGGGCGCCACGTCCGCTTCGAGCACCGCCTTTTCGATGCGCTCCTGTTGGCCCGTCGATAGCCGTGGTGGGGCCGCGGACCTCCACGCGCCGAGCAAGGTCTCGAGCTCCCGACTCTCATGGCGGCAGCTCGTACACTCCTGAATGTGTGACTCCAGCCAGAGGGCGTCGGCGGACTCGATTCGCCCGCCCTCGGATTTGAGGACCAGCCGGCGTGCTTTTGAGCAACTGGGTTTGATCATACCTTCACTCCTTACGATCCACGGGCCGGGCCGCACTGCTCGCGCGGGCCAGCCACTCCCCCAAACCGGGGTCTCGGCGGGCTGCCTTGAGCAGCTCCCGGCGTGCGTACAGGATGCGCGACTTGGTAGTCGACACCCTGCTCTCTGTCATCGCCGCCACCTCTTTGACCGAGTAGCCGAGTACAGCGTGCAGCAGCAACGCCGTGCGTTTCTTTGCGCTGATTCCGTCCAGCAGTGCCGACAGCTTCTCCACCAGCCGGCGTCCCTCCAACTCCGCGTCGGCTCCGCTCCGGGCAGGATCACCGCGGCCAGTGGCGTCAGTGGGGTCGGGCACCAACTCCAGGGGCACCACCGGTGGCCCCTTCTTGCGACGCAGGTGCTGGTAGGCGACGTTCGCGCATACGCGGTCGACCCAGGTACGCAACAGCGCGTCCCCGCGGTAGTGCTTCAGGCTCCGCATGACCTCAATGAGGGCGTTCTGGATCAGGTCAGGCATGTCCTGGTTTGGGCCCACGATCCGGAACAGGGTCATGCGCACCTGGTCCATATACTGCCGCACGAGCTGGGTCCGGGCCCGGTCATCACCGTCCCGACACCGCTGCACCAGCGCAAGATCTTCGCGGATCTCTCCGCGTCGACGCTTTGTATACTCCGCCGCCATCACTGGAATTGTTGCATACTCCGCCGACTTGGTTGAAGAAAAACCCGTGCACGGGGATAATGTTTGTAATACACGTTACCAATATCACGCAACCGCATACCACGCCTACGTTTTCTCCGACCCCATTCTTCGCGAGGCTCGATCGATCCTCAGCCAGCACCGCTTCGATTTGCCGTCTCTCGACACCATCGAATCCCCCAATTTCCACCGCCGGATGTCCAGTAGCGCTGAATCGAATCCTCAGTGACGCGCTTCCCCTGCGCCGACGACCAAGGTAGCCAGAACACGCCAGTACAGCCCGGGTTACCCCGGTTGTGGACGTGGGTCGTATTGACCTACCAGGGCAACGATCCGAGCGCCTGCCCACTCGACGAAAATCTCTGCATCATGGCAGCAGGAACACCGTTGAGATTGTAGTGAATCCAAGAAATGGCAAACTGACCTCCTGGCTGCATCGCCAGCGCTGGGTGTGACTGCATATTCTGCGTGTAGATGTTCACAAGCTCGACGGGTCCCAGGGGATTGTCCTGCGCATCGAAACGACGCATGAAGATTCCACCTTCATCGCCGTCGGCGTCGCCCCCACTGCCCGCACACGCGCGGCACCATGTCACGACGTAGGCACCGGACGAGGAGACACCGACTCCTGTGAAAACCTGATCTTCGGGATCAGTCGGAACGAGCACGAGCGCACTACCGGTAGGCGCATACGCTGCGTCGAGGCGACGCATTTCGATGCTGTCATTCCAGTTGACACGTTTTGTCCACGCGATCATGTATCCGCCACCTGGTACGGGCGTAACCGAGGGACTGGTTTGCCACACTCCATTGGTACCTGTGGGACTCACCTGGACTGCGCTGGTCAGCTCCATACCGTTGCTACCGTAGGCGCGCGCCATTATGCGGCTGTATGTGGGCAATGAAAGCGGCCCGAACTGCTGATACCAAACGATAACGAAACTGTCATCTGATCCGACGGCGACGTCGCCATAGCTAAGTTCGTTGAAGGTGTTGGGATTGACCATGAATGCAGATGTGAGATTGGACCCACTGGAGTCGAATATGCGGGCAAATACAGCATCGCCGAGGGCATCTTCACCCTCCCAGACAATAGCGAAACCACCGGAGGGGGCGCGCGCAACACGAGGATCATATGCGGTCCCGTTTGTGGGCTCGTTGACAACAAAGCTTGGACCCAGGGCTGCGCCAGCACTATCGAGTAGCTTGGCGTGAATCGTATCCCCCCAATTGCCTTCATCCCATACGACGACCACTGCGCCTGTGGCATCGGCTGCCACGTCCACATCTCCAAAAGAGCTTGGTGACTCTACCAACTGCGGCGCGTCAAACGGCAGACTGCTCGCTCCAAACCTACGTATGTAAACGCCGGCATTTGGCGTGTTGTATTCAGGGTAGACCGCAATCAGCTCTCCTCCGAAACCCTCTGTGATTTGTGGGCTACCACAGTACCCGGTGGCCACACCTTGGATGTGAATATCGTCGATGCTGCAGTCATGGCAGCCGTCGTATTGACGCCCATTGGCATCATCGCATTCCTCTGAGCCGCCAACATTGCCATCGCCACAGCACGGGCTCGTGTCAAACGTGCAATCAGCCAAGCAGCCTGGGACTCCAGGACCGGGATAGCCGAGCGCGGTACAGCTGCCACCGTTGAGATCCTGGTTGTCACATTGCTCCGGTCCCTCGGCAGCGCTGTTTCCGCACTCATGACAATCGGAAGTATCGAAGAAGAGACAGGATCCGCCGCAAGCAAGCTCGCCCTCCGAAAGCGCCGCTTGCGTCATGCATGTCTCACCATCGAGAACGGAACCGTCGCAAAGCTCTTGACCATCTATGCTCGCATCGCCGCATGCATAACAACTCGAAGTGTCGATGGCACAATGAGCCGTGCACACTAGATTGCCCGAAGAAATGCCTGTTTCAGTCACGCAGCTCGCACTTCCAAAATCACCGCCATCACATTCTTCGTCGTCATCGATCTGCCCGTTTCCACAATCTAGCTCCGGATCGCAGGCGGTAGTGTCGAACGTGCAGTTCCCGTAGCAGGCGAGCGTGCCCCCAGGCAGACCTTGCGACTCGCAGGTCTCGCTGCCGAGGTCAGTGCCGTCGCACTCCTCCGTGCCCTCTTGTTGGCCGTTGCCGCAGACCGGGTTGGTGTTGTTCTGGTTGTTATCGTTGGTACCAGGGCTATCGTCGGAGCAGCCAGCTGCGGCGATGAGCCCCAGGGCAAGCAGCCCGGAAAATATCTTTAACAGCATAGTGTTTGTTCGCCCTCTCCAGTCCATAGTCGTAGTTTCGCATAGACGGCTGGGAGTTGGAATATTTATGCGGATCACGGTCCGACCAGTTGCCGGATGCAACTGGACAAAGGTGGACACAGGTGGACAGAGCAAGGGTGCCTTGCCTCGGGGCTGCCAGAGCGTTGAGGGCTCGGGCACCTGACGTACCAGCTCGTCCTATCGTGGTAAGCGTCATCCCAGTCTGTGGACTGGGGGCCCTACTGACACAGCAACGCCACTGACCACTCATAGTCGACGGGCTCTCCGTCCC
>JAOZUO010000150.1 GCA_029938605.1 Deltaproteobacteria bacterium | reverse complement strand
CGCGTCCACGTCCGGCGTGAAGCACAGGTTCGTAGACAGGTTACACTGCTCGCCGGGAAGGCAGTCCGAGTCCTTGTCGCAGTAGTCCTTGAAGCAGCCGACATCAAGGCTGGTCACCACGCCCAGGACCAATAGGAGCCAGAGATTTTTTTTATTCATCATAGCTTTTTTACCAGCAGTGGCCTTGATGTTGAAGGTCGAGAGACCGTCTTTTGTTTAGAACGAAAACCAACCGGACAGCACCGCCCCGCCGGGTCGGGGCCCAATCGCGATTGTCAGCGGTGAGTGGGCGCGTCTTTTTCGGAGCAGGCCGTACACGAGTAGACCGACACCGGTGGTCAGGACGGCGGCGCCCACGATCGTGGTGGAGGCGCCCAGGATCTTCGTGTCCCATACCTGGCGGCGCTCAATCGTCGGATCTCGGTCAGGGCGGTCCCGTCCATCCAGTGCCCAGAGGGTAGCCCCAGGTACGAACGCTGCCACGCCGGTGGCGATGAGGGTGATGCCGGCGATGGTAAGAGTGCGGCCTTTTGCGGATGTTCCAAGGCGCCGGTGTCCGTTGGCGCGCGGTGGACGGCGGCGGCGCGGTGGGGTGCGACGGGTGATGCGTCGGGTCGGTGTGATACGTCGGGTCGGCGTGGCGCGGAGAGTTGCTCTGGCTTTGAGGCCGGTGGCTTTGGCGGCGCGGCTGAGCTTTTCGGCGGCCTCGGCTGTGGTGCATGGTGCGCAGTGCTCGACCTGGTGGGCGACTTGTTGACCCGTGGCTGTATTGGTGAGGGTGAGCGCGAGGCGATAGGTGCCGCCCCCTGAGTCCTCTACCACGGCCCGCGCGCAGAGAGGGGCGTGTAGCAGGTTTCCGATGGATCTTAGGCAGACACTGGTTTCACAGCCTAGCAGGCTCGCTCTACCGGCCAGCGTTTTTTGGGCCCGGGTCCGGGGGACCACTTGTAGTCCCGTTCCAGAGAATCCTCCCAGGAGACTCTTGGTGAGTGTGCGTCGGTCCGCCCGGGTTACGCCGTGCATGGTGAGGGTGGTGATTACCACCCGTGGCTTAGCGGTTTCTTGCGGCGCATCCGGGGCCCCGGCTCTGGCGTTGGCCATATCCACGCTGAACACGCAGAGGCCGCACAAGACCCAGGGGGCAACCGACAGTCCAATTACAGCTTTAAAAGACATCGAGCCCAGTATCTGCTCGGACTGGCGAGCGGTGTCAAGGAGCACTCGTGGTCGTGCAGCCGGTGGCGACGGATCAACGCCGGTCATCGGGTGCTCGCAGACTGGCCGCGGAGGTGGAAGCTGAGGCTGAGTTGGAGGCCGACGGCGTGGACGAGGTCGGGATCTGGCTGGGTCGTTCGGAGGCGGAGTACGGTGCGCTTGTTTACACGGAGCAGGGCGGCCAGCTTTGGCGCGGAGAGTTGCTGACCGACCGCGTCCATGGCGGCGATCGCGGCGGACCGCAATTGTATTAGCTCATTTGAGGATCCGGATAGATCCGTGAGACAGCCCGCGGCCTGCATCGCGGTGCGCAGTATTTCCTGGGTGATAGGGGCGTCGGCGGGGAGCGTTGCAGGTAGGCCAACCAAGGTGGATAGGCCAGACAGATCGAGCAGGTCGCGGCGTTGTATGCGAGGAAGCCAGCGTTGCATGTTTTGGATTGTGTATCGTCCGATAATTCGCAGACCGAGGAGGTCGGAGAGGTTGCTCCCTTCGCTGCGTGGGTCGGGCGCAAGTCCGTGATGTTCCCGCTGGCGGAGGACGTAGCGGACGGTGTTGTAGAGCTGGTGATTGTCTTCAATGGGTTTGGGCGGGTACTGGACGAATCCCACGGGGAGTTGGAGTCGCTGTTTGAGGCTGGATCCAATGCGGTGGGAGAGGAGACCCGCCGCGCTCCGATTGCAGCGCGCGGCCACATGAAGATGATTGTCTGGGCAATCGAAGACGTACAAATCATCACGGCGGCCCTGGTCCAGAACGACCCCAGACAGGATTCGACGCTCGGGGGCGGTGGGGGCTATGACCCGGTTGTCTGTGAGGTGAAGACGGATGTGATAACCGAGGTTGGTCATAGTCGTGAACGGCTCCTTGATTGGGTTATCGTGCGAAGCCATGAGCGGTTGCTTGGTATTTTCCCAGAGTTGCGACAAAATCGGGTGACCTGACGCTCAGGTGTGCGGAATTTGTCGCGATTTGGCGGTGTTTTGCGACAGAATCGGGTGACCTGACGCTCAGGTGTGCGGAATTTGTCGCGATTTGGCGGTGTTTTGCGACAGAATCGGGTGACCTGACGCTCAGGTATACGGAATTTGTCGTGATTTGGCGGGATCGCTTGCGCGGTCGGCGGTCAGTTCTGTCCGAGGCGCTTGCGGGCGAGGGTCAGGAGTCGCTGGGCACCGGCGTGGCCCGGCCGGCGGGCGAGCACGGCGCGGTAGACCCGGGCTGCCTCGGCGTAACGGCCGAGCTTGAATAGGCTGTTGCCGAGGTACATGCGGGCTCGGTTGCCACCGCCGCCTGCCACCGCTCGGCGGGAAGCGCGGGCAGCATCGGCCCATCGACGCTGCTCGAAGGCCACCCGCGCCAGGCCCGTGAGGCCAGCACCCCGAAACCCCGGGATCCCGGCGGCTTCGGCGAAACCATTTTGGGCGGCGCCAAACAGGCGTTTGGAGAGATGGCGGTTGGCCTGGCGAAGAAGTGCGCGTCCTTTCTTGAGTCGGAGCTTTGGTTCCACAGGGGGAACCATGTCCGTGCTCGATCCAGAGGTCATCGAGGTCACCGAGCTCATGGCGCTCATGGTGCGATGGGGCTCGGTGAGCCGTGGGTTGACCGGAGGGTTCGGAGGGTTTGGAGGGGGCGTTGCGGAGTGCCTATGCTTTGGGACCTGGGCGTCGGTCCGGTGGAGCGAGGTGTTGTTGGAAGGGGGCGCAGAGGTGTTGTTGGAGGACATCGCGTCGGATTGGTCGGGCGATTTGTAGGCGTGCCGAGCCCGTGCGCCGCTTTGATCGGTGCTCCCCCGTTGGAGCACCAGGGCGATAGTTCCGCCCAAGAGGACCGCGAAGAGAACCAGGATGATCCACCCGAGCCTGCGTTTGGGGCGTCGGGAGACTTGCGGCGTGAGCTGGTTAGCGAGGTCGACCATGGTCCTGGGGCGCGACGGTGATTCGAGGGCGAGGCAGCTCATTATCGTCTCAGCCAGTTCCTCGGGGAGGTCGGATCGTAACTCGCTGACGGGCCGCGCCGGCTCGAGACGTTTTTGTTGGAGAAGCTCTTCGGAGGTGTCACCTGCGTAGGGGAGCTCCCCGGTGAGCAGCTCGTAGAGCAAGACCCCCAGAGAGTAGATGTCCGAGCGCGCGTCTGCCTCAAGGCCCATGGCTTGCTCGGGGGCCATGTATTCGGGGGTGCCGAGCATCGTGCCCGGAAGGGTCAGCTTGTCTTCGCTCGAGACCGGCAGGAGATCCTTGGCGAGACCGAAGTCGAGCACCTTCACCCGGTCCCGCCCGTCGGGGTGGGAGATGAGCATGATGTTATCCGGCTTCAGGTCCCGATGCAGGAGCTGAAGCTGGTGCGCCGCTGACATGGCACGGCAAATCTGGACAGTGATGTCCACCGCCTGAGCTACCGGGAGCGGTCCCACCTCGACCAACAGATCCGAGAGCAGAACGCCGTCCAGCAGCTCCATGACGTAGTACAGCCGGCCGTCTGAGGTGACGCCGAAATCGATGACGTCGACCACCCCGGGGTGGCCAATGCGGGAGGCGGCGCGGGCCTCTCGTGCGAACCGTTGCTCAAGCTCCTCGGACACCTCGACACATCGATCGAGCAGCTTGACGGCTACGGGCTTACCCAGGGCCGCGTGTCGCGCCTCGAAGACAGCACCCATACCGCCCCTGCCAAGCAGTCGGCCCAGTCGATAGCGGCCGGCGAGCAAGCGGGTATCGCTCGCGGACTCAAGCGAAGGCGCCGGTGTGGCGGATTTCTCGTCTGGTGGTTGCATGGGTGCAGTTGGGCAATCGAATATAACACAGTACTGACCAGCATATTCCTGGTCGGACCCATAGTGCCTACTCGTGTTATCGTCGGTGCAACGTGGCGGGTGCTAAAAAAAGAGATTTTCTTCAACTCGACTGGTTTTGGGGGCGGGCGATCCCCATGAATAAGACATGAACTTCGGTAGGTTCAAGCTCGGGAGACTGATCGCCTCCGGCGGAATGGCCGAGGTCCATACGGCGCGGTATGCCGGGACCAAGGGGTTCGTGAAGCAGCTCGCCGTCAAGAGGATCCTGCCGAGGTATTCGGAGAACCCAGAGTTCATTCGTTTGTTCATCCACGAGGCGAAGCTTGCGGCTAAGCTACATCACGCGAACATCGTACAAATATACGACTTCGATCAGGTCGACGGTACCTACTACATCGCCATGGAGCTGGTATCGGGCGTGGACTTGCGGCGATTGCTCGATAGCCATGAGGCAGCGGATCCGGGGAAGGACGCCCGAATCGGTCTGGATCTCGGAGTCTTTGTGGTGGCCGAGTGTCTCGCGGGGCTGATGGCCGCGCACGAGATGTGTAACTCCCGGGGTGAGTCCCTGGGCATCATTCACCGCGATGTCAGCCCACACAACATCATGGTGTCGTATTCCGGCGAAGTGAAGCTGACCGACTTCGGCATCGCCAAGGCGATTCGACGAGATGATGAGACGCCTTCCAAGGTAGTCCGCGGCAAGCTTCGCTACATGTCCCCCGAGCAGGCATCCGGCCGGGAGATTGACCAACGGTCGGACATCTTCTCGCTGGGGATCGTGCTCTGGGAACTGGCCACCGGACGGCGGCTCTATGGCCGGGCAGGGGAGAGGGAGTCCGACGCCCAGGACCGTCAGGCCGGCATTCCGGACCCCTCCTCGCTGAACTGCGCCATCTCTCCGGGCCTGTGCGAGGTGATCAACACTATGGTTCAGCACGATCCCGATAAGCGGTACGGTTCCGCACGGGAGGCGCTCGGCGCGTTGCGATCGGGGACTGGCGCGGCAGACCGAAGCCTGGAGCTCGGGGAGCTGATGGAGTGGCTGTTTCCCAGGGAGTCGACAGCCGCTCGGAGAAGTAGCATCGCATCCGTTGTGGGGAAGCCACGCTCCGTCGAGACCAGCGCCCGAGCCGCACGGCCTGAGCCCCGAGCGAACGCCGGCTTGTCGGAGCGGCAAGAGACCAGCCGGTCAAGCCACGGGTCTTCCGATCTCCCCTCGGCGCGGGAGGGGACCTCTGCGCCCAGGAGAGGGCGGGAGCTCAGGATCACGCTCATGCTGGTGGCCATCGTGCTCCTTGCCGGGGGGCTGGCCTATTTGACGGTCGGCCACCTTACCCGGCGTTCACAGGTCTCGACGTCGCCTTCGCGCCAGCCGTCCCCGGGCGCTGCGTCCCTGGAGGTGATTTCCACTCCGGCCGGGGCAGCGATTTTCATCGACAGGATTCCCACGGGGCGCCGTACGCCGGCGGTCATAGGCGTACCGGCGGGATTGCACCATGTGCGTGTGCAATGGCCCGACGGCAGGCGAGCGAGCCGGACCCGGATCTGTGGCGACAACGACAGGCAGCGCGTCTCTTTCTCGCGCTTGTGACAGCGCACCCCTTTGGCGTATACCCGGTGGCGCCCCGTCGGCCGGAGTCATGACTTGCACTACCTGTTTTTCATTTTGCTGAGCCTGATCTGGGCCAGCAGCTTCATCCTCATGAAGAAGGCCGCCCTGACCTTCGGCCCCCTCACCATCGCGGGGCTGCGGTGCCTGGGCGGCGCTCTGCTCCTGGCCGCGGCCTGGAAGTTCTTTCGCCGGGCCAATCCCCCCGAGCGACGTCACCTTCCCTGGCTTCTGCTCACCACCATTCTGGGATACGGCTATCCCTACGCCGTGCAGCCCTATCTCGTGCATCGCTACGGCAGCGGCTTCATCGGCATGATGATCTGCTTCGTCCCGCTGCTCACGGTGCTGCTCTCCATGCCCGTGCTGCGCGTCTTCCCCACCCGCTGGCAACTCGTGGGCGTCCTGGGCGGCCTGGGCTGCATGGCGGTGATCATGGCCGATGGCCTGCGTCGGGAGGTGCCACCGTTGCAGCTCCTGCTCGCGTTCTCCGTGCCCGCCTCCTACGCCCTGTGCAACACCCTCATCAAGCGCCACTTCACCGACCTCTCCCCACACGTCCTCGCCCTGGTGTCCATGGGTGTGGCCACTCTCTTGGTCCTGCCCGCCGGCGCTGTTTTGGAGCCCGTCGCCTGGCAGGGCCCATTCTGGCTCTCGGCCGCCAGCGTGGCCACCCTCGGTATTCTCGGTACCGGCGCCGCCACGGTCATGTTTTTCAAGCTCATCCAGGAGCAGGGCCCACTGTTCGCCGGTCTGGTCACCTACGTGGTTCCCCTCGGCGCGCTCCTGTGGGGCTGGGCCGACGCCGAAAAGGTCACCCCCCTCCAGCTCTTCGCCCTCCTGGGCGTTCTCGCCATGGTCGCCGTCGTCCAGCTCGAGCTCGCCCGCCAGGCCCGCCAGGCCCGCCAGGCCCGCCAGGCGCCTTAGGCTTCGAATGCGTCGAGGTAGGCGGTGAGGGCCTTACGAGCACCGCGAGCGAAGGTCTTGAACTCTACGCCCATGCCCCGGCCGGCGATGAAGTGGACCACGATTCCGGCGACTCGGATTTCGACCTGGTTTTCGGGGAGGGTGACGGCCAACTTGATGACGGTTCCCGGGATGGCTGGCTTAGAGGTGGCGACGTAGACGCCGCCCAGGCTGATGTCCCGGCTGGAGACCTCCACGACGCGGTCGGTGTGGGAGAACTGGACCCGGAGCTTGATGGGGTAGCGTCTGTAGCGGCGAAGATCCTGAGACATTCAGACGTTTGTTCCCGCTGGAACGCTGGTTGTCAAGCTCACGGTTGTCAAGGGGAGCGCGATGAGCGAGACTCCCCGAGCAATCTCGGACAATTTCGTGCGAGCAGCACCGGAGCTTTGAATGATGCGTATAGCTACGACACTGATTTCAATAACGCTCGTCCTGAGCGTTACCCTGTCGGCCGGCGCTTCGTGCCAGCAGCCGCGCCCAATCTGTCCGAAGATTGGGACGGTACAGGGCCAGGCCACCGTGGCCGAGGCGAGCCGGTTCCTGGCGGCGGTGAACAAGGATCTGCTCGCGCTGTGGATCAAGCAGGAGCGAATGCGCTGGGTCCAGGCCACCAACCTGACCCACGACACGGAGATCCTGGTGGCCAAGGTGGACGAGGAGGTCATGGAGTTCATCGGGCGCAAGGCCATGGAGGCCAACCGCTTCGACAAGGTCAAGCTTCCCGCGGCCATGCGGCGGCAGCTCCGGCTGATCAAGTTGGCGCAGACCCTCCCCGCGCCGGCGGACGCCAAAGAGCGGGCCGAGCTGGCCACCAAGACCGCCAAGATGAAGTCCATCTACGGCAAGGGCACCTACTGCTGGAAGACGCCGCGTCCCGGCAAGAAGAAATGTCTGAGCCTGGGGGACATGTACAAGGTGCTGGCCAAGAGCCGGAATCCGGACGAGCTGTTGGAGGTGTGGACCGGGTGGCGGAAGATCTCGGTGCCCATGCGCAAGGTCTTCAAGCGATATGTGGAGCTGGGCAACAAGGGCGCTCAGTCCCTGGGGTTCAAGGACCTGGGGGGGCTGTGGAAGTCTTACTATGATATGACCCCAGCCGCCTTCGAGAAGGAGATGGACCGGCTCTGGCTCCAGGTGATGCCGCTGTACAAGGATCTGCACTGCCATGTACGGGCGAAGCTCGTGGCGAAGTACGGCAAGGCCAAGGTACCCGAGAAGGGCCCACTGCCGGCGCACCTGCTGGGCAACATGTGGGGTCAGGAGTGGACCAATCTCTTCGATCTGGTCAAACCCCAGCTCGGCGGCGGCATCGACCTGGACCGGGTGCTCAAGGCCAAGAAGACCGACCCGTTGGGAATGGTGCGTTACGCCGAGGCCTTCTTCGTGTCCCTGGGGCTCGATAAGCTCCCCAAGACCTTCTGGAAGCGTTCCATGTTCACCAAGCCCCGGGACCGGGACGTGGTGTGTCACGCCAGCGCCTGGGACATCGACTATAAGGACGATCTGCGCATCAAGATGTGCATCGCCATCAACACCAAGGACTTCGTCACCATCCACCATGAGCTCGGGCACAACTACTATCAGCGGGCCTACAACAACCTGCCTACGCTCTTCCAGAACAGCGCCAACGACGGATTTCATGAGGCCCTGGGGGACGTGATCGCCTTGTCGGTTACGGGGCCGTACCTCAAGAAGGTGGGGCTCATTGGCAGAGTGCCGCCGCTGAACCTGAACCCCATGATGCGCAAGGCCCTGGAGAAGATCGCATTTCTGCCCTTCGGACTGCTCATGGACAAGTGGCGGTGGGGCGTGTTCTCCGGGCGGATCAAACCGGGCGAGTACAACAAGGCCTGGTGGAGCCTGCGGCTGAAGTACCAGGGCATCGCCCCGGCCACCCCCCGTGGGGAGGACCACTTCGATCCGGGCGCCAAGTACCACATTCCGGCCAATGTGCCTTATGCGCGGTATTTTCTGGCGGCCATCCTGCAGTTCCAGTTTCACCGGGCCCTGTGCAAGATCGCCGGCCACAAGGGGCCGCTGTCCACCTGCTCCATCTACGATAACAAAGAGGCCGGTCGTCGCCTCAACGCCATGATGAAGATGGGACTGTCCAAGCCCTGGCCCGAGGCGCTCAAGGCCTTGACCGGCGAGACCAAGATGGACGCCTCCGCCATCCTCGACTACTTCAAGCCTCTTCACGAGTGGCTCAAAAAGCAGAACAAGGGCCGCGCCTGCGGCTGGTAGCCTTCGCTGCGTACCCACATAGGATTCACCCATGAGCAGTTCAGACTCCAAGCCGGCCGTAGTGCTGGCCTATAGCGGTGGGCTCGATACGTCCGTCATCTTGCAGTGGCTCATTGAGAAGGGCTATGACGTCATCGCCTACGCGGCGGACGTGGGGCAGGTGGAGGACTACGAGGCCCTGGAGACCAAGGCCCTGGCCATCGGCGCCAAGGCGGTCTACGTGGAGGATCTCAAGGAGGAGCTGGTCCGAGATTACATCTTCCCCATGTTCAAGGCCAACGCCATGTACGAGGGGCGGTACCTGCTGGGCACGGCCATCGCCCGGCCGCTCATCGCCAAACGGCAGATCGATATCGCCCACGAGACCGGCGCGAGGTTTGTGTCCCACGGGGCTACGGGAAAGGGCAACGACCAGGTGCGCTTCGAGCTCTCCTACCTCGCCCTGGATCCGTCGATTCAGATCATCGCCCCCTGGAAGATGCCGGAGTTCCTGGAGCAGTTCCAGGGCCGCAGTGATCTCATCGCCTACGCCGAACGTCACGGAATCGATGTGAAGTCCACGGCGGCCAAGCCCTATAGCGAGGATGACAACCTGCTGCACATCAGCCACGAGGCGGGCTCGCTCGAAGCCCCGGGAGTGGAGGCGCCCGAGCACGTCTATTCCAAGACCGTGTCTCCAGAGCAGGCGCCCGATACGCCCGCGCGAATCGCCATCACCTTTGATGACGGCGTGGCCGTGAAGGTCGAGAACCTGGACGACGGGACCGTGCACCAGACGCCGTTGGCGCTGTTTACGTACCTCAACGAGGTAGGTGGCGCCCACGGCATCGGGCGGCTGGACATGGTGGAGAACCGTTTCGTGGGCATCAAGTCCCGCGGTATCTACGAGACCCCCGGGGGTACCATCCTGTTCGCCGCGCACCAGGACATCGAAGGCATCGCCATGGACCGGGAGGTCATGCGGCTGCGCAACATGCTCACGGCGAAGCTCTCGGAGCTCATCTACTACGGCTTCTGGTTCAGCCCGGAGATGGAGTTCCTCATGGCCGCGGTGGACAAGAGCCAGGAGCTCATCGACGGCACGGTGATCCTCAAGCTCTACAAGGGCAGCGTCTATGCGGTTAGTCGCACCAGCCCGAGCTCGCTCTATGAGGAGGATCTGTCCAGCATGGATGTGGAGGGCGGGTTCAATCAGATGGACGCCGAGGGGTTCATCAAGATCAACGCCATTCGATTGATGGCGCACCAGGCCATCACCAAACGGCGGGCCGAAGCTAAGAAGGAGCGCTAGCGCGGGCTCGTTCCAGCCAGCGGACGGCGTCGTCGGTGAAGTACTTCACGTTGGCTTCCCGGGCGCAGTCGAGGGCTTCTTGGAGGTGGGCGATGGCGCCTTCTCGGTCGCCTTGCTCCAACAGGGCGCGACCCATGAGTTGGTGGCCCTGGGCGAGGTTCCAGTTGCGGCCGGATTCACGCCCGGTGTCGATGGCCTCCTGGAGGCGGTCGAACCCCGCGGGGGACCCGAGGTGGGCGGCCTCGATGTACCCCACGTACATCTCGTTGACCTCAATGAGGCGCTCGAGGTGCGCCTCCTGGGAGCGGTGTAGGGACTCGGTGAAGTAGTACAGGGCCTCGGCGGTGTTGCCCATGTGCAGGTGGTTGTCCCCAGCGTTGTGCAGCATGACGATCTCGACCTCCATGAGGCCGTGTTTTCGGCTGCGCTCGATCCCCTCGAGGTTGGTGCGCAGGCCCGCCTTGTCGTCGCCGGAGAAGGTTAGCAGGAGGCCTTCGGCTTTGAAAAGTTGGCAGGTGAGCACCGCGTTGTCCGCCGTGGAGGCGATGGCCCGGGCACGCTCGAGGTACTCAAAGGTGTGCTCGGACTGGCCCGTGCCCGCGGCGTGCATGACGCTGAGCTGGAGGTACTCCGCAACGCGGGGCAGATCGCCCTCCTCCTCGGCGATGCGCAGGGCGCGCTTGATGTACTCGAGGTCCGGGCCGTATTGGCCCCACTGCTGCATGGTCTCGGCAATGGCGGCGTAGACCCGCGCCAGGGTGATGCCGTGGCCGGAAGCCTTCGCCATGGGCAAGGCGCTACGGGAGAGGTCCACGGCCTCGGCGAGACGTCCCTGGCGGGCCAGAATGCGGCTGAGCAGGACCCGCGACAGGGCGCCCTTGCGATCATCGGTCAGGTCGTCGGCCAGCTCCATGGCGCGCTGGACGGTGCGCTCGGCCAGGGAGAGCTGAACCGTGTGCATGGCGCTGCGTCCCGTGCGCAGGCACAGCTCCAACTCCGCGGTGGGAGAGAGGGCGTCGCCCATGCGGCCCAGGTCGAGGGCTCGCTCGTAGCGCTCCGCGGCGCCGCGGATATCTCCGCGCTTGTAGAGCCAGTCAGCGGTCTCGGCGCAGATCCGCGCCGCCGCCTGTTGGTTGTCGGCGTCCTCGAAGAGGGAGACGGCGTGATCCGATAGCCCGACGTCCGGCTCCTCATATACTTGGAGGATGGCCTGGGCCAGCCGTCCCCGGTATCGGGTCAGCGTCTCTCGGTCCGCGGCCGCGAGCACCGCCTTTCGCAGCCGCTCGTGGGGAAAGCAGAGCCCCGCGGGGGTTCGCCAGAGCAGCCGGTGGTAGTCGGCGAGCTCCTCGAGGGTGATTCGCACGGTGCCCACGTCGAGGTCCGAGGCCCGGGCGAGTACCTTGTCGTTGAGGGCTGGACCCGCCAGGGCCGCCAGCAGGGCGAGGGGGCGCACCTGGGGGGCGAGCCGCTCCAGGCGTGCGCGGGCGACCTCCTCCAGGGTGGGCAGGGTGATGGACCGACCACTGCCGAAGCCCAGCGCACCGTCGGGCTGCGAAATCTGATCGCCGGAGAGCAGGTGCGCCATCAGCTCCTGCACCAGGAGCGGGTTGCCATCGGAGCGGCGCCCCAGGGCGTTGAGTAGATCGGCGCTAATGTGCGTGGCATTCGGAGCCTGAGCCAGGGCGAGCTGGGCGATCTCGTCACGGGACAAGGGCGCTAGCTCCAGCCTCTGCACCTGGCGTTTGGGCCAGGGTGGTTGGAACTCCTTGGTGGCGGTGAGCAGCGCCACCACCGGAAGGGACGGAAGATCCTCCACCAGCTGGGTTAGACAGGCCAGGGAGTCGGCGTCCGCCCACTGGAGGTCGTCCCAGGCGATGATGGTGGGGTGCTCCCAGCTCAGGCTGGATACGCACTGGTTCAGGGCGTGTCCCATGAGACCCGCCATGCGGGCCTGATCGGGCATTTCGCCGTCGCCAATGAGGCCGCGGATGGCCGCCAGGGACTGGTCCCGCAGGCCGAAGGCGCGTAGTCGGTCGCTTTTTTGGGCGATGCGCGTCGGATCCCCGGCAGGGTCCAGACCGATGGCCGACGCGAGCAGCCGCAGCAGCGCCGAGTAGCTCACGGTCTTTTCGTCCAGGCGCGACTGCACCGAGAGCCAGGCCAGCTCATGATCCAGGTTCGCGGTGCGCTGGGCCACCTCGGTGACCATGCGGGACCGACCCATGCCGGGCTGCCCCACCAGCAGCAGTGAGCGCCCCTGGCCGCCGATGGCACTGGATATGGCCACGCCCACGTTACGGAGCGCACCTTCGCGTCCGATCAGGGGCGCGTCCGTCGCGCCCGGAGGGGGGCGCAGCAGACCGATTACGGGTTCGGCGGCCTCGGGGATTTCGATCTCCAGGCTGTGCTCGATGGTGCGGTCGTCCACCTCCGGAGGCGTGTGAATTGCGCCCAGGGCCTCCCGGATGATCGGCGCGTTGGAGCCCACCTTGCTTCGCACGAAAAGGAGCCGAGCGAGTTCCGTGGCCATCTCCTCCACGGACTGGTAGCGATCCTCGGGGCGGGAGGCGCAGGCCCGCTCGATTACCTTGACCACGTCCTTGGGCAGCGCTTCGGTTCCATGGGGCAGGGGGCTGGTTCCCGCCCGAAGCAGCTCTTGAAGCACGTCGGGATCATCGCTGCCATAGGGCGGCTGCCCGGTGGCCACCTCCGCGAGGAGCGCGCCCAGGGAGAATATGTCCACCGTGGGACGGGGTTTTGCCGTCCCCAGCCGTTCGGGAGGCTGATAGCAGCGTCCGTGCCAGGTGCACCACTGTCCATCGGGGTCGACCGCGGGTAGGAACCTTCCGAAGCCAAAGCCTGTGACGCGCACGGCGCCGTTGAAATCGATGAGCACGAACTCCGGCCGCAGATCGCCGTGGATCACCGAACCCGTCTCCGATGGGGTGTGGGCCCGCTCCAAAGCGCGCGCCACCTCCAAGATGACGGACAAGGCGACGGGCAGCGCCAGGGTCTGGCCCCGGTCCGCTGTGCGCAGGAGCCCGTCGGCGAGGGTCAAGCCGGCCACGTGCTCGGTGGCGAAGGAGATGGCCTGATCCATTCGCCACACATCGAGAACCTGACACACGGACCAGCCCGAGATATTGGCCACCCGGGCCAGGTCGCCTACCAGAAGGTCTACGATCTTCGGGTCGCCACAGAGCTTGTCGCGGACCTGCCAGATGATGAGCTGCTTGACGAACCCCTCCACCCCCATGCGCTCGGCGAGGTGTAGCTCAGCCTGGAAGCAGTCCCCGGCTTGCTCCAGCAGCCGGTAGCGATGCGAGGACGCCCCGGGATCCGGGCGGTAGCTCATGCCCCCAGAATGCGGCAGATCCGCCGGGGAATCAACAATCTCCGACTCGAACGTCGCGATTGGCTACCATAGCGGCTCGGTGGGGCAGTCCGGATGCAACATACAATCGCCGTCAATCGCCGTCACGGCAGTCGAACTCCGCATCCCCATCGTTGTCGCAACTTCGCAGTAGCTATTGCCGCAAATGAATGGATCCTGGAACCAGGGACGGTTTGTTTTTGAAAACAGCATTACCGGGAGCACTTCAGATGAACATCAGCTCGACGGCCAAATGGCTGGGGTGCGCGATTGGCGTACTGTTGGGCGCCGCCGCTTGCACTTCGGAGGACGACAACCTGGGGACTGATGCGAACGCGAATTCCCAGGACGCCACATCCGATGCCACGTTCGATGCAAGGGCTCCGGACTCCGCGCTCACGGACGCGACACCGGCGGACGCCACCATGGACGGTGGAGTCACGAACCCACCGGCGGTGCTGGTGGACCTGGGGAGTGACCCCACCAAGGTGCTGCTTCAGGGGACCGTGCTAACCCCCACGCAGGTCATCTCCGGCGAGGTGCTCGTCGAAGATGACCTGGTGACCTGCGTGGCGGCGTCCTGCTCGGGCGAGCCGGGGGCGTCCACTGCCTCGGTTGTTCAGACCAACGGCATCATCCTGCCGGGCCTCATCAACACCAATACCCATGTTCAATACGGCATCTTTGACGAGAGCGACTGGACGCCGGCGCAGGTGTACACCAATCATAATCAGTGGATCAGCGAAGCCCGGTACGAGGCCCTGATAGACGCCAAACAGTACCTGAACGGTGAGAGCGGCTCTCCGGTCAGCCTGAGCTGTGAGCTGAACAAATACGGCGAGCTCCAGGCCTTGATCTCCGGTACTACCTCGGTGGTGGGCAAGAGCATTCCCGGCAACAGGCCCTGCCATCGCACGCTGGCGCGCACCATAGACCAGTCGTCCAACGCGCTGTGCGCGGCGTCTCCCGGGCAGGCCTGCGCCGACAGTGTCCAAACCCACAGCTTGATGCCCTCGGCATCGTCCGCGGACGCGGTCTGCCAGAACATGGCCGACGGCGACACCCACGCGTACTTCGTTCAGTTGGCCGAGGGCGTCGACCAGGACGCTGGGGACGAATGGGATGATCTGTACTCCGTCACGACGGTGGACGGCTGTCTGTTCGACCCGCGCACGACCTTGGTTTATGGAACGGCCCTGGGGAGCTCGGAGTTCACCGCCATGGCGACCTACGGCATGGGGCTTTCCTGGTCTCCGGGCTCCAACGTGGCGCTGTACGGCGGCTCCACCGACCTCAGCCAGACGACGGATATCCCCCTGGCCGTCGCCGCCGGTCTCACGATCTCACTGTCCACGGGGTTTCCGCCGGTGGCCAGCTCGAGCCTCTTCGAGGAGATGCGAGTCGCCGACGAGGTGGACAACACGCAGTGGGGCGACATCCTGACGCCGCGGATGCTCTTGGAGATGGTCACTGTGAACGCCGCCGAGCAGCTGGCCCTCGAGGGATCCATCGGCCAACTCATGGTGGGCCTCAAAGCGGACATTCTGGTCATCGGGGGCGACGTCACCAGTCCCTACGAGGCCGTGTTGGCAGCCACCGGGCGCGATGTCCGTCTCGTGATGGTCAACGGGACCACGGTCTACGGCGACTCCCAGCTCCAGCCCCTCGGGCCGGCGACACCGGGATGCGAGACCCTCACCCTGTGCGGCGCTCCGAAGTTCCTCTGCGTGGCAGTGGAAGGCCAGCCCGCTGCGACTCTGCTCGACCAGACGCTCACCGACATCGAGTCCAACCTCTCCACCGCGCTACAGGCCTACGACGATCTGGACCTCAGCGCCTGGGACTTTCATCCCCTGGCTCCCCTGGCGGTGTGCCCTTAGGAGCATCCCTACAAATCCGTAGACGGGCATTTCAGGCGTGATTGCCTGGATAGTCGCCCATTCGCTGGTTGCATGACGCAGGCGGGGGTGGGTGCCGATCAGCATGTCCAGCCAGTCGGAAACGCTGAATTCGGGCTCAGGAGACGATTTCCGGCGTCGGCGGTCAGCCCGTGCCGGCGCCGCCATGCAAGTTTTGCAGGGAATGTCACCCGCTCGTCGTGAGATGCGGGCACGAGCGTCTTGTGAAACCGCCAACGTCGGGGCGTGCCGGTGTTTTTTTCCAGGGAAGAAGGCGGGCACGCCCTGAGCGTTCGCGACCTCGCCTGACGCCCGCGCCAGCCAGTAGCGTGTGCGTTGTCGTATTCCACTTCTTGTGGGAGGCGCATATCCGCGAGACAGATTGGGTTGCGCGCCCAGGGAAAAAAGCGGTCACAACCACTGCACTTCGTTTTCAAGTGTGGTGATTGTGACCGGATTATTGGGTGCAATGGCCAATACCGGGGGACTTGACGGGTCCAAGTGTCCCCATGGTTGCCGTTCGGGCCCCCAAAGCGGTCACAACCACTGCACTTCGTTTTCAAGTGAGGCGTTTGTGGCCGGGTTACTGGGTGCAACGGCCAATATCTTTGGACTTGGCGGGTCCAAGTGTCGCCATTGTTGCCGTTTGGGCTCTCAAAGCGGTCACAACCACTGCACTTCGTTTTCAAGTGTGGTGCTTATGGCCGGGTTGGAGGACGCTTCCGATGCATTTGGCCCTCTGGGCGTTGGGAGGAAATTTTTCCGCCACCGAAACGCCTTGCGCGGCCGCCCCCAGGCGGAGCTCGGAGCGAAGGCGCCTACGGCGGCACCGGTCTCCGCCGACTTCGTAGGGAAGCTCTTAGGGCCATTAGGCCCATCAGCCTCCTTAGTTGGCGCCATCGGTGCAGTTGGCGGAGTTTTGGCAACAGGGGTCGTCCTGGTCCACCAGGCAGTCCTCGTCATTGTCCACGCCGTCGTCGCAGGTCTGCTCGTCCGGCGGGTTGAACCCGCATTGCACCGTGGCGAAGGTGCGCGCGGGCGGGTCCGCCGGTCGGGCGATGAGGATCTCGGCGTAGTTCGACGATGTGCACAGCTCCTGGTAGTCGATGAACCAGCAGGCGCTCACCGGCAGGGCGGCGTCGCGCTGGTTGGGCATCCCGTTGGCGTAGGCCAGGGCGTGGTCGGTGTTGCCGGGCAGCAGCGTACCGTCGGTCGCCACCTCCAGGCAGGGGGGGACGGGGGTGTATTGTTCCGAGGGCAGGTCGTGGTCGAAGATGTCCTCCACGACGCATTGGGGTAGGCAGCGAGCGTTCACTTCGCAGGTCTGCGGCGCCCGGGGCGTGCCGTACTCGACCCCCGGATCCGCGCAGCCCCTCAGGGGCGCGGGCAGGCACTGGTACTGAAGGAGCGCGAAGGTGTACCCGATTCCCGCCAGGGATGGCGCCAGGTCACCGCTACAGATGGACGTATAGGCCCAGGTGTCCAGCGCGGCCGGCTCATGGAAGGCCGCGGCAAAGGCGTGGAGGCGAATCCCCGGCACGCCGCCGCCCCCGGGCAACGAGCAGCTCCACTGCAACAGGGGGTTTTGGTCCAGGTCGAGCTCCACCTCCGCGTCAAAGCCGTCCCCGTCCGCGCTCGGGATCACCGGCCCGCCCAGCACCGTCACCGACACCAGCTCCCGGTCCTTGATGGAGTCCAGAAAGTCCACATAGCGGCTCAAGGGGTGGAGCAGGGAGGCGCTGTCCTCCCGAGCCACGCAGTGGTGACGGGGGCCCGTGGCGAAGCGGTCGTTCACGTCGCAGGTGACCCCCTGCTCGAAGCATCGGAAGGAGGTGAAGGGTCCCAGCGGTCCGTCGGGCGCGGCGTCCTCCGGGTCGAAGATCAGGTCGTCTTTGGCCGAGCAGTCGTCCTCGTCTGTAATCAGCACGATGGCGAGGACGGAGCTCTCCCGCAAGAACCCTTCGTTGTGGGCGTTGTCGGGGGTCAGCGCCAGACGCATGGACTCCAGGGGCTGCTCGAAGTCGCAGCCCACGGTGCCCAGAGACGAGATGCAGCCAAAGACATCCCCGAGGGACTCTCCGGTGTAGTTGCGGCAGCGAGGGCAGCCCGTGGTGGAGTCTACAGAGAAGGTCGTGGATGGTTCGTGGGCGCAGTGTGTCTGGTCGCAGTTATGGTCAAGGCAGGTGTTGCCGTTATCAGCGCGGAGTATGTCACATCCGGTGGCCGCGACGTCCACGATGTAGGGCGCACCTACCGGGTTGGTGCAGGTGCCCGTGAGCAGGAACCCGGCGTCCCCCGCCTCCTCGCAGCCGGTACCCGACGGGCTCCCGGTGCCGACGTCGGTGCTGATGACGCCGAGGTGGAGGTCCGGAATTCCGCCCACCGCACTTTTCAAAGCGGCCATGAAGAATGGATTGGACCGAAGAACGGCCTGCACTCCCTCCATGGAGCTGGAGTTGTCGATGACGAAGAGCAGATCCACCTCGGTTTGGTGTGACTGCGAAAACAGCAAGGGCGCGCCGCCGTCAGGCGGCCAACCCTGGTGGATGGGGCGGCTGTTCTCGCAGCCCACCAGAGACGCCTGGAGCACAAGCAGGAACAGGAGCGGGAGCACCGGGGCGGTTTTGATCGAGAGCCTCATGGCGAGGGGAACCCGTGGCGGGCGCGGTTGGCCTCGATGAAGTCGTGGACCGCGTCGTACTGGGCCCTAAAGACCGGGTCCGGATCCAGGGCGCAGCGGCGACCGAAGCCTCCGTCCTCGTACCACATGCGATCGGGGAAACGACCGAAGTCGTGGCCGAGGGTGTCGTCGTTGTTCAGGTAGTCCTGCACGCGGCCATAGCCCTGGGAGGGCTCCAAGCCAGGGACCCACTCGATGTTGGCGTGGACCTGGGCGGTGGAGGAGATGGCGGCGCAGTCCGTTTGGAGCTGGTCTATGAACGTGTCCACCGTGGCCAGCTCGCAGGGGGGATAGCCCACCAGGTTCAGGAAGCTGTTCAGATCCACCGGATCGCACAGGCAGGTGTGTACGTTGTTCCACACGGCCTCGGTCATGGACCATCGCGCGGGCGGCCAGACGTTGGGCTGCTGCCACACCCGGTGGAAGTGGGAGGAGAAGTCCGGATTGTAGCTCGAACCGAAGCAGGTGGTGGATCCGTAGAACATTCGGTAGGGCGAGCTGGTGAGCAGGAGCCCGTGGCTCTCGGCGTGTCCCTGGGCAAAGGCGGCCAGGTCGGGATCCTGGTTCTGGGTCTCATGCATCCAGTAAAAGCCCACCAGGTTGAGGCCCGGAGGCGGGGCCGCGCTCCACCGGGACACCGCCTCGTCCATGAACCAGGCCAGGGCGGTCTGCCGATCGGCCTCTACTGTCAGGTCGATCCACTGGCCGTCGATCTCGCCGAACTCGGTGTGCGTGGACATCCCACCGCTGACAGGCAGGCCGAGGATCACGTTGCGCTTGCGGGTATCTTCGAGGGACGACGCCACCCGGGCCAGCCCCGGAGCGAGACCACTGCCGCTGGGCAGGGGTTGATCCGTGGAGACCCACCAGGCGGTGGTGGGCCAGGTCTCGGCGCTGCCGTCGTGGATCAGCGTCTGGTAGCCGGCGGCCTTCAGCGCGGACTCCGACAGGGGCGTGGCGCCCTCCACGAGCTGCACCTGGTCGAACCATACGCCGTCGCCGCTCCAGCCCACCAGGTAGACCTCCAGGGTCGCAGCCTGGGTAGGGAGCGTGAAGGTCGCGTGGGCCGTGGTCCAAGACGTGGTGGCTTCGGCGTAGACGTAGTGCATGGGGGGGCGAGCGTAGGTACTGTGACTCAGACCGGTGACGTCGGAGATGATTTCGCCCCCGGCGCTGTCAAAGATCCGGATGCCCAGCAGCGCCTCGTGACTGGCGCTCGCCTGGTCGGCGCGGATGGACGTTGTCAACGTATAGGTGGTCCCTCCGGACACGGGGAATGGACCCTGGGCGACATTCTTGTTGGCCTCCCGGATGTACAGGCCGCGTTCGAGGCCGTCGCCGGGTACGAAGCCGCTCCAGTTTGCCCCCGAGTCGAAGTCGCCGTCGGACACCAGGGAGTGGTATCCGGCAGCGATGATGTTTTCGAACGGGAGGAGGGCCGGTCCCGCCTGGAGCTGGATCCGGTCCACCCAGATCTGCTCGCCGGGAGCGTTGAACTGCCTGATTTGGAGGTCCACGCTGGCCGCGGCGGCGGGGAGGGTGAAGGTGGAGTGGTGGTGTCGCCAGCGGGTGGCGGAGGGCAGGTAGCGGTACCATTGGCTCAGGGAGGTGCTCCAGGTGAGCCCGGTGACCCCGGTCTCGATGGGGTTTGTCTGGGCGTCTCGCACGATGATCCCCACCAGGGCCTCCGAGCCGGCGAGCTCGGCCGAGGCTCGGGTGAACACCTCCCAGGCGTAGGTGCCGCCGCCGGTCACCGGGATACCCGACTGCGTGACTGCCTGGCCGTTCCCCGAGAGCAGCGCTCCCTGGGAGTCGCCCCGCTGGGTGACCTCGGGACGGGCCACACGCGGAGAGGGGGTCGGGTCGAAGAACGAGTCCAGGAAGTGGCGCCAGGCCTCCACGGTGGGGTGATCGGTGACGATGAGGTCGATGTCGAGAAAGACGAAGGTGTCGTACAGGTAGGGTTCGAGGACCTGGCCCTGTTGATCCACGTAGGCGAGGTAGGGCGTCAGCGCGTCGGTGTCGGTGGTCGCCCCGAAGTTGTTGCGCGCGTAGATCAGCAGCGCTTCGCGCATGGGTACGTCCACCGTGGCCACGAAGGCGTCGGGGGGCGCGGCGTCCGATGAGGCGCCGTCCGGCAGTCCGGCGTCGGTCGCCAGGGCGTCGGTCAGGACCGCGGAGTCGGGATCCACCGCGCCGTCCGCGCCACCGTCGGGCAGTTGGGCCGGCGGTATTCCGGCGCAGCCCGTCACCAGCGCCAAGCCCCATATCCA
>JAOZUO010000288.1 GCA_029938605.1 Deltaproteobacteria bacterium | reverse complement strand
AGGAATAGTGGGATGGGGGTTTCCGGTGCCGGCTTTCTGGTGCTATGATACGGACTGGGTGAAGAGTAATGATGGTGGGTCAGCTCCCAGGGGCGGCTCACCGCAGCTTGGAGGATTAGAATATGAGTACCGGAAGAGCCCTTTTTACAGCGGTGGCTGGCTGGTCTGTCGCTCTGGTGGCGGGTCTGACCTTGATGGCGGGCTCGGGAGTGGTGGGTTGCGGTCCGGTGGGCGGCGATGGGAACCAGGAGACCTGTGACTCGCAGATCTACTGCGCGGGTCATGGAATCTGCGATGACACCAGCGGTACGGAGGTTTGCACCTGTTATACGGGGTACACGGGGCTGGCCTGTCAGGAGTGTGACGTCGGGTACCTGGACAACGGCACCGGGGTGTGCGTGCAGGTGGACCAGTGCACCGCCGAGTGCGGCGCCCAGAACCGTGAGTGCGTGGAGGTCATCGGGGGCGACGTCGTCTGCGGTGATTGCCTCGAGGGGTACTACGAGGCCGATGGCGTGTGTCTCGAGGCCTGTGCGGCGGAGTCCCACCAGGGCGAGCTGGTGCCCCTGGATCTGTATGTGATGCTCGATCGCTCGGGCTCCATGACCGACGATGGCAAGTGGAGCGCTGTGGTGTCGGCCCTCCAGGGTTTCGTGGGGTCGGCTGACGCGGAGGGTATCGGCGTGGGGCTACAGTTCTTCCCGGTGGACCCGACGGGGCCCATCCCCACGGACTGTGCTGACTGCGGTCTCTATGGGCCCTGCGTGATGGGCTTTAACGTGTGTGCTGGTTCTATGGCTACCGACACCTCCTGTGACCCGGCGGACTACGACGACGCCCAGGTGCCCATCCAGGTGCTGCCTGGGGTGCAGACCGCCATCGTGAACTCCCTTAACGCCGAGAGCGCCGAGGGCTCGGCCACGCCCACCGAGCCCGCCATGTCCGGCGCGGTCACCTACGCTTCGGCCTGGGCCCAGGCCCACCCGGACCACCTGACCTTCATCGTGCTGGCCACCGACGGAGAGCCCACGGGCTGCACGACGAATTCCACCGCGGGCACCGCGACCCTCGCCCAGGGGGCAGCCGACGCAAATCCGTCGGTCAAGACCTTCGTCATCGGCGTGGGCTCGGAGCTCAGTTCCCTCAATCAGATCGCCACCGCCGGCGGCACGGGCCAGGCCTATTTGGTGGACACGGGGGGCAACGTGACCCAGCAGTTTATTGACGCCCTGAACCAGATCCGCTCCTCGGGCGCCTGCCTCTTCCAGATCCCCCAGCCGGATGTGGGCGTCGTGGACTTCGAGCTCATCAACGTCAACCTGGTGGACCCCGCCGATCCGGACAACCCCGAGACGGTCTACGGTGTGGGCACCGAGGCCGGATGCGATCCGAGCACGGGCGGCTGGTACTACGACGATCCAGCGGCCCCGGAGATGATCCTGCTCTGTCCGGCCACCTGTGACCAGGTGCGTGTCAGCGGCTTCGACGTAGAGGTGCTGGTGGGCTGCACCACCATCGTTAATTAAGGCCCCCCATTAAGGTCCCCCCATATCACTATTTGCCGATGAGCCGGACCTTGCGGGGAGCGAGGATCTGTTGGCGCTTGTTTCCGGTGCGTCGGCCCATGGCGCCCCAGCACCACAAAGAGCCGTCGGCCTTGGCGGCGCAGGTGGAGGCGGAGAGGCCCAGGATGGTGGTGGCTCCGGTGAGGGATCCGGCGCGGACCGGACGCTTGCGGGCCTTGCGGGTGGAGTCGCCCAGTTGGCCGCGCTTATTGTCGCCCCAGCACCAGACTTTGCCCGCCGCGGCGATGGCGCAGACGTGGTCGGTGCCCGTGGCCACGGCCGTGACGCCCGTGAGTCCGGGGATGCGTCTGGGCAGTAGGCGTCGGCTCCCCTTTCGGGGGCCGGGCCAGCACCACAGGGCGCCGGTTCGGGTCACCACGCAGCTTCGGTTGGTGGACAGGGCCACCTGACGCACGCCGGTCAGGCCGCGTACGCGCCGGGGGCGGGACGTGGAGCGTTTGGTGGAGTCGCCGAGTTGGCCCGTGTCGTTGGTACCCCAGCACCACAGGGTGGCGTCCCTCTTGAGGGCGCACGCGAAGCCGTAGGCGGCGTAGACCTGCTCGACCCCGGTCAGGCCCACCACCTGGTGCGGTGACTTGTGCAGGCGGCGGGCCTCGCAGCGGTCGTTGTCCTCGGGGCAGATCCGCCCACCGTCCCCCGCCTGTCCGCTGGCGGCCTCGCCCCAGCACCAGGCCGTGCCGTCGCGGCGCGCAGCGCACGTGGTGCGCCAGCCTGTCGAGAGGCTGACCACGTTCGTGAGGCGTCCGACCCGCTCGGGGAGTCGGACGGAGCGCAGGTGTCCGAGGCCGAGCTGGCCCCGGGAGTTGTTGCCGTGGCACCAGACGGCACTGTCGGTTCTGAGGTCGCAGCGGTGGTCGCCCCCCGGGGCCAATATTCGCACCTTGCTGAGCCGCTTCACGGGGCGAGGGATGACGGTGAAAGTTGGCGGGTGGTTCGGATCCGCCGAGACGACGGCGCCGCAGCGGGCGGTGGTGTCCCGCAGAACGCACAGGCCCACGCCGAAGGGATTTCCCTCCACCTCCACCAGCCCTCGGATGGCCCCCTCGGCCGCTGAATTTCGGCCCCCTTGGGTGGTCAGTGCGGAGCGTCGCGCGTCATGGGCCCCTGCGCCGGGGCCGCTTTTTCCCGTTGAGGTACGGCGAGGTGGCCCCTCGCCGGCAGGGCAACCAGACAGCAGCAACACAGCGGCGGGCAGCGTCAACCGCAGTCGGCGCGTTGGGTGAACAGGGCGGACCATACATCGCCTCCTCATGAGTCTGTTGGGTCCACTGTATCTATTCCGCTGGGAAACTGGCTGAAATTTGCTAGATTACCGATCGCGAGGCTGAAAAGAACCTACGCTGTTCCGTGCTCACGCCCCGAGGTGACGCCCCGAGGTGACGCCCCGAGGTGAACCATGGACGGCTTCACCGAAATGGAGAGAACTGATGGACGCAAAAACCAAAGACGTGCTGCACTGGTTTGAGGAGATCGCCAAAATTCCGCGGTGCTCGAAGAATGAGACCCAGATCTGTGCGTGGCTGACCAAGTGGGCCGAAGACAACAACTTCGGTGTGAAGAAGGATGCTGTAGACAACATCCTGATCCTGGTTCCGGGTACGGCGGGATATGAGAAGTCCACGCCGGTGGTGATCCAGGGCCACATGGATATGGTCTGCGAAAAGGCCAAGGGGACGGAGTTTGACTTCGCCACCGATCCCATCAAGCTGATCTACGATGGCGACTGGCTCACCGCCGATCAGACCACTCTCGGAGCGGACAACGGTATCGCCATCGCCATGGCCATGGCGGTCTCGTTGGACAAGGACCAGCCGCATCCTCCCCTGGAGCTGTTGTTCACCGTGGACGAGGAGACCGGCCTCACGGGCGCCACGGCGCTGGAGCCCGGATTCCTCAAGGGCAAGACCCTGCTCAATGTGGACTCCGAGGACGAGGGCGTCTTCACCGTGGGGTGTGCTGGGGGTAAGGACACGCACATGACCCTGACCCTCGACACCGAGGGTGTGCCCGCGGGGAGCAAGCCCTTCAAGCTGGTGGCCGGCGGCATGAGCGGTGGCCACTCCGGCGTGGATATTCATGAGCAGCGGGCCAACGCCATCGGCGTGCTGGGGCGCGCCATCAACGAGCTGCTCAAGGCCAGCGAGGTGCGTCTCGTATCGCTCTCGGGTGGCACCGCCCACAACGCTATTCCGCGGGACGCCGAGGCGGTCATCGCCCTGCCGGGGAACATGGCCGATGGTGCGCAGAAGATTGTCGCGCAGTTGGCGGGTGTGCTCAAGGCCGAGCACGGCAAGACCGACCCGAAGATCACCCTCGTTCTGGAGGCGGGCGATGCGAGCCCTGAGGGCCTGACCGCGGCGGCTACCCGTCAGGGCGTAGATTTCCTGCTGGCGGTTCCCCACGGTGTGGCGGACATGTCCCTGGACATCGCCGGCCTGGTGGAGACGTCAAACAACCTGGCTGAGGTCAAGCTCGAAGGCGGCAAGCTCACCGCACTCACGAGCCAGCGAAGCTCGGACATGAACCGGCTGCAGTTGCTCACCGACCGCATTGAGTCGGTCACCCGGGGCTTCGGGGGTGAGGTCAAGACCGGCGGAGGCTACCCCGCGTGGCAGCCTAACATGGACTCCCCGCTGCTGGCCAAGTGCCAGGAGGTCTACAAGAACCTCATGGGCAAGGACCCCGTGGTGGAGATCATCCACGCTGGGCTGGAGTGCGGAATCATTGGCGCCAAGTACGAAGGAATGGACATGATCTCCTTCGGGCCCACCATCAAGAACCCCCACTCCCCGGACGAGAAGCTCGAGATCAAGACCATCGGTATGGTCTATGAGTTCATGGGGTCGCTCCTCAAGGAGCTCAAGTAACCTCAGACCGTCCTCTCTATCCCGTTCTCATCTACGATCTCATCTACGTTCCTTATTTAGCCTGGACATCCTTTCAGGTGTTGCTATACTTGTGTTCAGGTATGAGCGCCACCATGAAAACCAGCCACTCCAAGCTCCAAGACCCGGGTTCCCCGCCGGGATCCACAAACCTATCCGGTCCGGTGGCCAGAAGTCCCGAGCCGGATCCCGGCCAGCGGCAATGTCCAGATTGCGGCGCGAATCTGGCCTATCAGGGCCGTTGCGGTACCTGCCCCTGTTGTGGATTCAGCCTCTGCGGGTAGGAGAGGTTCAGTCTTGGTGGGAAAGAAAGCCATCGGGGGTGTTACATTCCTCTTGCTTCCCCAGCCGGAGTACTTTATAGAGGTCAGGTTTCGGGCGTTTAGCTCAGGTGGATAGAGCGTTGGTCTCCGGAACCAAAGGCCACAGGTTCGAGCCCTGTAACGCCCATTTCGAGACTGCTTGGTGACCGAGCGATGACGTCTTTGGGGCGTTGCGCATTCCCCGCTACGGTGCCATTCTGACTTTCGTCGCGGGGCGGTCCCGGAGTCGGGGGAGCCCTGTGGATCGTCGCCGTTCAAATCGTATTCCAATAAAAGTCTGGGTTGAGCAGTGGACTGATGAGGAGACCTATCACCAGCTGAGTTCCAATCTCAGCCGCGGTGGGATCTACCTGGATCGCACGATACCGCTGCCCGAGGGAACCGTAATCAATCTGCGGTTCACTCTTCCGGGACAAGACACGCCGTTGGAGATGCAGGGCCGGACTGTGTTTCCGAAGTCCGACGACGACGCCCCAGGAATGGGTGTGGAGTTCATGGATCTCGAGCCGGAGACGGCAGGCATCATCGATGAGTTCCTGACCCGTCGAGAGAAGGCTTACGAGACCTGGAGGCGTGCCAGGAGGCGGATGGCGAAGCGCCCCGCTGGGAAGCGCCCCGCTAGGAGACGCCCCGCTGGGAAACGCCCCGCTGGGAAGCGCCCCGCTGGGAAGCGCCCTGCTGGGAAGCGCCCTGCTGGGAAGCGCCCCGCCGATCAGCGTCCCGCCGGTCAGCGCCCCGCCGGTCAGCGCCCCGCCGGTCAGCGTCCCGCCGGTCAGCGTCCTGCCGGGAGACGCCCCGCCGGGAAACGCCCCGCCGGAAAACGCCCCGCCGGTCAGCGCCCCGCCGGTCAGCGTCCCACCGGTCAGCGTCCCGCCGGGAAACGCCCTGCTGGGAAGCGTCCCGCCGGTCAGCGTCCCGCCGGTCAGCGTCCCACCGGTCAGCGTCCCACCGGTCAGCGTCCTGTTCGAAAGCGTCCCGTTGGTCAGCGCCCCGTGCGAAAGGGGCTGCCGGCCGGGCGTCCAGAGCCACCGAGACCCGTGGCACCGGAGCCCGATTTGAGGCGGCCGGAAGATGTGGAGGCTGCCGCCGAGCCGACACCGAAGGCCGCGACCAAGAAGAAGGCCGCGACCAAGAGGAAGGCCGCCACCAAGAAGAAGGCCGCGACCAAGAAGAAGGCCACGACCAAGAAG
>JAOZUO010000287.1 GCA_029938605.1 Deltaproteobacteria bacterium | reverse complement strand
GGGCAACTGCGGCGGATGCGCCAACACACCCAACGCGGGTGACAACATTTGCGCCGCTGAAGAGGTCTGCTCAGCGGGCACCTGCGACGCCACTTGCTTCGGCGGCACCACCGAGTGCAACGGCGCCTGCGTGGACACCGACGTCGACCCGGGCAACTGCGGCGGATGCGCCAACACCCCCAACGCGGGTGATAACATTTGCGCCGCTGAAGAGGTCTGCTCAGCGGGCACCTGCGACGCCACTTGCTTCGGCGGCACCACCGAGTGCAACGGCGCCTGCGTGGACACCGACGTCGACCCGGGCAACTGCGGCGGATGCGCCAACACCCCCAACGCGGGTGATAACATTTGCGCCGCTGAAGAGGTCTGCTCAGCAGGCACCTGCGAATTCAATTGCTTCGGCGGCACCACCGACTGCAATGGCATCTGCGTTGACACCGACATCGATCCGAACAACTGCGGCGGCTGTGCCCCCCCAGCCGGCACCACCCCTCCCTGCCCCGCGGGTCAAAACTCCACTCCGGTGTGTGCCGCTGGAACGTGCGCGATTGTGTGCGACGCCGGCTTCTACGACTGCGACTTAGACGCAACGACCGGGTGCGAGAAATCCGGCACACACGTTCCCGAGATTTGCAACGGCATCGACGACGACTGCGATGGAATCATCGACGATGGATGTCCCAGCGGCATCACGGTCACAAGCGACGGATGGGGACCGCTACACGGCAACGTGACAGGAGGAAGCGCATTTGCTGACACCTGTCCGGCTGGCGAAGTCCTGATCCAGCTGTCTGGTCGATACGGCGGAAACATCGACCGGGTACGAGGCCGATGTGGCACACTGAATGTGGTCGAGAATACGAGTGCTGATCCCTTCACGTACTCGGTTACTGTTACCCCTGGGACCTATCTCCCTACCCACGGATCGAATTATACAACCGCCTATACAATTACGTGCCCGGCAAATACTGTCGCGTATGGTCTCGGTGGCCGGACCAGTAGCGGTGGCGTTCAGCAGCTGACGCTTTATTGCGCAAATATCAATGTCGCTGGGGCACCGGGCTCCTTTACCCTCAGCTATGGCACCAGCTCTACGGTGACCGTTAACGGAAGCAGCCCCGGGACGGCCTTCATGGATTACGTCACCATTCCCGACGTCGTAAATCGTCTGCAAGGCCGCGCCGGGGCCTGGATAGACGCCATCGGAATGGGCTGGGCCGAAATGACATTGATTTACCAGTAGCCAGCCCTCCACCTCACCACCTATCAGAACGGGGACGCTCCCCCAAGAACACGATCCTCTCCTTCGGCAGCAGGAGGGGAGCCCCCATCAGGGAGACCCCACCAGGATCGCAACCTGCTCAATGGTCATGTATCGGAGCGGAGCACTTTCCGGCGGGGCGGGTGTTTGGGGTGAGGGGGCCTTAGGTGGTTGCTGCCGGAATGATTGAAAAATACGATGTTGTTGCGGTGGTTCTTGACGAGGGGAGCCGGTTGGGGGAAAAACGTGCCAACTGCGTTCTTATCGTCTCAGAGGTTTGTGCCAGGCACAGGCCAGGTGCAGGCCAGGCACAAGAAAGGTTGTCCGTGTCACCTACCGAGGAAAAGCTGCTCCGGGAGGGCTTCGCTGAGAGTCGGCGGATCCTGGATGAGGTCGGCATCGCCCGCGCTTTGCGGCGCATGGCCGGTGAGATCGTCGAGCGCAACGTCGGCACCGACGATCTGATGCTCGTGGGTATCCGGTCCCGTGGGGTCCCCCTGGCCGAGCGCCTCGGATTCATTATCGCTGAGCTTGAAGGTCACCAGGTGGCCCAGGGTGTGCTGGACATCACGTTGTACCGGGACGATGTGCTGGTGGGGTTGCCCGATCCCGAGGTGAAGCCCACCACGTTGCCCGGACCCCTCAAGGGAAAGCGGCTGGTGCTCGTTGACGACGTGCTGTTCACCGGGCGGACCATCCGCGCGGCCATGGACCACATCATGGACTACGGTCGGCCGGCGCACATCCAGCTCGCGGTGCTGGTGGATCGCGGCGGCCGGGAGCTGCCCATCCAGGCCGATTACGTGGGCACCACCGTGGAGACGCAGAAGACCCGAGACTCCGTAGCGGTGCAGCTCAAGGAGTCGGACGCCGGACCCGATGAGGTTTGGCTGTACTCGAAAACCACCTGACGTCCCAGGGAGAACCTATGGCCTTTGCGCACAAGAGCCTGCTCGGCATCGCCCAGCTCTCCACCGAAGACATCATCACCATCTTGAATGTCTCGGAAACCTTCTATGAGATCTCCGAACGCCGCATCAAGAAGGTGCCCACCCTCCGTGGCAAGACGGTGGTCAATCTGTTCATGGAGCCCAGCACCCGTACTCGGGCGTCGTTCGAGATCGCGGAGAAGCGCCTTTCAGCGGACGGGCTGAACCTGTCCCCCTCCACCTCCAGCGTCAAAAAGGGTGAGACCCTGCTTGACACCGCCCTGAACCTCCAGGCCATGCACCCAGACATCCTGGTCATGCGCCACCGGGCCGCCGGGTCGCCGCACTTTCTGGACAAGCACATAGATGCGGCGGTGATCAACGCCGGGGACGGCGCCCACGAGCACCCGACCCAGGCGTTGCTGGACGCCTTCACCATGCGTCGACAGGGCAAGGGTTTCCACCGGCTGGAGGTGGCCATCATCGGCGACATCGCCCACAGCCGCGTGGCCCGGTCGAATATTCTTTGCCTCACTCGCCTGGGCGCCAACGTGCGGGTGTGTGGTCCCCGGACCATGCTGCAGCCCGGGCTGGAGAAGCTTGGCGCCACGCTCTATGATCGGCTCGACGACGCCCTGGAGGGCGTGGACGTGGCCATGGCCCTGCGGGTGCAAATGGAGCGGTTTGGCGGCGACGCGCTGTTGGCGACCACCCGGGAGTACTCTCGGCAGTTCGGACTGAATCGTAAGCGCCTCGAGCGGATCAAACCCGACGGGCTGGTGATGCATCCTGGGCCCATCAACCGCGGAGTGGAGATGGATCCCGATGTGGCGGACGGTGATCGATCGGTGATCCTCGAGCAGGTCACCAGCGGCGTTGCCGTTCGCATGGCGCTTTTGTACCTGATGGCGGGGGGCTCCCCCGATTCGGTAACCAAGGAGTCATAGACCTATGGGCTCAAGGCTTCTCATTCGTGGTGCACGCATTCTGGATCCGGCGGGCGGCTTGGACGAAGTGGGGGATCTCCTCCTTTCGGACGGCAAGGTGGCGGCGGTGGGCGTGGTGGACGCACCAGATGCCTCCGACGGCGAGCTTCTGGTGCTCGATGGCAAGGGCCTCCTGGCTACGCCGGGGTTGGTGGACCTGCACGTGCACCTCCGGGAGCCGGGGGACGAGTACAAGGAGGACATCCGCACGGGGGCTTCGGCGGCCGTGGCTGGAGGGTTCACCACGGTGTGCTGCATGGCCAACACGTCACCGCCCAACGACTGCCGGGCCGTGACGGACCTCATCACCGCCCGTGGGGCGGCCGTTGGCCTGGCAAAGGTGCGCCCGGTGGCCGCCATCAGCATGGGGCTGGCCGGTGAGGCGCTGACCCAGATGGCGGAGCTGAAGGAGGCGGGGGCAGTGGCGGTGTCAGACGACGGCCACCCCGTCGAAAACGCCAGGTTCATGCGGCGGGCCCTGGAGTACGCCTCCACCTTTGGTCTGGTGGTGGTGAACCACTGCGAGGACCTCTCTTTGTCGGGCGGCGGCGCCATGCACGAGGGCGAGGCCTCCACCTGGACGGGGCTCAAGGCTCAGCCCGCTGCGGCGGAGGAGGTGATGTTGGCCCGGGACCTGGTGCTCTGTCGGCTGACCGGGGCGCGGTATCACGCGGCGCACGTCTCGACGGCGGGCTCGGTGGAGCTGGTGCGGCGCGCCAAGGAGGAGGGGCTGGCTGTGACCGCGGAGGTGACAGTACACCACCTGCTGCTCACCGATGAGGCCTGCCTCGAGTTTGACACCCACACCAAGTGCAACCCACCTCTGCGTACCGAGGCTGATCGCCAGGCCTGTATTGCTGGCGTGGCGGACGGAACCCTGGACGCCATCGTCACTGACCACGCGCCCCACACCGACAACGACAAGGCGGTGGAGTTTGAGGATGCGCCGTTTGGTGTCATTGGCCTGGAGACGGCGCTGCCGGCCCTACTGCGCTTGGTGGAGCAAGGAGCGCTGGATCTACCCGTGGTCATCGAGCGGCTCACCTGTGGTCCCGCGGCCTGTTTTGGCCTGGACGCCGGTCGGCTCGCCCCTGGCTCCCCCGCGGATGTGACCCTCATCGATCCGGATCTGAGCTACACCATCCGGCCCGAGCATTTCTTGTCTCGATCGGCCAACACGCCCTTCGCGGGTTGGGAGGTGCGCGGTCGGGCCGTGGCCACCATCGTGGGTGGGCGGCTGGTCTTCCGCTGGCCTGACGGTCTGGTGGTTGGCTGAATGGACCCTCTGCCTCCGGCCGCTGTCCCCAATCCCTCTTTGCCAGATGAATCGTTGCCCACCGTCGCAGTGGCGGTGACGGCGCTCATGGAGCGAATCTCCGCCGGCTACACTGACGGTGAGTCGGGTCGCCACGCCGCGGATGCCCGGGAGTCTTTTTTGCTGGCCACCGGACGGGTTCACGAGGGGGACCGCTCCTTCGATGAACGCATGGCCCTGTTCATGGAGTGGTTTCTGCTCGACCGCCCGCTGCCGCCATCCACGGTGACCCCGGCCGAGGGCTGGGCCGCCGACCATGCGGTCGGGCTGGACCCCACCGATCGGGCGTTGCTTCTGGGGCTGTGTACGAGCCACCGATCGCTCTATTGCCTGGAGGGAACTGACGCCGCCGGACGCCTGGTGGCCGACGATCTGCTCTACGGAATTCGGTGGTTGGTGACGGTGCCCGACGGGCTGCCCGGAGTGGACGAGGGGGACGTGTTTGAGGGACGACTCCTGGGCCATGGCGGGGAGGTGCACTTTACGGCGGCTTTTTGTTATCATCCCAGGGAGGCGGCACAGCGGATTCGTCGTCACATGGCGCATTTGCGTGAACGTCGGTTGGTCGCGGGGCCGTCACTGCTTGACGAGTTGATGTCCATGCGACTGGCTTATGATCGTGCTGAAGGAGCCCCGGTGAACGCCATCTACCGCCTGGGGCGGTAACAGGATTAAGGTCGAAGAGCCCATGACATCCGAGTCGCCGGAATACCTCTCCGAGGACCTAGATTTTTTGAGGCAACTGCTTCGGGATCTCAGCCACGAGATAGCCGCGCCCCTCACTCCCCTGTTCGGGCACCTGGATCTGCTGGAGCTGCGTACCGAGGACAAGCTCTCGCCCATGCAGATGCGATGCATGCGGGCCATGCGGCGTTCCCTGCGGCGGCTGTCGGCCATCAACGATCGCATGTTGGAGATGGCTCGGGTGGAGCGGGGACACATCCCCTGCGATCCCGTGCCGCTCATTCCCCAGCAGGCGGTGGCCGAGGTGGTGCGCCGAAAATCCTCGTCGGCCGAGTCCCATGGGGTGGCCCTTGAGCAGCGCACTTCCATCTCTGACGATCGGAAGATCCTGGCGGACTGGAATCTGCTCGTGATCGCCCTGGGCCACCTGGTGGAGAACGCTCTGCGCTACGCGCCCGACGGGACTACGGTCACCCTGGAGTTGGGCGTCGAAGACGACGGTTGCGCCATCCGCGTCATCGACCAGGGGCGGGCGGTACCTGCTTCGGAGCTAGAGAAGATCCTTCGCCCCTTCTACCGTGTCACCGACGCTGAGGGCTACACCGAGACAGCCGGGCTGGGGCTCACCATCGTGGATCTCATCGCCCGTCGCCACAGTGGACACCTACGCCTCAGCTTCACCCAACCCGACCGGTCGGAGCAGCCGGGCCTCACCGCTGCTCTGGTGATCCCCTGGTCTGACTGAGTAAGGGCCCGTCTAATAATAAGTCCTCGAATCAGGGCGTCGATGCGCCCGGCTCGCGAGGCACGACGAGGC
>JAOZUO010000003.1 GCA_029938605.1 Deltaproteobacteria bacterium | reverse complement strand
AGGGTCCATTTCCACTGTTGATCTTGCGCCTGACGGGGTTTCGGACAAAGATGACCTATGCGTACCGAACACCAGCTAACTCGATTGGTCAAAGCGGTCTTATTGGCGGGTTTCATGGTGGCCGGGTTTGCCTGCGGGGACGACTCACAGCCCGATCCCACGGGGCCTGTGGTGCGCTTCAGCCTCGCCCCGGTGGACTTCTTCGGTCAGCCCTGGCCTAGCGATCTTCGGCTCACCGACGATGGTCGAATCGATCTGACCGGGTTCCCCGAAGGCGAGATCCTGGTGCAGAACCTCGTGGACGCCGCCGCCCAGGAGTGCACGGGTTTTTCGGTGGGTGGCGCCGTCTACTTCAGCTTCTCCGCCGAGGTGGATCCAGGCTCCCTGCCGGCCGATGGGGCCCCGACCCTGGACCCCGCTGCTTCGGTGTACCTGGTGAACGTGGATCCGGCCTCTTCGGGGTACGGCGAGCGGGTCCCCCTCTGGGTCAAGACCTCCGCCCGGGAGAGTCATTTTATCTGCGCCAACTGGCTGGGGCTGCTTCCCTTCCCGGGACATCCCCTGATTCCCGGCACGACCTACGCCGCGGTGGTGACCACCGGAGTCCAGACCGTGGACGGCGAGCCCTTCACCGCGGACGCCGACTTCGCGGCCCTCATGGGCGATGACCAGCGATCGGAGGTCGTTCACGCCCGGACCGTTTTTGCGCCGCTGCTTTCCTACCTGGCGGGCGCGTCGTTGGATCCCGCCGAACTGGCGGCGGCCACCGTGTTCACCACCCAGGAGGTGACCGGCGTCGTGCGCAGGGCCCGGGAGGTGGTGCGGAGCTTGCCGCCGCCGACCCTCGACAACCTGGTTCTGGTGACCCAGACCTCAAAATATGATCTGTACGAGGGCACCTACAACGCGCCGAACTTCCAGAAAGGGGAGGCGCCCTACCGCCAGGAAGGCGGCGGAATCGAGGTCGACGCCCAGGGGGACCCCATCGTGCAGCACACCGAGGTGCTGCGGGTGGCGATCTCCGTTCCCGTGGGGGACCCCATGCCGGCGGGGGGGTGGCCGGTGGCCCTGTACCGGCACGGCACGGGTGGGGACTACATGACCTTCCACGGCAACGGCACGGCGTCCCGTCTCGCCAACGCCACCGACGCTGACTACCAACTCATCGGCCGGGTGGCGGTGGTGTCCATCGACGGGGTGGTGCATGGCCCCCGGGCCAACGGCAGCACCGCCTCGCCCGAGGAGTTGTTTTACAACTTCCAAAACCCGCTGGCCGGCCGGGACAACTCCCGCCAGGAGGCCATCGACAACTTCGAGCTGGTGCGGTTGGTGGAGGTGGTGAACGTGGCCAACGGACCGGATACCGGCGCGCCCATCCGCTTCGATTCGGACAAGATCTACTATTTCGGACATTCCCAAGGCGGCATTACCGGCGCCATTTTCGTGCCCTTCGAGCCCCTGGTGCAAGCGGCGGTGCTATCGGGGGCCGGCGCGCACCTGCTACTCACGCTCCTGCGAAAGGACAGCGAGTTCCCCATCTCCACCCTGCTGGAGATCGCGCTCAACGACGACGATTACGGCCCCCTGGACGATTTTCACCCCACTCTCAATATCGTACAGACCTTCATCGAGCCCGCCGATCCCCTGGCCTACGTGCGCACCTATCTGTTCGAGCCTCCGGGAGACATCGGGCCGCGGAACGTGCTGCTTACCTACGGAATCAACGACAGCTACACGCCGAATCTCACCACCGAAGCCCTGGCCACGGCCGCCGGTTTCGCCCCCGCCGGGAATGTTGTTAAGGACTATGCGGCCATGGAGCTGATGGGACCGGTGAACCCTCTTTCCGCACCGGTGTGCAACAACTATGACGGGCCCACGGGGGTCTCCACTGCCGTGGTGGTGCAGTACATGCCGTCGTCGTCGGACGACGGCCACTTCGTGGTCTTCGACCACATGACCGCCAGGCGGCAGGCCGCGGGCTTTCTGGCCAGCCATGCTGTCGGCGGCTGCGCCACCCTGGTGGAATGATGGAATCAAAAATTCGTATCGGTCAGCGTACCGTGGGACCGCTGCAGGTCTTCACCTATCTGGTCCAGTGTACGGCCACCGGCGAGGCGGTGATCATTGATCCCGGAGGCGATGAGGACCAGTTGGCCCAGTGGGCAGCCGACGAAGGCGTCCACGTGAAGCTGGTGTGTAACACCCATGGCCACGGAGATCATGTGGCGGGCAACGAGCGGCTGTGTAGGTTGCTGGATGTGGGCTGCGCCCTGCTCGGTCAGGAGGCGGACTTTTTCGGGCTGGATCGAATGCTGGACTGTCCGATCCGGCGGCTGTCAGATGGCGAGGAGGTGCAGGTGGGTGACCTGTCCCTCGAGGTGCGTCACACGCCGGGGCACACCCCCGGGGGGGTCTGCTTCCACACGCCGGGGCATCTGTTCACCGGCGACACGCTCTTTGTCGGGGCGGTGGGCCGCACGGACCTTCAGGGCAGCTCCATGCGCGCGTTGCTGGACTCCATCAAGACGCAGATTCTGCCCCTCGATGACGAGACGGTGGTGTGGCCGGGGCACGACTACGGGGACACCCCCACGTCCACCGTGGGACGCGAGCGGGTCGAGAACCCGTTCATCACCGATCTCCTCTAAGCGTCCCTGAGCGCGCTGTCCTAAAGCCGGGATGGTGTCTGGGGGTCGCTTGACCGATGCCGACGAAGACCCGCTCTATGAGCGAGCCGACGGCGCACAGGCCGCGAGCACGGTGGCCATTTGGCTGTTGGTCCGCCACCACGCAAATGGTTCCTCAGGCATTCAACAACGTGTAGTAGGCTGGCCATCATTGGGAGGGCGAATTGAGCTGATGATACTGGTGTCTGTGTTCCTGTTGCTGTCGACCTGCGTGTGCGTTGCTTGCGGTGACGATTCCAGTTCCGGCAGCAACAACAACACAAGCCAAGGTCACTGCGGGGATGGCAATCTCGACACCGGCGAAGAGTGCGACGCCGGGGCGGCAAATTCCGATTCAATCGCTGATGCTTGCCGGACCACGTGCCACCTGGCTGGCTGTAGCGATGGCGTGGTGGACACCGGTGAGATTTGTGACGATGGGGAACTGGACTGGTACCCCAAGAGCACGTGCTGGCCTATCTCATCCTGGAGATCGGTATCTGTAAGTCCGAGCCCATCGTACGAATAAATCAACCCCGTTTCGGAATCCCCCCGGAATCCCCCCGGAATTCCCGGATTCCCCGATTGATCTTCTCGGTGCCCCACCTTACAATGCAAGTGTACTCGGGACTTGTGGGAAAAATTACAAATCGGGAGAGAGCTGATGTATCTACGTATGCTGCGGGTGATACTTGTAGGTCTGGTATTGTTGACCGTTGTCTTGGGCGGAAACGGATTGGCGGTCCCGGTGAATGACCCCAGAGAACATCCGGCCTGGTGTACGAACCCCGCGGACTGCGTGATGCCCTTTCTTTCGGACCGCCCGGTCTCCTACTTCGCCTATCCCGAGGGCGAGGACCCGATGTTTTTCCGGCGGGACAACTACCTGCCCAGGGGATACCTCTTCTACCCCGCTGACGAGCCGGCTCCCGAGTTCGCGGTGGAGTATCAGAACCCGAACCCTAGTCCAGAGCCCGGCAGTCTTGAAGATTGGGATGTGCGCTACTTCCGGGTCCGCGTGGCGGGTTGTCGGCGCCACTCGGCGTTCAACGACCTCATGCAGTGCCAGTTTTGGATGTACACTACGCTGGAGCCCCAGCCCGACCTTGAGCAGGGGATCGGTCGGGTGGCCGATCTGGATCCCAGGCGCTGCAACCGGTTCCGTATCTACCGCGGTACGTGGAATTGGGATCCCAACCTGGGCGAGCTCGGGCAGATGGCATTCACCCCCACGCAACTCGAGGCCGAGACGGTGATCCAGCTCCATCCGGAGTTCATCGTCGCGCGCGTCGTCGTGCACCGTTTTTTCTACAATCCGCCGGAAGGTGGGGCACCATACGCGATCAATGAGTACCTCAGGTCGGAAAAGGACATGAAGAACCTGTTCGACAAGACCGATCTGACCCAGAACTCACTGGACTCCATTGCGCAGCTCTATCTCTCCGATCCGGACCCGGCTGTCTGGGACTGGAACCCCGCGCTCGCCGCGAGGCCCATGGACAGCATCTATCGGCAGTGTGGCATTGGGCTTCGCCTGGTCGACTACCGAGTACACTATGTCTCAGACTCCAGCTTGGTCTTTAATGTAGATGGGAAGGACTCGGTGGGCGGCTGCGGTTCAGTGTGGCCACAGTACCGCAGCCTGGGCTTTGAGGACGGTATTCAAGCTTTTCACATCTATTTCATCTACAATTTTAACGCCACCAGCTCCACCTCCATTGGCCAGATGTGCATGGGACACTTGCAGATGGCCATCAAGAATCACCCTTCAATTGACAGCGGGAACGTCATTGCCCACGAGCTGGGCCACGCCGTGGCCTACTTTGACGACATTCCCGGGAGCAACGGCCAGCTGATGGATCAAAGTGCGGGAACGAACATCCCCCTGGGTCGCTGCTGTTATGCACGGTCCAGCACTTGGAGCATGCTCTTTGATGCGGACTCTCCGCAGCTGAGCAATGTGGCGCGGATGTCCCTCGACGATAGAGCCATCTGTTCCAGCCTGGCAAGTGAGACCGATCGCCCCTGGACAGGTCTGCACCCCGTCTCGAATCCGCACCCCGACAGCGTGGACAACGACAACGACGGCGTGCCCAATCACTGTGACAACTGCCCGGGCGACGCCAACCCCGGCCAGGAGATGTGTCAGGGCACGACCTTCGGCGCCGAGGTGGGCATGGCGTGCGACAGCGACCCGGACGACGACTGCCTCGACGGCTCGGAAGACAACTGCCCGGACGTGACCAACGCCAGCCAGGCCGACTGCAACGATAACGGCCTAGGCGACGCCTGCGATCCCGAGCCCTGCGCTTACCTGCCCACCCACCGGTTCATGCGCCGGTGCGGCAACGACCCGGGCGCGGGCGGCGTCCGCTGGTGCGAGGATACTGGCGAGCTGGACGTCCTGTACCGCCTGACCGGCTACGAGGAGGGCTCGCCCACCAACCGACGCGTCGCCCCTCTCGACGCCCGCTACTGCGCCTGCCAGGACGAGAACGGGAACCCACTGGACTCCAACCACTGCAAGCAGTACACCTGCCCAGAGAACGGGCAGGCGAGTGACGACAGAGAAACAGACAAGGGCTGGCTCAGACTGAACTGGCGGGCGCGCCAGGAGGTGGGCGGGACCGACTCGATCGAGTGCACCCTAGCCGACACCGACGGCAACACCACGGCCAACGAGTGCGAGGAGCCCATTCCGGAGCGGGTGTACCGCCGACTGTACTACAACGATAGCATCAACCATACCGGGCTCGGGGGTGCCCCCGCCGACTTCGAGGCCTACTGGAGGGGGGACTTCCGGACCAAGCACCTGTACTGGCGGTGGGAGGCCGAGGACTGGCCGCACCCAATGGACACGGAATGGACGTGGCCGCCCGGGTACCACCGCGCCCGGGGGAGGGTGTGGCTGCACCCGGGAGTAGACCCCCAGGAGCTACCCATTACCGAAGGCAACGCGTATACCGAGCCCATTAATTTCACCAAGAAACGCTTCTATCCCGAGCCCTACATGGGCAACGAGCACCTCGAGATCGGGCAGATCATCCGCTTCGGGCCCATGGGCCGCGAGGCCGAGGCACCGGCGCTGGTGCTCCTGGGTCTCTCCCGTACCCGGAGCACCGAAGACCTGGGTGACTATGCCTACGAGCGCAGTCGGCCCTCGGCCGCCCTGGCGGGCATGCAGGTCCTCGAGTACGACCCGGTGGGCGGGCACTTCGATGACGCCACGCCCAGTCAGGCCACCGGGGGGGGCGTGCCGCTGGACGTGGTGGACCACGCGCTTTGCACCGTGGCCGTGCCTGGTATCTTGCGGTCGGCTGGCCGGAGTGTCTACGTCTTTGGCGGGCGTGACTGGGACGGTCTACCGGTGGACACCCTGTGGCGAGGTCTGGCCGTAGGGCCTGACGGGGTCTTTGGCTGGGAGGAGGTGGACCTCGGCCCCGAGCGTCCGCGTCCCCGCCAGGGAGCGGGGCTGTTCTGGTCGGCGGCGCACGGTCTGCTGCTGCTGGTGGGCGGGCAGGGGCCTGAGACCTCGGACGCCACCTTTGTACCGATCCTGATCGAGCCAGATCGGCGGACCGTTGACGCCACCACCCTCAACGGGGATCCGCTGGGCAACCGCGCCCACTTCGGCTACACCCAGTCCGGCGACGTGGGGCTCGTCTACGGTGGCCAGGACGCCACCGGGCAGCCGCTGGATGGGCTATACGCCATCAACCTGGACCGATTGCACGTGTCCCTGCTGGACTGGCCGAGCGAGACCGGCCCCGGCCCCCGCGTCGGCGCGGCCCTGGAATTGTCCGTGGTTCGCAAGACAGTGCTGCTCTTTGGCGGCGAGGACGCCGCGGGTGAGCTGCACAACGACCTGTGGGAGCTCGACCCGTGGACCGGCCAGTGGGACCAGGTGCGAGCGGACTGCACCGAGGAGACCTGCCCGCCCCTGATGAAGCACGCCTCCATCATTTCGAGCCCGATGGACGGGACCCTGCGGGTGGTCACCGGGATCCACCGGCGGAGCCGAAACGAGGACGTCGTCTGGAGCCTGGGAGAGACAGGCTGGATGAGCTACCGCGAGGCCACGGGCGAGTGCGAAGGGGCGGCGTGCTGGCAGACTCCCGGGGTGGACGCCGGCGTGACCGATGACGGGACCAGCACCGGCGGAGGCGGATGCGCTGGCTGTACCCACGCTGGCGGGGGCGGTGGAGTCGGTGGCTGGCTCCTGGTCGTGCTGCTGGCGCTGGCGCTGGTGCGACGGCGGCGGTGGTGCAAGGGGAAGGGCCGATGACCACCTGCTCCCTATGGCGCTCCGGTCTGGTCCTCGCGGCTTGCGCGGTCGTCTGGCTCTACTCCGGCTGCGTCCAGGATGGGCCGGATGGACACGACGCAGCGACGGACGTGGTGCTGCCCGACGTGGACACGGAGGATGCTTCAGTAGTCACCGACAGCGGCGTCGATTCGGGCGACGCTGGCGACGCCGGACCTCTATGCCCGCACATTTTGACACGGCGGTGGGCGCCGGAGCTCCTCGCTCACGGCCCAGGCCTGTACTGCGGTGCCAACTGCCGCCAGGTCACCTTCGCCGACACCATGCACCGGTACGATGTCTGGGGAGACTACGTGGTGTACACCACCAGTCAAACCGCCACGGGGAACAATGCCTATCTCGCCAACGTCGTGACGGGCGAGGAGTGGCGCCTGGAGGAGGGGCCCTGGAGCCAGCCAGGGTGTTCACAAATAACGATAGACGACGGCGTGGTCAGTTGGGTCTATGCGAGGTTTCCCGGCCAGGGACCGCCACTGGTAGAGCTCGTGCGGACCTACGACATCGGGACCCAGGGCTACACTGACCTCACCTGCATCGAGTATGAGGATCTAGAGATATCGGTGATCAGGGGTCTGGACTCCACCATGAGCACCCTCGCGTTCACCATGTCGGATCAGTGTGATGGCTGCAGTGACCTGTACACGATCTCCCTGGTGGACGGCCTGCTCGCTAAGCGCGCCGGCATCGGACAGGGGATCGTGCAGACCCGCGCAGACGGGGACCTGGTGCTCTGGACGGACTTGAACGCGCCGCAGTCCGATATCCTGTCCTTTGACCTGGTCACCGAGGAGATCCGCAACATCTCCAACCACGAGGCCGACCAGTGGAAAGCGCGAAAAAATGGAGACCGGGTCGTCTGGGTGGATCACCGCAACGACGTCGGCGGGTACCTCAACCAGCGAAACAGCGACATCTATTACCACGACCTGACCACGGGGCAGACGCACGAGGTGTGTATCGACCTGGCCCTCCAAGACGAGCCGGACATGGACGGCGACCTCGTGGTGTGGGAGGACTGGCGCAATAACCCCAACCCCATCCCGGTGTACTCCAATGAGTTCCACAACTCTGACATCTACATGAAGGACCTGAGCACTGGCGACACGACGCAATTGACGGACTTCGAAGGCATGGAGATGTATCCGCGCGTCCAGGGAAATCGAGTGTATTTCAGGATGGCTGACGGCAATGGTGGGAGCGGTATTTTCATGATCGAGCTCGGGAACTGAGGGGTCACCGCCATGAACGAGACGGGCGGGCAGGGGATCCCTCAGTAGCTGATCAGACTCAGATCCTGCTTGCGATATCTGTCGTAGGCGGCCCGATCGCTCCAGCCAATTCGCAACATCTGGTACATCAGCCATCGCATCCACGCGTAAGATATTTCACCGGCTATTTGGGGTTCTTTGAAAGAATGCTCGGTCCTCTCGGACGAGGTCAAGGTGCATTTGTGTGTGCCCGTAGCGGCATTTGCCTACAGGTCCCTGAGGAGCAGAGATCATGGGCGGCGACCACGGTGCTCGGCACCGGTGCAAAGAGCATTTATTCAGTCTGGAGCAGGAGCTCCGATCTGACTATGGCCTGTCGGTTTTCGAGAGCCGAGCGCTGGTCCAGCGCGTTGCACGGCAGAAAGGCTCGAGCCGACCTGATCCTCTAGTACCGAGGTACTAGTACGCGAAGTCCAGCTCGGGCTCGAAGTGCTTGGCCTCGAAGAGATCGTCGTCATCGCTTTCGTGACGTTTTTGATAGGCGATCTCGTCCAGAAAGACCGAGTCCATCAGGCCGTCGATGGCGTCGCTCAGCGTGTCGAATTTGGGCGTCTCGCGGAAGGAGAAGTCTTCGAAGGAGGAGTAGTGCTGCTGACGGTAACGTGCCATGATTTTCCTCGTTGTCAGGGGCGATGCCCACCAGTGGGGGCTCTCGGTCCGTGGTCTCGGTCGCGATCTTTCGTCCGAAGCTGTTCGGACGCGATCGGTTTAGAATTCGGCGTTCACCAGCTCCAGGGAGTCCGGTTTCGGAATCAATCCCCTGAGCCAGGCCACTATCCGGCCAAAGCCCCGACGCGCGGGATCGGGGCCCATCTGTGCGATGGGGGCTGTGGGCCAGGCGTGCATGAGCTCGCCCCGGTCGAACCACTCCACCACCCGGCTACCGTCTTCGCCCCAGTTTGCGCACTCTGTCTCGTCCAGCCGATTGATGGACAAGACCTGCCAGAGCTCCACGGGTTCCCATTGCCGGTCGGGCGGCGTGGACTGATATGCCTGCACAATTTCCTCCATGCGTTCGGGCGGATCCGCGGCGATGAGCTCGCCTACCAGCCGTTGCGCTTCGCTCGGGGCCTTACGGCGCGAGGCCGGTGGCCGCGGGAACAGGTGTGCGAAGGGCAGACCTGCTCGGGGCTCGGACTCCAATTGTCGCCACCAGAACTCGGGTCGAGCGCGGGCCGGTGTGCGGGTTATGTTGCTTGTCCAGTTTAACCACATGTAATCATCTCTCCTACATCTGCCTACACCATACCCCGGTTGATTACACCGGGTCAAAAAAACGGATCTCTTTGGGATGCTGCGACACTGCTTCTGGGACACTATGAGCCTGATTTGTTTATGGTTTTTGCTCCCTATTTCCCTTGGCATGCGGCTGTGATTGTGTTACGACGTTTCGTTATGGCCAAGGTTATAGCCATAGCCAACCAGAAGGGCGGCGTCGGAAAAACCACCACCGCGGTGAATCTCTCGGCTTCGCTGGCCGCTGCGGAGAGACGGGTGTTGCTGGTGGATGCCGATCCCCAGGCGAATTCGTCTTCCGGGTTGGGGCATCCCGGCGCCACGGTGGATCGCACGATCTATCACGCGCTGGTGGACGAGTGCACGTTGGCCGAGGCCGTGCTCCCGACAGATCTAGAGTACCTCTCGCTCGTCCCCGCCAATGCGGATCTCAGCGGGGCCGAGGTGGAGCTACCCCGGCTCGACGAGCACGCCATGCGTCTGTCCGGAGTGATCGCCCACGCGCGGGAGCAATACGACTACATCTTCATCGACTGCCCGCCATCGCTCAACGCCCTCACGGTGAACGCGCTGTGCGCCGCCGACTCGGTGCTGATCCCGCTGCAATGCGAGTTCTATGCCCTGGAGGGGCTGAGCCGGCTCATGGACACCATCGCGCGGGTGCAGGGATCCTACAATCCGGGCTTGTCCATCGAGGGCATCCTTTTTTGTATGTTCGATGGGCGCACGAACCTGTCGCGGGAGGTAGCCGCCGAGGTGCGCAGCCACTTCCCGGACAAGGTCTACCAGACCGTTATCCCCAGGAACATACGCTTGGGGGAGAGTCCCTCCCACGGGAAGCCGATCCTGCTGTACGATCCCGTCTCCCGCGGCTGTCAGAGCTATCTACAGCTCGCCCAGGAGATCATCGACCAAGGAGCCGTGCATGCCCCGTAAAGCCAAGCCCACCGCCTCCAAGAAGGGAAAGAAAGGGGGCCGCAAGGCTCTCGGCATGGGCTTGTCAGCCCTACTTCCCCCGGTGGCGCCGGCGGAGCGCGCGGATCCCGAGTCCGAGCGCAAGGGCGTATTCGAATGTGAGCTGGACGCGATCCACCCCAACCCGGACCAGCCCCGTAAGCACTTCAACGACGAGCGCCTGGGCGAGCTGGCCGAGTCCATTCGACACCTGGGGGTGCTGCAGCCCCTGCTGGTGCGCGACGGTAAGTCCGGCTATGAGATCGTCCTGGGGGAGCGTCGATACCGCGCTGCACGGCGTCTCGGCCTGGAGAAGGTGCCGGTTCAGATCGTGGACGCCGACGACGAGCGGTCTTTCCAGATGGCGCTGGTGGAAAACATCCAGCGCGAGGATCTGGGCCCCTTGGAGGAGGCGGATGCCTACCGACGTCTGGTGGAGGATTTCGGCCTCAAGCAGGAGCAGGTGGCCCAGCGAGTGGGCAAGGATCGTTCCACGGTAGCCAACGCCCTACGCATCCTGCGGCTTCCCGGGCCCGTGAAGATCGCCCTGGCCGAAGGCAAGCTTACGGCGGGCCACGCTCGGCCGCTGCTGTCGTTGCCGCCCGATCGCGTGGAGCAGGTGAGTCGGCAGGTCATCGCCAAGGGGTTGTCCGTCAGAGCCACCGAGGCCCTCGTGCGACGGCTGCGCCAGAAGCCGGAGCCCAGCCGCCCGGAGGGACCCCCGAAAGAGAAGTCGGCCCAGGTGCGGGATCTGGAGGATCGCCTCTGCCGTTCGTTGGGAACACGGGTGCTGCTGAAGTCCCGGAATAAGACCGCCGGCCGGATCGAGATCTCGTACCACGATCTGGACGAGCTGGATCGGCTGCTGGACGTGTTGCTGTAGTGGGCGTGTGAGATGGCGGCATCTGACAACCACACAGGCCGCCGTGAGCACCGACGCGTTCGTCTCGCGTTGGAGGTGTCCTACCGCTCCATGGGCTCGTTCCTGGTGAGTTATTCGGTGGACATCTCCCAGGGCGGGCTCTTCATCGAGACCGCAGTGCCCAAGGAGCTCGGCACGGAGATGGAGCTCTGGCTGGCTATCCCGGGAGCCCAACAGGAGGTGCGCCTCAAGGGCACCGTGGTGTGGATCCGGCGGGAGGCCCAGGGCGACCAGCCCGCCGGCATGGGTGTGAAGTTCAAGCAGGTGGAAGTCGACTGCGGCCAGCTTATCGATCAGCTTGTGCGGCATTTCAGCGGACTGCGGGCGCTGGTGGTCTCGGCCAATTCGCGTACCCGAGGCCAGCTTAGTCGCATGCTTCGCTCGGCCGTGACCATTCACATTGACGAGCACAAGCTCGACGTACCGTATTCCGAAGAAGGACAGGACCCCTACGATCTGGTGATCGTGGATCTCGGTGAGGGAGACGAGGAGGCGGTGCGGTTGTTGGAAGACATCTTGAGCGTCGGTGAAGCGACCGCGGTGGTGGCCCAGTCGGGTCACCCCTCTGTGCGCCAGCGGGCCATGGAGAGCGGAGCCCACGCGGTCATCAGTAGCCCGCCGGGGCAATCAGAGTTGCGGGGCGCGGTGCTCCGTGCCCTGGGTCGGCCCGTGGCTTTGCCCGCCGACGAATTGGAGGACGAGTGACATGAGAGTGGTGCATCTAGCGGAACGAATTGTTCCCTTCTGGCCGGATTCCGCGGCGGCTTGCGCCGTTGCCGAGCTGCCCGCGGGCCAACAGAGCGTCGAGGACGAGTTGATTGTGGTGGGGGCGGCGCCGGTGAACGCGGTGCGTGACTTCTCTTCTCCGCAGCAGTTCGCTCGCCGATTGGAGCCCCTGGTGGTCGAGGACGGGGCGGGTGAGTATGAGGCGGTGGTTTTGGAGTCCACCCTCTCGGGTACGGCGATCCGGCTCTTTCTGCTGGTGATCCCTCCGGACCGCGGCATCGCGGGATTCGGTGCGGCTGCGCTGGGGCTTCTGCGCTCGTTGCCCGAGCCTCCTGAGTTGGTGCACCTGCACGGCGAGACGGGCGTGGACCTGGACGCGGTGCGAGAGGAGCTCGACGGCCCCTCGCTGGTCCAGAGCGTGTACGATGCTGCGGGCTCCCACGGGATGGCGGCCGCGGTGCAGGACGCCGATGAGGTGGTCACTCCCTGTAGTGATCTCGCGGCGTCGAGCTCCCCTGGGGAGGACTCAGATCTGGCCGAGGTCCTGCGGGAGCACGTCCACCTTCGGGTGGTGTCCCACGGCATTGATCTGCAGAAATGGAATCCTTCTCGCGACAAGGTGCTGGCCGCCGGATTCGACACCGAGTCCCTCGACGGGAAGGCGGAATGCAAGAAGGATCTTCAAGTCCGGGCGGGGCTGGCCCCGCGCGAGGACGTGGCGCTCATCGCCGTCTGGTCCGCGGGTGGACCCCAGAGCGGTCTGGGGCTTGTGGCTTCTCACTTGGAGGAGATCCTTGCCCTGGACGTACAGCTCGTGGTGCTCCGGGCCGGTTCCGGGGACGACGCCGAGGCACTTGCGGCGCTCAAGGGACCGCAGGTGTGGCAGACCAACGTCGGCAACCCGACCATGGTCAAGCGGGTTCTGGCCGGGTGCGACGTGGTGCTCCTCCCGGATCGGGCAGCCCTCCTTGGGCAGCGGGCGTTGATCGCCGCCCGCTACGGTCTGGTGCCTGTGGCTCGTTGCATTAACGCCTACCGGGATCGGCTGGTGGAGTATGACGGCTTGAGCAACACCGGCGGGGCGTTCCTTTTCGATGAGCCCGCCGACGAGGAGCTCATGGTCGCCCTGGCCCGTATGCGGCGGGTCTTCGGTTCCCCGGAGATCTGGCCCCCCATGGTGCAGGCCAACGGCGCCATGGATATGGGTTGGTCCCGCACCGCAGCCCAGCTACACGACATCTACCTCAAGGCTGTTTCCAAATAGCCAGCGTCGCTCGTACGGGTCACGGCTCCAGGGCCGGGGCGATACACCGGGCGAAGGCTTCACAATTCTTCAGGGCCGCGCAGGCCTTGAGCTTCTTGTGCCACTTTTTGCTGTTGCGCAGGGCCCTACACCGCTCGGTGCATGACTCGATCAACCGTGGGACCATCCGCTCGGGGAGGTGCTTCCGCACGTGGTTCATGAACCGGCTCTGGGACGGCTGACGGTCCACGAGGGCCTGGCTCACTTCGCCTTTGCATTGACGTACGCGATGGCAGACCTGGTCGCAGTCTACTTTTTTGCAGCCCGCCAGGGCGCCGCCTGCCAAAATGCAGCCCGCCAGGGTCGTGCACACCAGCACAAACCGGGCGCCGCAGCGTGGAGACAAGAGTGTCATGTTTCGGGCCCGACCAGGAAAAACCAGATCGCCCAGTCCGCCGATCCATCCCCGCTGACTGCGTTCCTCGTCACTCGGAATCATCGAGATTTCCTCGTTCCTCGGTCCTTGCCAGCGGGGCGCCTCGACGACCTGAACTGACCTGCCTATTCCTGGTCGGACCCGTAGGTAGTGAAACCGGGTGCTACTTTACGAAGATGTGTACCTGGGCCTTGGCTTTGCCAACGCCGCCGCGAGGGAGCCTCCAGGCTTCGATCATGATCTCCATGCACTGGGAGGCGATGTTGTTCTTGACGGTGGTGGTGATGGTCTTGTCGGTGACCTTGCCCCTTTTGTTGAAGGTGACCGCGACCCAGAAGTAGCCATCGTACTTGGGGTTCTTTTTCACGACGTACACGAAGCAGCGCTTCATCTTTTTGAGCTTGGCGTTGATAGACCGCTTGATTCGAGCGCGGCGGTAAGCGTTCTTGTACCGTTTCTTGAGCTCCACCGTGAGCGAGTCGACTACAAAGGTCGGCTTCTTTTTTGCGAACGCTTCGGTCGGCGCTACGCTGATAAGCCCTAAACAAACTGCCGCAACCAGTAGCCTCATATCCACTCCTTGTGTTGGTGTTTTCCTGCCCCGCATTATAGTGCCCGGTGCGCCGAATGGACAATAGCCAATGTCTACGCGGCGCGTCATAGCCCCAAAGGGGAAGTGAACCGTGCACAAAACGGGACCTGCTCCTTGGACGAAATGGGTTCTCGATTGTTCACTTGCGCCGGGGCCCCGCAGACTTCAGCGCCGTGGGTGTTGGCAGGGCAGTCGCAGTTGGCGCGGCAAAGAAATTGAAGGAGGTTCCCAAATCGTGGAGAAAACGGGGGGAGCTACGGGGTAACCCCAGGAATATTGGGTGGCTGGACAACGCCGGTGGCTACCAGCGCGGCGGCGACTGCGGCGGCTGCGAGCACTGTCAGCAGAAGCCAGACCAAGACGGGTATGCCGCGTTTCTTTTTCTTAGGGTCCAAAGAGGGCTTGCGGCGGTTGTCCTTCTTCCCGTCTGACTCGGAGTCCTTTTTTGTAGGTAACTTCACGTTCACCGAGTGCTCGGTGATGGCGACCAGCGTGTGGGAGGATATGTCCAATCCCACCGGAGACTTGTCGTTGGAGCGGTCGGGGGGACGGTCGGTGATGCGCTCGGCCGCGGCCAGCTCCGCCGTTGTGTTCTCGTCCAGGTCGGTGGCCCAACCCCGTGGGTCGATGAAGTCGCCGGGGTCCAGGACGCTGATCTCGTCGGGGGACAGCGGCTTGGCGCCCATCTCCAGGGGCTCCTCCACGTCGTCCAGGGAGGTGAACTTGAGGATCTCTTCCTGGATGAGCGCGTCGATGATGGTGGTGGGGCGTTTCTCGGTGGCCGGCGTGACGCTCTTTTGCTCCTCGAGCGTGAAGTTCACCATGCGGGAGACGTCGCCACGGGATACAGGCAAGCCGCGGCTGAACAGGAGCTTGGTGAGGTCCTCGGAGAATTCGGAGGCGTGCTGGTATCGTTCGTCGGGATCCCGGGCCAGGGCCTTGGTGATGACCTCTTCCATCTCCGGCGGCACCTGGGGGTTGATGCTCGAGATGGGAGGGATATCGGCTTTTCGTACCAGCTCCACGGTGTGGTAATCGTTCTCACCGTAGAAGAGTCTTTGGCCGGTGAGCATCTCGTACAGCAGAATACCCACGGAGAAGACGTCCGCTCGCATGTCCACCGCGATCCCGGACGCGGCCTCTGGGGACAGGTAGGAGAACTTGCCCTTGACCACTCCGGGGTCGGTCTCTTCGAGCTGACTGGTGGCCTTGGCGAGGCCGAAGTCCACGAGCTTGATCTCCCCGCGCTTGGACAAAAGGATGTTGGGCGGGCTCACGTCCCGGTGCACCAGGCCCAACGGCTCGTGCGTGGTCATGTCCGTGGAGTCGTGGGCGTAGGCGAGACCCTCACACACCTCTCTGAGTACGTAGATGGACTGCTCGATGGGTATGATCTTGCCCGCGCGCCGATGGGACTCGATGACCTTCTTCAGGTTGGTCCCCTCCACGTACTCCATCACGATGAAGAACGCGGCGTCGGCTTTCCCGATGTCGAACACGTTGACGATGTTGGCGTGTTCGAGCTGGAGGCAGAGCTTGGCTTCGTCCAGGAACATCTGGACGAACTTCTGGTTCTTGCTCAGGTGCGGCAGGATGCGCTTGATGGCCACGCGCTTTTTGAAGCCCTTCATGGACTCCGACTCGGCCACAAACACCTCGGCCATGCCGCCCGCGTCGAGCTTATTGAGGATTTTGTATTTTTGTTCCTCGGCCATGGATCTCTGCCACTGCCCCGGGCATCGCCGTCGGAGCAGACGTGTGTCTACTGGTTCTAGAGGCGACCCCTCGTGGTGGACCCGTCAGAGGCGGCCTCGTGCTCCTCGCTGAGCTCCTTGCAGGAGATGCACAGCGTGGTTACCGGGCGTACGATGAGCCGTTTGAATCCGATGGCCTCACCACAATCTTCGCATTCGTTGATGGTCATGGTTTCCAGCCTCTGCTGGGCGTCCCGGATCTTGGTGAGCAGCTTTTTTTCCCGGTCTCGCAGCCGGAGCTCCGTGGAGATCAACTCCTCCTCGGTGGACTCGTCCAGAGAGTCCCGCCCGCCGTCGCGTTCGCGGTTCATGCTGAGCTCCAGCCCATCCCGGGCCTTGACGAGCAGCTCAGTCTGCTGGTTCGCAAGGAGGTCGGCGAGTTGCTCGTACTGTTCGGTGTTCAGGTCTTCCATTGCGTATGTGGTCACCGGGACGTGAATGTTGCGTGGTCCGGATAGTAGCTAGATTACAAAAGAAGTGTCAAAGGGAATCGGTGCGAGAACAACCGGTATTTCAACGGCGTCCCAAAGTCCTTTGGTCCTTTGGTCCTTTGGTTCTTTGGCCAACAGGACGTAGGGAGGCTAGAGGCCTAGGAGGCTTTTTTCGCGCGGACCAGTACCGGGTCGGTGCGGTTTATGATGACGCTTTCGTCGATGATGCACTCGGTGACGCCGGTTTCAGAGGGCAGCTCGTACATCACGTCCAGCATGACCTCCTCGAGGATGGAGCGCAGGCCCCGGGCGCCGCTCTTTCTTCGGTGAGTCTCTTCGGCGATGGCCGCCAGGGCATCCTGTTCAAAGTTGAGCTTCACGCCCTCGAGCTGGAACAGGCACTGGTATTGGCGCACCAGGGAGTTCTTCGGGCGCCAGAGCACCTCCACGAGGTCGTCCACGCTCAGGTCGTCGCAGGTGACAATCACCGGGAGGCGCCCCATGAACTCGGGGATCATACCGTACTTGATGAGGTCTTCGGTACGGGCCTGGGCTCGGACGTGGTCCAAGTCCTGCTCTCGCGGGTCCACCTTGGCTCCGAAGCCGAGGCCCCGCTCGCCCAGTCGGCGGCGGACGATCTCCTCGAGCCCCGTGAAGGAACCGCTGCAGATGAACAGGATGTTGGTCGTGTCGATCTGTATCAGATCCTGCTGGGGGCGGTTTCGGGCGCCGTCGGGGGTGATGGCGGTCATCTTGCCCTCGAGGATCTTTAGCAGCCCCTGTTGCACGCCCTCGCCGGAGACATCCCGGGTGGTGGAAGGCCCCGAGCCGCGCCGGGCGATCTTGTCGATCTCGTCGATGAAGATGATGCCTCGCTCGGCCTTCTCTTGATCGTTGCCCGCGGCCCGGTAGAGGGTCTTGACGACGCTCTCGACGTCTTCTCCCACGTAGCCCGCCTCGGTCAGGGTCGTGGCGTCTGTCATGGCGAGGGGCACGTCGAGCTTTCGGGCAAGGGACTGCGCCAAGAGGGTTTTGCCCACGCCGGTGGGCCCGATCATCAAGATGTTGCCCTTGGACACCTCGACCTCGGCGGAGCGCTGGGCCGCACCGAGGCGCTTGTAGTGGTTGTACACGGCCACTGAAAGCACCTTCTTGGCGCGGTTCTGGCCGATGATGTACTCCTTGAGCTCTTCGTAGATCTCTCTGGGTTTGGGGAAGCGCCGTCCCGGTGCGCCGTCCTCCCGCGCGATGATCTCATTGCAGAGGTTCACGCACTCATCACAGATGAAGACCTTCGGTCCGCTAATTAGTTTGCGGACCTCCCGTCGACTCTTTCCGCAGAATGAACAGGAGAGGTCATCCATACTAGTCATGTTGCCATATCCTCGGGCCGGTGGCCAGCCGCAGAACGTATCCATGACATGAACCAGCGTCCGCGGCAAGCCCGTAGAGTAGACTTAGGGTCCGCGAATAGACAACTCGATCGATGATGGCCGCCCAGCGGGATGGATCGGCGGCTAGGGCGACGGAGTTGTCCATTCGCGGACCCTTACACAAACAGTCGAATCCCAGTCGACGGCGGACCTCCACTCGGGTTACTGTAGGAGTCCCCATGGCAAAAGCGCTACAGCTCGGTCGATATCACCTGTTGGATCGGATCGCCTTCGGCGGCATGGCGGAGATCTATCGCGCCAAGACCTTCGACGAGGAGGGGCGGGTGCATATGGTGGCGGTGAAGCGGATCCTGTCCCACCTCGCCCGGGACGAGGAGTTTATCAAGATGCTCGTGGACGAGGCGAAGATCACGAGCCTCATGGAGCACGAGTCCATCGCCCGGGTCTACGAGTTTTGCTTCGCCCACGGTGAGTATTTCATCGCCATGGAGTACGTGGACGGCAAGGACGGCCGAACGATCTTGGACCGCTGTCGGGCGCAGCGTCGCTGGATCCCGCAGGAGATCTGCGCCTTCATCATGATGCACATCATGCGGGGGCTGCATCAGGCGCACATACAGAAAGACCGGGAGGGGCGGCCGCTCCATCTCATTCACCGGGACGTGAGCCCGTCCAATGTGATCTGCTCCTACGCCGGCGAGGTGAAGCTCTGTGACTTCGGCATCGCCAAGGCGACCCTCTCCACCGTGCAGACCCGCTCCGGGGTGATCAAGGGCAAGGTCAAGTACATGAGCCCGGAGCAGGCCATGGGGCGCAAGCTGGATCCCCGCACGGACATCTTCTCCGGGGGGTCGGTGCTCTACGAGCTGTTGACCCGGGTGCCGCCCTTCCTGGCGCCCAACGAGATGGAGCTGCTGGTGCTGGTGCGGGAGACGCGCTACACCCCCGTGCGAGAGCGCAATCCCATGATCCCGCCGGCCCTGGCGGCCATCGCGGACACGGCCATGAGCCGCAAGCCGTCGGATCGCTACCAGACCGCCGAGGACTTCGCCAACGCCCTGCACAACTTCCTGGTGGTACACGCGCCGGATCTCACCCGGTCTCACCTGGGACGGTTTGTGCGGCAGCTCTTCGCCGAAGACATCGAAAAGGAGTTGCGGGCCCTCGAAGAGTTTGTGGTCGACAGCGCCGACAGCACCAAGATCGGCACGAATCTCATCGCCGATGCCCTGGGTCCGGATGCTGACTTCTCCAAGTTCTCGCCCATTCCTGCCGGAGCGGAGGAGGGCGAGTTCATGCAGCCCCCGCGGGACGGCGAGGTGGAGGTGGGCGACGGTGGAGGCTCTCGGGTGCACGACCCGGCAATGTCGGCCGAGCCCACGGTGATCCTCGACAACAGCGGGATCCGGCGGCTCGAATCCACCAATCCCGAGGTGTTGCAACCTGTGTCGGAGGTGCTGTGGAGCAAGGGCGATGGCTTTGGCGAGGTGGCCCGGGTCTCGGCGCAACCCGAGGCAGAACCCGAGGCTCAGGCCAAGGCTCAGCCTGACGTTCAATCCCCTGCCACTGAGCCCACATTGCCCCCGACCCCGGGTCCGGGGCCGGCTCCGGCTCCGGGACCGAGCGGTGTCGGTCTGCACACGGCCAACACCGTCATTCTGGACCTGGAGGCAAACCGGGAAGCCATACAGCAGTCTGCCGATCGTGTGGCCCGGCGGCAGCGACCGGTGGCCCCGGATACGGCGGAGATGCCGTTGGTGGCTGCCCCGGACGCCGGGCTGGATCCCGGGCTGGACCCAGCGGACCCGGACCTGGCGGATCTAGAGGGCAAGTCCAACTCCGACACGCCCTTGTCGCCCGTGAGCTTCCATGAGCTCCCCACGGCTCAGATCGAAGACTCCGGTTCCGGTCTACCGTCTCAGCCGCCTCAGCCGTCTCTGTCGGACGATGCCACGGCGCTGCTCGAAGTGGGCGACCTCGAGAACGAGGCCGCGACCTACCCGGAAGCCGGCACGAACCCGGAGGCCGGCACGAACCCGGAGGCCGGCACGAACTCGGAGGTCCCCTCGGACCCTGCGACCGACACGGACCGTGCGGCCGGCGCGAACCTGGAGGGCACCCATGATCCGACCACTGATACGGACCTTGCTGCCAACGCTGAGCACAAGGCCGGCATGGACCTGAAGGCCAGCGCTGAGCACAAGGCCGGTATGGACCTGAAGGCCAGCGCTGAGCACAAGGCCGGCATGGACTTGAAGGCCAACGCGGATTCGACGGCCGGGACTGACCCGACGGCCGGGACTGACCCGACGGCCAACGCGGATTCTATGGCCGGCGCGAATCCGGCGGTCCCCTCGGACCCGGCGATCGACACGGACCTTACGGCCGGCACTGACCAGACGGTTGCACCTCCCCTGCAGCCAGTCATTCACAACGAGACCACTGAGCTGCTGGAGGTGGACGACCTGACTCCAGATGGCGAGGGCGTAGAAGATGAGCGCCCAGACCCAACGGCTTCCTGAGTACGTCGCCCCGGAAGATTGATTCGAGATGTAGGGCTAAGTAGCCCGACCTGCCCTTGACCGAGTCGTCTTGACGGACTAGGACATACTGCCAACAGGAGACCAGCGCCCCATGTCCCAAGTTCCCCGTGAATTCTCCCGAACCGCCAAATTTCATCGCCCTGGCCCTGTCCATGTGGGAGTCATCCTCGGACTGCTGATCCTGGTCCTCGGTGCACCCCCGGTCGCGGCCGAGGAAGGACTGTTCAACGCGCACCTCTCCTTCGGTGCCGCGGTGCTGACCAACGACGCCGCGGCCGACGGGATCCGCAGCGCCGGTTTCGACGTCAACTTCAAGGTGGACGTGCCCGTGCACCGCTGGGTGGCGCCGCAAATTGGCTACGGGCTCATCTACCTGCCAGGCTCCGGTTCGGCCGAGTCCGGCGTAAACATGATCATGGTCGGCGCCCGGATGCGACTGGTCAACGACGAGAAGGGCTACCTGGCCAACCTGTGGCCCAGCCTCCCCCGGGGCAATCCCTGGGGCAACCTCTGGGTGGAGTTGAACCTCGGATACGCCCACGCGCCCACGGCAGGTGGCGTGTCCCACTGGTTTGCCCTCGATCTCGGCGTCGGCTACGAGTTCTCCCTGGCCGGCCCCCTGCAGATGGGCCCCTACCTTTCTTATCGACAGGTCTTCGTCAAAAAGGAGTTCCCCGCCTTCGTCTGTTTGGGGGTCTCCATCTCTTTTGGTTACCCAAAGAAGATCCCCAGGGTCGTGCGGGTTTACAAACGACCCCGGCCCCAGCCCCGGGCGAACATCGTAGGTCGTCAGGGGGATCGCGACGGCGACTTCGTGGGCGACGGCATCGACAAGTGCCCGTCCACGCCTCCCCAAGCCAAGGTGGACGAGAACGGCTGCGAATACATTCGGGGCAAGATGATGTTCCCCGGTCTGCGTTTCAAGCCAGGCACCACCACTCTTATCCCCAGCGCGGTCTTTCTGGTCCGGCGCATGGCCGAGATCATCAAGTCCCACGCCGAGGTCAGGGTGGAGATCGGCGGTCACACCGACGAGCCCGGCAGCGTGGAAGACAACCTGAAGCTTTCCCTGAAGCAGGCCCAGATCGTTCGCGACAAGATGGTCCAGATGGGCGTGCCCAGGACCCGACTCTTCGTTAAGGGCTACGGCGTCAGCGCGCCCGTGAAACGCTCTGAAACCCCCGAGGGCAAAAAAGCCAACCGCCGCATCGAGTTCCGCTTCAGCATAGGCCAACCCAAAGCCGAATGACGAAGGGCTCTGAGGGCCCTGTGAATCAGGTTGGGCGGCAGACCAGGAGTTGGGTTTCGGAGTCGGACTCGAAGGGGCGGCCGTCGAAGTAGCCGAATTCGGATTCGATGGTGAAGCCGTTTGTTTGAAGGAGGAGGCGGAGCTCCTGGGGGAAGAACTGGCGGTGGGCCAGGGAGACGGTGGACGCGGCCGAGGGATCTTCGGGGCAGTCGTAGTAGAGCTTGATGTGGGTGAGCTGACGCTTGGCGTCGTAGATGTGGTTGGTGGAATAGACCATGGTCTTGCCGGTGACCGGGTGCTTGAACCTGGTGCGGGCCCAGCGCTTTTTGGGGTCCCTCAGGAGCCAGCGCAGGTCGGGGTTCTGGACGTCGAAGAGGAAGCGGCCCTGGTCGGGCTCCAACAGACGGCGGACCTCTCCGAGGCAGGCGGCCACATCCGCGTGACGGTACAGGTGCATGAAGGCGTTGAAGGGGCACAAGATGAGCCCGAAGGGGCCGCCGAGGGGGAGGCTGCGCATGTCACCGCGAATCAGGAGACTTGATCCCTGGACCCGGCGTCCGGCCCAGCGGAGACGCTCGGTGCAGCGGATGAGCATGGATTGACTGAGGTCGATTCCCACCACGGTGTGGCCGGCTTTGAGCAGGGGCGTGGTGATCCGGCCCGTGCCGCAGCCCAGCTCCAGAATGGGCGGGCGGGCCATTGAAGCGTGTTCTCCGAAGTGCTCCCGGAAGTGCTCCCGGCAGTAGTCCCGGTAGAAGCGCACGTCGGCTCGGCGGCGCTTGTACTCGTGATCGTAGAGGCGGGGATCGGAGTAGTGCTCCGCGGTTCCTCGTTGCAGGGCGGTGCGCAGGCTCCGGATGGTGGCTACCTGTCCTTGCCGCCGCGGTGTCGGGGTCTTCGCCTTCGGTGGGACTGGCGGCCGCGTCGGCGTTGGCCTCTTTCGGAGGTGGGGGGTGGGATGGACTCCGCCAGGGTCATCCACTTGTCCAGGGTTGACGAGTCCGCCTCGCCGGTCTGGCACAGGAGCCGATGCAGCGTGAGGGCCTCGTGGAAGTACTCCTGGGATGCCAGCGCCATGGGGCGGCGGCGGCTACGTTTCTTTTTGCTGCTGTCGCCGTTGCTGTGGCTTTCGCTGGGCCGCAGGCGCCGCTGGGCCATGAGGATCTGCCGCGTTCGGTCCCGGTCCCTGCGGGAGGGAACCCACTCGGACAGCACGGACCGCAGCCCCTCCACCAGCTCGGTGGGCCCGTCCACCCCGGGGCCGAAGAGTCGTCGGCTATCGAGGATCGTATCGAAGTACAGCGCTCCGATGAGCACGGGGTTGGAGAGCGGTCGGGTGAGCGAGGTCTCTTTGGCCAGTGTGTCCAGCGCCGTCAGGCGGGTCATCAGCCGATCCCATCGGTCGGGGTCCGCGGCCACACAGTCGAGCTCGGGGAACAGCACTGCGCGGACGCCCGTCTCTTCCAGCAGCGTCATCGCCTGCGCCGAGGCGCCTTCTCGCAGGAGTCGATAGATCTCTTCGAGGACCCGCGCATGGGCGCAGGCCATGATCCGGTCCACGTGCTCCTTGAGGGCCTCCAAGGTGCGTGGCTCTATGGACAGGTCCAGGCGGGCGGCGAACTTGATGGCTCGCAGGATACGCACCGGGTCCTCCAGGAAGCGGATGTCCGGAGCCCCGATGGTGGCGATGGAGCGGTTCGCCAGGTCGCCCAAGCCTTCGACGAAGTCAATGACCTCGCATTTTACAGGATCGTAGAACAGGCCGTTGAGGGTGAAGTCCCGGCGGAGGGCGTCGTCCTGCGCCGTGCCCCAGACGTTGTCCCGGCGAATGAGCAGCGCGTCGTCGTCGGCGTCGGTGTTGGTGCTGGTGTCCTTGTCGGCGTCGGTGTTTGCGCTGTCGGTCTCGGGCCGCGGGTTTTGCCGGAAGGTGGCCGTTTCGATGATTTTGGGCCCGAAGAAGATGTGCACCAGTCGGAAGCGGCGACCGATGACGCGCGAGTTCCGAAAGAGCCCGCGAACCTCGTTGGGGGTAGCCGAGGTGGCGACGTCGAAGTCCTTGGGCGAGCAGCCGAGCAGCAGGTCCCGCACGCAGCCACCCACCAGGTAGGCCTCGTAACCGTGCCGCTGGAGACGCCGTACTACCTTGTCGGCGTCGGCGTCGATTTTTTCCGGTTCGATTTCAATAGACAGTGTGGACATTGGTAAACAGTTCCCACCCCAGAAGTGGACTTCGGCTGCAAGCGCACCAGGCACGCCGTCTGCACACCACCAGATCTGGGGTAGTACACCCGGTACAACCACAAGATCTGGTAATGCACAACCGACGCACCTGGCACGTTTTCGCTTCGAACCCACTTCTGGGGTGGGAACTAGGCGACGTCCGAAGCGTCGGTCCCGCTCCGTTATGACGAAAGAGGAGGCCGCTGTCTATTGCTTGCTGTCGAAGAATTCGGAAAAACCTACCTGGGACGCTGCTCGCATGGGGCGACGATGGGTGCGTGCACGCGACTGTCGCGTGGGCTCCGGCTGGGATCCTGGCTCGGTTTCCATCTTGATTTCCATCTTGGTCTCTGGCCTTGGGGCCGGCCCAGGGGTGTCGCCAGGCCACAGCGCGCAGGAATGACGGCCCAACAGAGGGTCTGCGCAGCGACACAGGGAGAACCGCAGCCGGCGTTTGGCGGCCAGGTTCGCCAGGAGGCGATACACGGTCCGGCGCCGGTTCAGGTTTGGGAGGCTCCAATCCTGTCTGTGGTCCAGCTCCCGCCGTACATAGGCGCCGAAGATGAGCTGGGTGGACACCGGGGATCGAGCCTCCAGGCGCGCGCGTACGGTGGGGGTGAGTCGCATGAACTCCGCGGTCAGGCGCGCCACCCCCACGTCGGCCGCCGCGCCCACCAGGGGGGCCAGATGGGCACGATCATCATTGACGTAGGGGATGAGCGCCTGGATGGAGAGAGTCACCTCCACCCGCCGCAACCGTAGCTGCTGCGCGTTCCACAGTCGTTGATTCGCCAGGGCCGTGCCCGGTTCCCAGAGTTTCAGCTCAGCGTCAGACAGGGTGGGTAGAGGGAGGGAAACCCGTGCCAGGGGGGCGTGGTCGCCCAGGGTGTCCAGGATCCGTTCGGGCACCAGGCGTCGCGTCTGCAACGAAACCCCGATGGACGCCCCAAAGATCACCCGCAGGCACTGGTCCAGGATCTCTTCGGCCTCGGGGAACCCGGGCAAGGGCTCGACGGAATAGCCCAGGGTAACGAAGCTCGGCCGGTCCTCTCCAAGGGAACGGATCCACGCTTGCAGCTGCTGAGGCAGATGCCGATTGAGGCCTAGCCCGTCCGGGGTGCCGAGCATGTTCCGAGAGCGGGTGTAGTCGTAGAAGCTCGCCTGGGGCGCAGCTTTGTCGGGGCTGTCCTTCGTGTCACCGGAGCAGGTGAGACAGCCGCAGCCGCACTCCCGAAACAGGTTCAGATCCCAGAGGTCGCCACAGCGCCCTTCGAGGGGCCGCAGACCCTCTGGAATGATATTTGGCTCAGCTCTCGCCATACATTCGAGCCTAGCAGGGACTGAACAGATGTCAAGGGTGATCGATAGGGGTGCCAAGGGGGCCAAGAGTGATTGCCAATGGTGACTACCGGAGAAGTAGTAGGATCTCCGTGCCGGGATCCGTGACAGGATCTGCTTGGCTAAAAGGCTTTGGATCCCCCGGCGCCAGACCACCGGATCCACCGGCGTAATTGAGCCGCCGCCGTTGCCATGGTTGCGCCGTTGACATTGCCATGGCCGTGTGATTCAAGTGACCCAGTCATTGATATCTTCCCGCCGGAATCGTCGGGACAACACGTTTTCAAGGAGAAACCGGATGAGCGCGAAGATCCTGTCAGGAAAAGACATTGCGAAGCAGATTCGGGCCGAGCTCACGGAGGAGATCGCCGAGCTCAAGGCCAAGCACGACGTGGTGCCGGGCTTGGCCACGGTGCTGGTGGGCGAGAACCCCGCCTCGCAGTCCTATGTGAAGAGCAAGAACCGCACGTCCAAGAAGTTGGGCATGCACTCCGAGCAGATCAACCTTGACGCGGAGACCACCGAGGCCGACCTGCTCCAGCTCATCGACCGGTTGAACAACGATCCCAAGATCGACGGTATCCTGGTGCAGCTCCCCCTGCCCAAGCACGTGGACGAGTCCAAGATCCTCATGGCCATCGATCCGGCCAAGGACGTTGACGGGTTCCATCCGGTGAATGTGGGCAAGATGGTCGTGGGCGAGGCTGACTTCCTGCCGTGCACCCCGGCGGGCATCCAGCAGATCCTCATCCGTTCGGGCGTCGAGACGTCGGGCGCGGAGGTCTGCGTGGTGGGTCGCTCCAACATCGTGGGCAAGCCCATCGCCAACATCCTGTTGCAGAAGTCCGAGGGGGCCAACGCCACGGTGACCCTGGTGCACACCCGCACCAAGGACGTGCCCTCCCATTGCAAAAAGGCCGACATCCTCATTGTGGCCGCCGGCGTGCCCAAGTACGTCAAGGGCGATTGGATCAAGCCGGGCGCTGTGGTCATCGACGTGGGCGTGAACCGTATTGGCACCACGGATAGTGGTAAGGCCAAGCTGGCCGGCGATGTGGACTTCGACGAGGCCGTCGAGGTGGCGTCGGCCATCACGCCCGTTCCCGGCGGCGTGGGCCCCATGACCATCACCATGCTCATGGTCAACACCGTCAAAGCTTCTAAAATGCATCACAACATTGACTAGCAGTGGCCCAGAGGCCATAGGGCATTTACACAATGCCCGACGAACTGCGCGAAACCCTACTTTCCGACGAGCTCCACTGCTTGTCCCTCTCATCCACAACCCAGTACCAATATAAGGGAGCACCATGGCGAAGCTGATTGCAATGGCCGGCAAGGGCGGCACCGGCAAGACCACCTTTGCGGCGATGATCATCCGAGGTCTGATCGAAAGCGGTCAGGCCCCGGTGCTCGCCGTGGACGCCGATCCCAACGCCACCCTCTCCGAGGCCCTCGGGCTCGAGGCACCCAAGACCATCGGCATGGTTCGGGAAGAGTTTGGCGCGGCCTCGGGCACCCTTCCGGCGGGTATGACCAAGGGGCAGTTCTTCGAGTACAAGCTCAACGAAATCATCGTAGAGGACGAGGGGATGGATCTACTCGTCATGGGTCGCCCCGAGGGTGCCGGTTGCTACTGCTATGTGAACAATCTGCTGCGGGGCGCGGTGGAGACCCTGTCCGAAAATTACAAGTACGTAGTGGTGGACAACGAGGCCGGTTTGGAGCACCTGAGCCGGCGTACGGCGGCCCATGTAGATCTCATGGTGATCATGTCCGATCACTCTGTACGGGGCATTCGGTCGGCGCATCGCGTCATTGGGCTGGTGGAGGAAATGGGGATCGAAGTTCTTCAGCAGCTCGTTTTGGTGAACCAAATAGTTGGTGAGGGCTCGCTAACCGACCCCGAAAAGGGACTCAACGAAGCGGTTCTGGCGGAGGCGAAGAAGCTAGGTATAGACATTTTCACTGTAGTTCCAATGGATTCCGATGTTACCGCCGCGGATCTGGCTCAGAAGTCGTTGCTTGACCTTCAGGCCTCCTCACCCGCTGCCGTGGCGGCACAAAAGGTGTTGAATTTTCTAAATACTGCAACTTGATGGGTTTGCGGGTATTAACTAAGCCTGGCTCATGCATACGAAAAAAAACATCGTATGCATTGAGAAACAGCCATCTTTGGGCTTTTATAAAATGTTTTTTTTTGCAAATGTGTCGGCATAGAAACCGAAAAAAGACACTGCACGCAGGAGACGAACCATGTCCTCTGATCTGATCAAGAAAAAGTCCCACACCGGAGCCGACGTCGAGGTCATTGGGCCCGACTACGAAGCCGGCAAACCCGAGAGCAAGGGCCTGTGGCGAGAGCATATGGCAAACCGCGAGGAGATGCTCAAGTACCTCGAGACCGGTGAGCGTTACTGGTACGCCGAAGAGGGGTACGGCAGCGAGAAGCGCAAGACGCCCGCCTAGGACGAATTTGATTCCAGGTGGATCTCCGGCCCCCGGGGCCGACGTACGCCATTTACGGGAGGAGAGCCAGCATGGCCACCCAGATTCCGAAAGTTACCTACTCCGGCGCCATCAACGAAATCACGTTGGGCGCCGACGACAACGCCGTGACCATGGGCGGCGCCAGCGCCTATGCGTTCCATGACTTCGAGGGGGATGCGCCGCACCGGCCCATCATCGCCTTTGAGGTGCCCGATGTGGCTCCCGACCACTGGCCGGCGGCGCTTAAAAAGCAGTATGAGGACGTTTGGGGTGACCCGGCGGCCTGGGCCAAGAAGTGCGTGGAGGAGTTCGGCGCGGATATCATCCACATTGACTTCTCCGGCACCGACCCCAATGGCGCCGACAAGGACGCCGCTCACGCCGCCACCGTGGCCAAGGCCGTGGCGGACGCCGTGAAGGTGCCCATCGTAGCGTGGGGTACAGCCAACGTCGAGAAGGACACCGAAGTGCTTCGCGCCGTGTCCGACGCGCTGCGCGGGCGTCGGGCGGGTATCGGTCCGCTTCAGGACACCAACTACAAGCAGATCGGCGCGTCGGTCATTAGCGACGGTCACGTGGCCATCAATTCGTCGCCCATCGACATCAACCTCGCCAAGCAGCTCAACATCCTCACCGAGAATCTGGGCGTGCCGGTGGATTCGGTGCTCATCGATCCCACCACGGGCGGGCTCGGCTACGGCCTCGAATACTCCTATACGGTCATCGAGCGCTGCCGGCAGGCGGCCTTGACCCAGCAGGACGCGAAGCTGCAGTACCCCCTGTATTGCAACCTCGGCAAGGAGGTGTGGAAGGTCAAAGAGGCCGCTCTGACTGAAGAGGAAGCGCCCACCATGGGTGATGCGGAGCAACGCGGTATTGTCATGGAGGCGGTGACCGCCACCTCGCTGCTGCTGGCGGGCGCCGACGTGCTCGTGATGCGGCACCCCGAGGCGGTGAAGCTCATCCGCGAGATGATCGAAACTCTGCCCGCCAAATAGCTACTGCGAACGGAGGCATCTACGATGCTTACTGGTCTGGTCAAGGTAAACTCCGATATTTGCGTCGCCTGTAGCCGCTGTGTGCAGGCTTGCGCGCTCGAGCACTCCAAGAGCAAATCGCTTTTCGAAGCCATCTATGAGGTTCCGCCCCCACGACCGCGGGTGAAGCTCCACGAGGTGGAGGGGGCCTGCGTACCTACGGAGTGCCGCCATTGTGAAGCTGCGGCATGCGTGACGGTGTGTCCCACGGGCGCCATGCAGAAGCTGGGCCTCGGTGGCCCGGTGATCGTGGACGACGAGCTGTGCATCGGCTGTCGCTCCTGCGTGCTCGCCTGTCCCTACGGTGTGCCCGAGGCGCACCTGCAGGGCGAGCAGATCACCAAGTGTGATCTGTGCGTGCACCGGCTCCGGGAGGACCGGATCCCCGCCTGCGCCGAGGCGTGCCCCACGGGCGCCCTTGAGTTCTCGCAGGTGGTGGAGGATGAGGCACCCAAACAGTACCGCCCCTGGCGTAATCTGTAGGAGTCCGGTCACACGACGTGCGAGCGGACTGCCTCTTCCGCGTGCGCCGGGGATTTCATAGAGGCGCGGATCGAACGAAGCAAAGGGACCACCGATGCAAAGAACAGTGGACAAGATCATAGACCGCTACGGTGCCGAAGAGGCCGAGCTGCTAGCGGTCCTGATGGATATCCAGGCTGAGTACAACTACCTGCCGCGTCCGGCTCTCGAGCGAGTGTCCGAGGTGATGGGGGTGTCGCGCAGCCGTATCAACTACATGGCGACCTTCTTTTCCGCCTTCTCCCTGGAGGAGCGGGGCAAGCACATCTGCACTGTGTGCATGGGCACCGCCTGCCACGTGCGGGGCGCGCCCATGCTGGTCGAGGAGTTCGAGCGCATTCTCGAGGTGAAGGCCGGCGGCACCACCGAGGACATGCAGTTTACCCTCGAGACGGTCAACTGCGTGGGCGCCTGCGCCCTGGGGCCGCTGGTCATCGTCGACGGCGAGTACCACGGCAACCAGAAGTCTGCCCAGGTCTCGCGGCTCGTCAAAAAAGTCCGTAAGGCCGACGCGAAGGAAGGTGCCGCATGAGCTGCTCTCCGGAACATACGTCCATCGACCTTTCCAAGCTCAAGCTGCTGAACTCCGGGGGAGATCTCGCCGAGTACCGCGCCAAGCTGCAGGGCGACAAGAACCCTGATCGTAAGATTGTCTCGGTGTGCACTGGCACCGGCTGCAAGGCCTATAAATGCGATAGCCTCGCCGAGGCCCTCCGCGACGAGGTCTGCAAGGCCGGTCTGGAAGAGAAGGTGGAGATCGTGGCCACGGGTTGCCACGGCTTCTGTGAGCGCGGTGCGCTCATGGTCATCTACCCCGAGGAGATCCTCTACCAGAAGGTCAAGTCGGAGAACGCCGCGGACATCGTCGCCAAGACCCTCGCCAAGGGCGAAGTCATCGAAGAGCTGCTCTTCGTAGATCCGGTCAGCGGCAAGAAATGCACCAAAGAGAACGACATTCCTTTCTACAAGCACCAGCAGCAGGAGCTGATGCATGGCGGGCGGATGCTCGATCCCCGCAAGATCGACGACTACATCGCTCGCGACGGTTACAGCGCCCTGGTCAAGGTGCTTGGCGAGATGAAGGGCGATGAGGTCATCGACCAGATCACGAAAAGCGGCCTGCGGGGTCGTGGCGGTGGTGGATTCCCCACCGGCGTGAAGTGGCGCACCTGCAAGGACGCCCCGGGCGAGCAGCGTTACGTCATTTGCAACGCTGATGAGGGCGATCCCGGCGCCTACATGGACCGGTCGCTGCTCGAGGGCAATCCGCACCTCATCATCGAGGGCATGATCATTGGTGCCTTCGCCATCGGCTCAAGCCAGGGCTACGTCTACGTTCGTAACGAGTATCCCCTGGCGGTGAGCAACCTGACTACCGCCTTGGAGCAGGCGCGGGCCATGGGGCTGCTGGGCAAGTCCATTCTGGGCTCGGACTTCAGCTTCGACATCAAGGTCGTGCGGGGCGGTGGTGCTTTTGTGTGCGGCGAGTCCACGGCGCTCATGGCCTCCCTCGAGGGGTATGTGGGCGAGCCCCGGGCCAAGCACATCCATACGGTGGAGCAGGGACTGTACGATCAGCCTTCGAACCTGAACAACGTCGAGACCTGGGCCAACGTGCCTCTTATCATCAACAAGGGTGTCGACTGGTTCACCGGAATCGGCACCGGCGACGTGTCCAAGAACCCCTGGGGCGGCTCCAAGGGCACCAAGATCTTCTCCCTGGTGGGCAAGGTCAACAACACCGGCCTGGTGGAGGTGCCCATGGGCGCGACCCTGCGCCAGATCATCTTCGACATCGGCGGGGGCATTCGCGACGGTAAGAAGTTCAAGGGCGTGCAGACCGGCGGTCCCTCCGGCGGCTGTCTGCCCGAGAAGTTCCTGGACCAGCCCGTGGACTTTGACGAGCTGACCAAGGCCGGGTCCATGATGGGCTCGGGCGGCATGATCGTCATGGACGAAGACACCTGCATGGTGGACTTTGCCCGGTACTTCTTGAACTTCCTCCGCGACGAGTCCTGCGGCAAGTGCACCACCTGCCGCGAGGGACTCAAGCGCATGTGGGAGCTCACCAACGACATCTGCGAAGGGCGCGGAACCCAGAAGCACATTGAGAAGCTCGAGTCGTTGGCCAAGGTGGTTATGGATGGGTCGCTCTGCGCCCTCGGACAGACGGCGGCCAACCCGGTCCTGTCGACGCTCAAGTACTACCGTGAAGAGTACGAGGGACACATCGAACGGGGCGAGTGTATCGGGCGCGTGTGCAAGCCGCTCATCTCCTTCCACATCACTGCCGAGTGCAACGGCTGCAATCTTTGTGCACTCAACTGCCCCTACGATGCCATCAGCGGCGAGAAAAAGAAGGGCGACACCTACAAGATCGACCAAGACAAATGTACGAAGTGCAGGATCTGCTATCAGTCCTGCAAGTTCGATGCGATCGACATCCGGACAGGGACCCAGGGTTAGGGCCACGGTTGTCGATTTATTTAACAGGGAGCATCTACAGATGATTGACATCGTCATCGACGGAAAAACCATCCAGGCGGAGCAAGGCGCGAGCCTGCTACAGACCGCTCTGGACAACGGGATCGATATCCCGCACCTGTGCTACCACCCCGCAGTGGAGGCCTATGGGGCCTGCCGGTTGTGCCTGGTGGAGGTCACTGCTGAGTCCCACGGCCGCAAGAAGACTAAGCTGACCACCTCCTGCAACTACCCGGTGCTGCCGGGCATCGAGGTGGTCACCGACTCCGAGAACATCCGAGAGAATCGCAAGGGTGTACTCGAGCTGCTCATCGCGCGGGCGCCCAAGGCCAAGCGGGTCCGAGAGCTTGCCGCCGAGTACGGCGTCGATGCCCAGGCCTACCCGGTGAGCGGTGAGGAGTGCATCCTGTGCGGCCTGTGTATTCAGGTGTGCAAGGACGTCATGGGCGTCGAGGCCCTGGGCTTCATCGGCCGCGGGGACAAAAAGGACGTGGGCACGCCCTTTGACGACCTGTCCAAGGAGTGCATCGGATGTGCCTCCTGCGCCTCGGTCTGTCCCACGCAGTGCATTGAGGTCATCGACACGGCTGATACGCGGGAGCTGCCCCGTTGGCGCGCCATACACAAGCTGGTGCGCTGCCGCATCTGCGGCAAGGCCGTGGCCACGGAGAAGCACCTGGCGCACCTGAAGAAGACCGTCAATATGGACGAGGATGTGCGGTCGGTCTGCCCCACCTGCCGGCGGGAGTTCTACGCCAAGCAGGCCATGGCAGAAGGACACATGTAACTTGACGCCCGGCGCCCCGGGGCCGCTTCGGCGGTGCTTCCGGGACAGGCGAAGATAGAGCAAGGAGTCTCGAATGAACGAGAAAATGAAGAGTGGCGATCCTGTTACCGCGCAGCTTATCGGCCAGGCATGTGAAGAAAGTGTCGAGCTCTGTTGGGACCGTTTGGAACAGCAGAGTCCGCAGTGTGGCTTTGGGAATCTGGGCGTGTGCTGTCGGATCTGTGCCATGGGACCGTGTCAGACCGATCCCTACGGCAACGGGCCCCAGCGGGGCGTGTGTGGCGCTGATTCCGACACCATCGCCGCGCGGAACTTTATCCGGATGATCGCCGCCGGCGCCGCGGCACACTCCGACCACGGTCGGGCCGTGGCCGAGACCTTCATCGAGGTGGCCGAGGGCAAGGCTCCGGGCTACTCCATCCAAGACGAGCAGAAGCTCCTCGCCTTGGCCATGGACTTCGAGGTCGAAATTGGGGATCGCGCCATCAATGACATCGCGCTGGAAGTGGGCAAGCTCGCCCTGGCTCAGTGGGGCCAGCAGGAGGGTGAGCTCGTCATGTGCCAGCGCGCGCCGCTCAAACGCCAGCAGCTGTGGCGGGAGCAGGGCATCATGCCCCGGGGCATCGACCGCGAGATCGTGGAGATCATGCACCGGACGCACATGGGCGTGGACCAGGAGTACCATCACCTGATCGACCACGGCAGCCGCGCCGCGTTGGGCGATGGCTGGGGTGGATCCATGCTGGCCACGGAGCTTCAGGACATCCTGTTCGGCACTCCGGTTCCAGTGGTCAGTAAGGTCAACCTGGGGTTCTTGGAGGAGGACCAGGTGAACATCATCTTGCATGGGCACGAGCCGCTGCTCTCCGAGATGATCGTGGCCGTGTCCATGACTGACGAGATGAAGGAGTACGCCGCCTCCAAGGGTGCCACCGGCGGCATCAACCTGGGCGGCATGTGCTGCACGGCCAACGAGATCCTGATGCGGCACGGCATTCCGGTTGCCGGCGATTTCCTCCAGCAGGAGGTTGCCATGGTGACCGGCCTGGTGGAGGCCATGGTGGTGGACATCCAGTGCATTATGCAGTCTCTGCCCCAGGTGGCCAAGCACTACCACACCAAAATCCTCACCACGAGCCGTATCGCCAGGATGCCCGACGCCCAGCACATCGAGTTCCACGAGGACCGTGCGCTCGAGTCGGCCAAGGAGATCGTCAAGGTCGCTTGCGACAACTACCAGAACCGGCAGAAGGACGCCAAGAAGACGGTCTTCGATACCATCGATCTGGTCGCCGGCTTCTCCCACGAGACGATCAACTATCTGCTGGGGGGTTCCTTCCGCGCCTCGTATCGGCCGCTCAACGACAATATCATCAACGGCAAGATCCGCGGCATCGCCGGCGTGGTGGGCTGTAACAACGCCAAGGTGCCGCATGACCTCTATCACATCGAAATGGTCAAGGAGCTGGTCAAAAACGATGTGATTGTGCTTCAGACCGGGTGCAGCGCCATCGCTTGTGCCAAGGAGGGGCTGATGGATCCGGTGAAGGGTCTGGAGTTTGCCGGTCCCGGCCTGCGCGAGGTCTGTGAGACCGTGGGCATCCCACCGGTGCTCCACATGGGCTCCTGCGTGGACAACTCCCGTATCCTCATGGCCGCCGCCGCGGTGGTCAAGGAGGGGGGCCTGGGAGACGACATCTCGGACCTCCCCGCCGCGGGTGCCGCGCCGGAGTGGATGTCCGAGAAGGCCATCTCCATCGGCCATTACTTCGTGGCCTCGGGCGTCTATACCGTGTTCGGAGTCTCCTTCCCGACCCTGGGCGCCAAGAAGCTCACCGAATACCTGTTCGACGGCATTGCCGAGAAGGTCGGCGGCAAGTGGGACTTTGAGCCGGACCCCGTCAAGGCCGCGCAGCTCATGATCGCCCATATCGACGAGAAACGAAAAGCGCTCGGCATCGACAAGAAGAAGGAACGTGTCCTCATGGACATGGAGATGCGCCGTGCGGAGGCCGACATCGAGGCCTAGGCCCCGGTCTACTAGCTGCGAAGCGAACGCCCAATTGAGGAGAAGCAATGTCTAAGATCATCGCATCCGCTGGAATCCGTGGCGCCCACGCAATCGTGGAGCGCGTGCGAAAAAAATATACCGAGATGATGGATACGCACGGCGGTAAGACCGAGGTTGGGTTCCCCAACACCGGCTACTACCTGCCCAGCATCTACGGCCTGCTCGGTCACAAGATCGAGACGCTGGAAGACATGGGTCCCGTCTTCGACCGCTGTCGGATGCTCCTGCCGCCCCTGGTCAAGGAGCATGTGCATCTGCCCTACCTGGGCCCAGCCCTGGACGCGGGCGCAGTGGCCTTGTTCGCCCAGGAGATGGAAGAGTGCATGAGGTACCTCGAGTTCCCCGACTTCTATGTCCGGGGCGAGGATGTCACTGACGATAACATCTGGCTTGGCGCCGCCGACGACGTGATCCTGCGGAAACGCGGCGTGGAGTTCGTCGACGGCACGGCCCCGGGCTTTGCCGCTATCCTAGGTGCCGCGCCCACCACGGAGATCGCCGTTCAGATCGCCTTGGAGCTGCAGCAGAAGAACCTGTACGTCTTCATGGCAGGCGAGCACAACGGCGTGCGCTTCTCCGAGCAGCTCGTAGAGGCGGGTGTGGAGATCGGCTGGGGCACCCGGCTGGTCTCCTTCGGCCCGGACGTCTCCGCGGCGGTGTTCGCCGCGGGGTTCGCCACCCGTGCGGCCCTGACCTTCGGCGGCATCGAGCCCGGCGACTACCGCAGGGTCCTCATCTACAACAAGGACCGCGTTTTCGCCTTCGCCATGACCCTGGGTCACGTCACCGACCAGTGGTACGCCAACGGCCTCATGTGCGTGAACTACGGCTTCCCGGTTATCGCCGACACACCCATTCCGCAGATCCTGCCCACGGGCGTGTGTACCTACGAGCATGTGGTCTCCAATGTGCCCCACGACGAAATCGTTCAGCGTTCGGTGGAGGTCCGTGGTCTGAAGGTCAACGTGTCCAAGGTAGAGGTTCCCGTAGCCTACGGTGCCGCCTTCGAGGGCGAGCGCGTGCGTGGGCCGGACATCTACTTCGAGGGCGGTGGCGGTCGTGGCGGCACCTTCGCCGTGGAGTGGACCACCTCGGCCGAGATGGACGCCATCGAGGACCACGACATTCAGCTCATTGGTCCCGATCTCGATGAGCTCGGCGAGAACTCCAAGTGCTCCCTGGGCATTAAGGTCGAAGTGGCGGGCCGCGAGTTCCAGGCCGACTTCGAGCCCATCCTGGAGCGGCAGATCCACCACCTGGTGAACTTCGCCCAGGGCAGCATGCACATTGGCCAGCGCGACATCGCCTGGTTCCGTATCTCCAAGACCGCCTACGAGAAGGGCTTCCGCTTCAAGCATATTGGCGAGATCATCTGGGCCAAGTACCACAGCGAGTTCGGCGCCATTCTCGACAAGGTGAAGGTGACCATCTTCACCAAGGAAGAGGACGCCAAGAAGATCCTCAAGTTGGCGCGGGCATCCTACGCCGTGCGTGACGCCCGTGTGGAGGGCATGGTCGACGAGGACGAGGAGACCTACTACAGCTGTACTCTCTGCCAGTCCTTCGCTCCGAGCCACGTGTGCGTGGTGACCCCTGAGCGGACGGGCCTCTGTGGTGCCTACTCCTGGTTGGACTGCAAGGCCTCTTTCGAAATCACCCCCACGGGGCCGAACCAGCCCATCGAGAAGGGGCGCGTCATCGACGAGAAGCGCGGCCAGTGGGAGGGTGTCAACGAATTCGTGCGCCAGGCCTCTCGCGGCACGGTGGAGCTGTACAACGCTTATTCCATCATGGAAGAGCCCATGACTTCCTGCGGCTGCTTCGAGGCCATCAGCGCCATCATGCCCATGTGTAACGGCATCATGACCGTGGATCGCGACTACGGCGGCATGACCCCCTCGGGTATGAAGTTCACCACCCTGGCCGGCACCGTGGGCGGCGGCGCGGTGACCCCGGGCTTTGTGGGCCACTCCAAGCTGTATGTGGTGTCCGGCAAGTTCATCAGGGCCGAAGGCGGCATCGGGCGGCTGGTCTGGCTGCCCAAGAACCTCAAAGAAGAGCTCAAGGACAGGATCAACGCCCAGGCCGTCAAGCAGGGCCTGTCGGAGAACTTCGCCGAGCTCATCTGCGACGAGACCGTGTCCACCGATGAGATGGAGATCCTCGAGTGGCTGACCGAGAAGGGTCACCCGGCGATCACCATGGACCCGATGATGTAGTGATTTCCCCCCCCCTCGGCTCTTCGCCGGGGGGGCAACAATTCTCAAGAACCCGATAGGCCACCAAAGGTCTGCCGAGACCATCGATTAGGAGAACGGCACATGGGATTGACCGGAATCCAGATTTTTAAGTTGCTGCCCAAGACGAACTGCAAGGAGTGCGGCGTCCCTACGTGCCTGGCGTTTGCCATGAACCTCGCCGCAGGTAAGGCTGAGCTGAGCGCATGTCCCTACGTGAGTGACGAGGCCAAGGCCATGCTGTCGGAGGCCTCCGCGCCGCCCATCCGCCCCGTGGCGATCGGCGCCGGAAAAGACGCTTTCAAGACCGGTGGCGAGCTCGTGATGTTCCGTCACGAGAAGACTTTCTTCAACCCCACGGGTCTGGCCCTGAAGATCAGCGACAGCGACTCCGCCGAAGAGGTCGACCGTAAGCTCAAGTGCTTCGTCGACCACCAGTACGAGCGGGTGGGTCTTCTCCTCAAGGGCGATCTGTTCGCCCTCAAGGCTGAGTCCGGCAACGCTGACACCTACGCTGCCTTGGTCAAGAAGGTGCGCGGCGCTACGGACGCTGGGCTGATCCTCTGGTCCGACAACCCGGACATGATCAAAGCTGGTCTGGCCGAGCGAGACGACTCCAAGGTGCTCATCTACGGTGTGACCAAGGACAACCTGGACGCCATGGGTGGACTGGCCAAGGAGCACGGCGCGTCGCTGGGCGTCATCGGCAACGGCTTGGACGAGATCAAAGAGCTGTCCGAGGCGGCAGAAAAGGCCGGCATCAAGGACGTGGTTTTCGACTCCGGTGCCCGCACCGCCGGCGATCAGCTTCGGGACCAGACCGCCATCCGGCGCCTGGCCCTCACGGCCAAGGACCGCACCTTCGGCTTCCCGACCATCGCCCCGGTGTGCGACATGGCTGACACCCCGATGAAGGAGGCGGTCCTTGCCGCCGCCGGCATCGCCAAGTACGCCGGCATCATCATTCTGTCCGACTTCCAGGGCCAGTACCTGTTCCCGCTGCTCCTGGAGCGACTGAACATCTACACCGACCCGCAGCGGCCCATGAAGACCGACGAGGGTTTCTACTCCATGAACGACGCTACGGCGGACAGCCCCGTGGTGGTGACCTCGAACTTCTCGCTCACCTACTTCATCGTGAGTGGCGAGATCGAGAACAGCCGGATCCCGTGCTGGCTCTACGTCAAGGACACCGACGGCCTCTCCGTGCTGACCGCATGGGCGGCAGGCAAGTTCGTGGGTGACTCCATCGGCGAATCCATGAAGAAGCAGGGCTGCAACGACAAGATCGCCAACAAGAAGATCGTCATCCCCGGTCTGGCGGCCATCATCAGCGGTGACCTCGAAGAGGAGCTGGGTGACGAGTGGGAGGTCATGGTCGGTCCTCGTGAGGCCAGCTTCATCCCGGCCTACCTCAAGCAGCACTTCGCCTAGTCGTGCAGACCAGGCGTTAGGAATCAAGACGACATTATTGCCTGGCGCTTAGGGTTGCGCCACCGAGGAGATCCCAATGTCCTTCAAGGTAATCGCTGAAAACATCAACGTGATGTCCAAGTCCATCGGCCCGGCCATGAAGAACCGGGACGTCAAACCTATCCAGGATCTCGCGGTGAGGCTCACCGAGGCGGGGGCGGACTATCTGGACGTCAATCTGGGGCCGGCCCGCAAAAAGGGCGACGAGCTCATGCAGTTTGTCGTCGGCGCGGTGCAGGAGGTCTCTGATCTGCCGCTGTACCTAGACACCATGAACGTAGACGCCATGGAGGCGGGGCTCAAGGTCTACAAGAACAAGGGCGGCAAGGCCGTCATCAACTCCATCATGGCGCGCCCGGACCGGATGGAGAAGCTCATGCCCTTCACCAAGAAGTACGACGCCGGCATGGTGGCGCTTCTGTGGGGCCCCGAGGGCATCCCCCGGGACGAGAATGAGCGCGGCGTGCTCGCCTCCGAGATCGTGTACCCCGCCCAGGAGGCGGGTCTAGCGGGTGAGGATATCTGGGTGGATCCCATCGTGGTGCCGGTCAGCTCCCAGCAGATCGAGGCCCAGGGCTGCACCAACTTCATGCTCATGATGCCCGACATGTTCCCCGAGTGCATGTCCACCTGTGGCCTGTCCAACATCTCTAATGGCTGCCCGGATAAGCTTCGCCCGCTGGTGAACCAGACCTACTTTGCCATGCTCCTGAGGGCCGGCCTCAAGGGCGCCATCGTGGATCCCCTCGACAAGGGCCTCATGGACATCGCCCGCGGTAAGCGCAAGGACATCGAGACCATCGTGGGCAAGATCATGGACGGCGACGTACCCGATATGGCCGGCCTGTCCAAGGAAGAGACCGACTACGTCAAGACCACCCAGGTCCTCCTCGGCCAAAAGCTCTACTCCGACTCCTGGCTAGATCTCTAGCTCCCCCCCCCCAGCCTCCCTCAAAACACACCTTCGGGCTGTAGATCCCGCCGTAGAACCGTTCGCTTCGCCCACACGAAGGATTCACTCTGCCGCTCCAGCGAAGCGCTGCGAGAGCGGCTGCCGTGAAATCCTCCGTGCGGGCTCCGCTCACTTATGTAGAGCCGTTTTCCTCGTTACCGAGCTCGGATAGTCCGCTCCGCGTCCGCTCCGTTGATCGTATGCCTCGCAAATTTCCGTGTAAGCACCACCCAGCGAGCGTCGCCCCCGTGGAGGATTTCTCCGCAGCCGCTCTTGCAGCGCCCCGCTGGAGCGGCAAGGGGAACATCCGGAACGGGGGCTAAGCGAGCGGCACAGCGCGTATCATCGAGTATCGTATGCCTCGCAAATTTCCGTGTAAGCACCACCCAGCGAGCGTCGCCCCCGTGGAGGATTTCTCCGCAGCCGCTCTTGCAGCGCCCCGCTGGAGCGGCAAGGGGAACATCCGTAGCGGGGGCTAAGCGAGCGATGTGTCAGCGCGAACGTTCAATTCTGTATTGCTCTGGTGCCATGTGTGTTTAGGTTCTAGACCAGACGTTTATGGAGAGAGATCATGAAGATTGGAATCAGTGGAAAAGGTGGCGTGGGCAAGACCACCGTGGCGGCGCTGTTGGCCCGGTTGCTGGCGGCCGAGGGAGATCGGGTTATCGCCGTGGACGCGGACCCCGCGCCCTGCCTGGCGTCCGCCCTGGGCATCGAAAATGGTGATGAGATCGCTCCGGTCACCGAGCTCAAGGAGCTCATCGAGGAGCGCACGGGCGCGAAGCCAGGTGCCATTGGGTCCTTTTTCAAGCTGAACCCCACAGTGGACGATCTGCCCGACAAGCTCTCCGTAGAGAAGGACGGCGTACACCTGCTGCTCATGGGCACCGTGGATCATGGAGGATCGGGCTGCATTTGCCCCGAGAGCGTCATGCTCAAGGCCCTGGTGACCCACCTTATACTCGGCCAGAAGGACCACCTCATTATGGACATGGAGGCGGGAGTGGAGCACCTCGGCCGCGCCACGGCCACGGCCGTGGACCTGATGATCGTGGTGGTGGAGCCCGGGGCGCGGTCCATCAAGACCGCCCAAAGGGTCGCTGAGCTGGCCGCCGAGATCGGGATCAAGAACATTGCCGCCGTGGTGAACAAGGTGCGCGATGGTGCCGACACCGCCGCAGTAACCAAGGCCTTGGCGCCCATATCGGTCCTGGGTGTGCTGCCCTACGACTCCAAGGCCATCGACGCCGACCTGTCGGGCGCACCCCCGTATCCCAACCTCGACGATATTCCAGACGAGGCGCGGCAACTGCTGGCCACCCTGCGTAGTCAGATGTCCTAACCGTGCAGCCCTAACCGAAGCCCACTTCTCACCGGTGAGCCCTTTTGCTATGCTGCGAGCGGCGGTGCGCATTCGCACCAACGATTGGTGAACCATGAGACGTCTTCCTTCTGTTTTGGGTCTTGGTGCGGTCGCGGTACTCTTGCTGGGGGCCACCTCTGTGGTCGAAGCGCGGGCGCCTCGCTACGCTGTGGTGAACGCCGGCCCCGCGGACCACGACACCGCACAGCGACTGCTCCGACTCTACGACCTGCTGTCTCCGAAGAAGAAGCCGGTGCCGAAGGCATCGCCCGTGTCCCCGCCGCCTCGCCGCAAAGTGGGCAAGGGGGCCCCGGTGCCCGACGCGTCGCGCAAACGACCCCGCGCACGGGCAAGGGCGCAGAAGGTCCCCCGGACCAAGCTGTCCTCGCCGATTCAGGGTGGCGCCCTGCGCCGCGCTCTGGTGGGCCTACCCCACGACGAGGCGAAATCCGTGGCCGCCGCCGCCTTGAGCCGTGGCAAGCGGCTGTTCTCCTCCCTTAAGCGTGGTCAGGCGGCGGAGGCATTCGCTCGGGCCATCGCCATGTACGACGGCCACGTGGCCTGGAGCCAGGCCCGCGGGGCCCTGGTGGAGGCCTGCACCTACCTGCTTTTGTGTCACCATGCCCTCGGACACAAGGCGGCGGCACGGAAGGTCGCCGCCCGGCTGCGGGAGCTGTTGGCCGGCAAGGTTCCCAAGGGCGTACCCGCTGGGATCTGGTCCGCATATCCCCTGGTGCCCCTGCCCCTGTTACCCCGGCGGAAGCTCGAGGTGAAGGTGGCTGCCAAGGCGCGGGTGTTTCTCGACGACCAGCCGGCCGGGCTGGGACCGCGGACGCTCCAGGTGGGGCCTAGCGCTCACCGCCTCCGGGTAGAGCTGGAGGGACACCGCGTTTTTCACCAGGTGGTGGCGGCCGGGACCGCCGGTTCCAAGGTGCTGGTGTCCATGGTGCCCCGGGTCGCAGACGCCTTCGCCGACATCCGCAAGGACCTGTCCTCGGTTCGGCGCGCATCGGGCCGATGGGGTTCGGCGCGCATCAAGAGCCTGGCCAAGCGACTGCGCATTGACCAGTTGCTGGTGTGCGTTCTCGCCGGCGGCAGCCTCAAGGCGCGTTGGTACTCGGCGCGGCTGGGCAAGTTCGCTTCGCCCGTGCTCTCGCTGCCTCGCCCCGGCGCTGGCGACCTTCGTAAACCTGTTTTGGTGGCTTTCTCCAAGGTCGCGCGAGCGGAGCGCAAGCGTGCCGAGGGTTTGGCCCAGCCTCCCCGCAAAAAGTCCAAGGCCAAGCCGGCGGTGCTTTGGAAGAAATGGTATTTTTGGGTCGCCGCTGCCCTTGTGGCTGGCGTGGTGGGCGCTTTCGCCATCAAGGATAGTTTGACCGAGGAGAAGGTACTCCTCCGGGTGACCCGGCCGTAGACAGGACGGACCATGCAGCTTGCGCTGACCATGGCTGTGATCCTAGCGTCCTGGACGCCGCCTGAGCAGTACCACACCGAGCACTTCACCTTCCGGTATTCGGCGGCCGCTGAGGCTGACGCCCTCTCTCTGGCAAAACGGGCTGAGCGGGTACGGTTGCGTATCCTGGCGGATCTGGGACGAGCGCCGCCCAGCCCTACGGTGGTGGTGGTGACGGCCACCGCGGCGGAGTTTCGGCGGGCCCAGCCCGGGAGGCCCTTGCCGGGTTGGGTGGCGGGTGTGGCGTACGCTCGTCGGAACCTCATCATCTTGGGTCCGGGTCGAGCCGGGGGCCGGCGGGCGGATCGGAATGTGCTTTTCGCCCACGAATACTCCCACGTGGCTCTCGCCCATGCGACGCGGTTTCGCCGGTTGCCCACCTGGTTCGTCGAAGGATTCGCCGATCTCCAGGCCATGGCTCCCTATGTCGGGGATCCGCGGAGTTGGAGCGGTCGCGGCGCCCTACCGTTGGCGGAGTTGCACCGGAACCTGGGGCACGATAAGCATCGGGCCTCCCAGAGCTATCAGCAGAGCTATGATCTGGTGCGGTTCCTACGGTCCCTCGACGATTCCATTGCCTTCCGACGGTTCATCCGGCGGCTGGCTGATGGGATCCCCTTCGACCGCGCGCTCAAGGAGGTCTACGACATCACCCCCGGACAGCTGTCCACCCGCTGGCGAGAGAAGTGGAACTGGGAGCGCGTGCTGGTGCCCATGGTCACTTCGGGACTGTTTCTTTGGGTATTCGCCGCGATGCTGCTGATCCTGGGCTTTGTGCGAAAGCGGCGTGAGCGGCTCCGCGCCATGGCGGCCATGGAGGACTTCGAGGAGTCCCACCCCGTCGAAAAAGGATTGGCCCACTCCAGAGGCAACGGTGCGGGGGACAACGGCGCGGGGGACAACGGCGCGGGGGACAACGGCGCGGGACCATCGCCTTTCTTGGGAATACCGGGTGGGCCCCGAAGCCCACCTCCCCGGGCGCCATCCACCCAGAGCGTGGATGTGGACGAAGAGTTGGAAGTGGAAGACCCCCACCAGGTGGAGGCTTCGCCGGTGCTGCTGATCAGCTTCAGCACGCTCCTTATCGGGACGGTGATGGCGTTACTGCTCACGGCGCTGCTCACCCTCATCTGGCCCCACACCCGCGTCTGGATTTTGGCCGGGCCGGCGGTGGTGATTACCTTCGGCGGCCTTCGATGGATGTTTTCAAGGTAGGGGACTACGTTAACGCGGGAGTCGAATGCCGAGGTTTCGGATCTTTTTCCGGAGGGTGTTTCGGTTGATGCCGAGCACCTTGGCAGCCTGTAGCTGGTTGCCCCTGGTCTGTTCGAGGACCAACTCCACCAGCGGTCTCTCCACCTGACTGATGACCTGCGCGTGAAGGTCCTCCACGTGGTAGCCCTTGATGCGGGACAGGAAGGTGCGCAGCTTCGCCCGAACGAGGTCCTCGAGCCCGAAGCGACTCAGGGGCAGCTCATCCTCCACCTGTGGCACCAGCCCTGAGAGGTGCGACTCCTCTACCTGGGGACTTCGCAAGGTGGTGTGTAGCCGGTAGATCACGCTTCTTAGCTCGGACACATTACCCGGCCAGGAATAGCCGATGAAGCGGTCGATGATCTGAGATGGGATGACCAGTGGCTCGTGCTGCATCTCCAGCGCGTGCTCCTTGTTGAACTGCTCCACCAACAGGGGGACGTCCGCAGGACGGCGCCGGAGCGGAGGTACGGCGATGCGCTGGACGTTTTTCCACATGGCGCGGGGCCAGCTGGCCAGTGGCGATGCGAGTAGCCCCTCCCGGGAGGCGTCCTCCAGGGCTACCCGGGAGGACATCATCAGCCAGACATCGTGGACGGCGATGGGGGTTTGGTCTCCCGTGGTGTCCAGGGTAAGTGCGTGGGCGAGCCGCTGCTGAACCGCGCAGGGGAAACGCCAGACCTCCTTGAGCAGCAGGGTGCCCCCTGAAGCTTGTCGAAGCTTGCGCGCCTGGACGCCAAAAAGCTCCTCGGCGGCCAGGGAGGCGGGCAGCGCAGGCGGCAGCATGGTCTCGAAGGCGTGCTCCCAGCGATAGCTGCTCAAGTGGATGAGCCGGCCGATGAACTCCTTGCCAACGCCCTGTTCGCCCTCGAGCAGAATCGGGGCGTCATTCTTGGCAGCCTGGGTGATGGCTTCTACCACGGGCACCATGGCCGGGCTCTCGGCCACCAGCCGTTTTGCCAAGGGCTTAGCAGCTTCAATCTGCGGAGAGAAAGTCATCGTTGCTCGATTTGGCCGCAGGAAGAGCACCCTGTCAAGGGGGAACGAAATTGTGCTTATATATTACACACTAAGATGGGTTTCTGTGGGGTTATAATGAAATATGGGCGACAAGAAAGGAGCAAGATGCATCACAAAAAAACTAGATCCTAAGAGACTGCGGATTTTTCAGGCAATGACTTATTAGGGCCCTTAGGACCCGATCGAATATTACTTGATCACTCAGGCCGCCGATGCATCGCTGGCTCGCTTCGTTACTTCTCGTTGCATATCAATAAGTATGCGCCTCGTCGTGCCTCGCGAGCCGGGCGCCTCAACGCCCTGAACTGGACAACTAATATTCGAGCGGGCCCTTAGCCCCAAAACGAGTTGACCCGGTTCATTTCTGAACCGGGTCATCAAACGAAACAAAATAATGGGAAAAAGCGGGGTGGACGGGACTCGAACCCGCGGCCTCCGGCGTGACAGGCCGGCGTTATAACCGACTTAACTACCACCCCAAACGTACATCGAAAAGTGGGCGGAACAGGGCTTGAACCTGTGACCCTCGGCTTGTAAGGCCGACGCTCTCCCACTGAGCTACCCGCCCGGACCACCGACCACCTACCGCAACGTCGGCAGATTTCTAGCAGTACCTCTTCTGGGTGTCAAGCGCAATGAATGCCATAGTTCAGACTGGATCAGATCCTCTCATATCCTCGACCCGAAACGGGTTTTCCTAGTGTCGTGTGGGCTCGGTGGCGTTGCGGTCTTCTCTATTCTCTTTCATCGTGGCGACGCGCCAGTCGATGGCCTCTGAGGGCTCGGCGAGGAATTTGTCGGGGTCGGTGAGCTCCAGGGCCAGGCGAAGCACCTGATCCATATGTGACATGGGCTTAATGGTCAGGGCGTTGAGCACCCGCTTGGGGATTTCATGGAGATCTTTCTCATTTTCCTGGGGGATCAGGACCGTAGTCACGCCGCTTCGGTGGGCGGCCAGGAGCTTCTCCTTCACCCCACCCACCGGCAGCACCCGCCCGCGCAACGTGATCTCGCCGGTCATGGCCACATCAGAGCGAACGGGAACCCGGAGCAGGGCTGACACCAGGCTCGTGGCCATGGTGATACCCGCGGAGGGACCGTCCTTGGGAATGGCGCCCTCGGGGAAATGCACATGTACGTCCACGAGGCGATAGAAGTCCGACTCCAGCCCGAAGCTATGTCCTCGGGACCGTACGTAGCTCATGGCCGCGTGGGCTGACTCCTGCATCACGTCGCCAAGGCTCCCGGTGAGCACCAGCTTGCCGCTGCCAGGCAGGATGGATACCTCGGTGACGAGCATCTCGCCGCCGTAGTTGGTCACCGCTAGACCGCTGGCGAGCCCCACCTGGTGCTCGTCCTCCTTGCGGGACGAGCGGAACTTGATGGGGCCCAGGTAGTTGGGGACGTTCCGTGCGGTGACCCGGTAGGTGGCATTTTTGCCTTTTTCTCCCTGATCGATGACCTTTTTGGCGATCTTCCGGGCGATGGAGGAGATCTCTCGCTCCAGGCTCCGGACCCCGGCCTCCTTGGTGTAGTTGTTTACCAGCAGTCGCAAGGAGCCCTCGCTGAACTCCACCTCCACGTCGTCCAGCCCGTTGGCGGCCCGCTGCTTGGGTACCAGGTACTGGTTGGCGATGGCGAGCTTCTCCCATTCGGTGTAGCTCGGTAGCTCGATGATCTCCATGCGGTCCTGCAGCGCCGGCGGGATGGAGTGCAGCGAGTTGGCCGTGGTGATGAACAGCACTTGGGACAGGTCGTAGTCCAAGTCGAGGTAGTGGTCATTGAAGGCGTGGTTCTGCTCGGGGTCCAACACCTCGAGCAGAGCCGAGGCCGGGTCGCCCCGGAAGTCGTGAGAGAGCTTGTCGATCTCGTCGAGCAGGATCACCGGGTTGGAGGAGGTGGCGCGCTTGAGGGCCTGGATCACCTTGCCCGGCATGGCGCCGATATAGGTGCGTCTGTGGCCGCGGATCTCGGCTTCGTCCCGGACACCGCCCAGGCTCAACCGCACGAATTTTCGATCCGTAGCGCGTGCCACGGAGCGGCCCAGGGAGGTCTTGCCCACGCCGGGGGGGCCCACAAAGCAGAGGATCGGGCCTTTGAGGGAGCCCACCAACTGCTGCACGGCCAGGTACTCGAGGATGCGCTCCTTGGGCTTGTTGAGCCCGTAGTGATCCTCCTCCAGGATCGCTTCGGCCTCTGCGACGTCCGCCTTGTCGACGGTCATCTCCATCCAGGGCAGCGCCAGCACCCACTCGATGTAGTTACGCACTACCGTGGCCTCGGCGGACATGGGGGACATGAGTTTGAGCTTCTTGAGCTCCTTGTCCATGCGTTCGGTGGCCTCTTCGCTCATCTCCTTGGCGCTGATGCGTTCCTCGAGCTCTACGATGTCGGCCTTGAACTCGTCGCGCTCGCCGAGCTCCTTCTGGATGGCCTGCATCTGCTCGTTTAGGTAGTACTCCTTCTGGGTCTTCTCCATCTGCTTTTTGACCCGCGTACGGATCTTGCGCTCCATCTGCAGGATCTCGATCTCGGCCTGCATCAGCTCCAGAATGCGTTCGATGCGTTTTCTGGGCGACAGGGTCTCCAGGATCTCCTGCTTATCAGCCAGCTTGAGGGTGAGCTGCCCGACGATGGTGTCGGCCAGGCGCGCGGGCTCGTCAATGGATTGTACGCTCACCAGCAGCTCGGGCGGGATGCGCTTGTTGAGCTTGACGTAGCTTTCGAAGGTGTTTTTGATCTGTCGGACCAGGGCCTCGATTTCGACGGACTCCTCTTCGTCTTCGTCGGCGTCGTTGACGCGAACCAGATGCAGGACTTCGCTGTCGAGGTAGTCGGTAATATGCACCCGCCGTCGCCCCTCCACCAGCACCTTCACCGTGCCGTCGGGCAGTCTGAGCAGTTGGATCACCGACGCTACGGTGCCCGTGTCGAAGATGTCCACCGGCGTGGGATCGTTGGTTTTTGCCTGTCTCTGGGCGACCAGAACGATCTCTTTGTTACTGTCTAAGGCCCGATCCAAAGCCGCGATGGACTTCTCCCGGCCCACGAACAGGGGCACCACCATGAACGGAAAGACCACCATGTCCCGCAGCGGCAAAAGCGGCAGGTCCGCAACGGCGGGGGCGCGCTCCGGCTCGGCGATGCTGATCTCGCCATCCACGGGGATTGCGGCCTCGGGGATCTGCTTGGGGTCTTTGTCTACCTTGGGGTCACCCTTGGGGTCTTTGTCTTGTTTTTCGTCATCTTTGGCCATGGCCGTCTACCTCATCCGATAGGGTCTGGAGAGTCTTTACCGGGTCACTTTGCCGCGTCCGTGCCTGGGGCGCAAGAAAACAGCGTGGGGGAAGGGGAGGGGTCAGGCGCCGGTCGCCTGCTGATCGCCGTATATTAATTCCGGCTCGCCGGAGCCCAGTACCACGTCTTCGCCGATGAGGACTTCGGTAATCGTGTCGTCGGAGGGCACGTCGAACATCAGATCGAGCAGCGTAGCCTCTAGCACAGAGCGCAGCCCTCGAGCGCCGCTCTTGAGTCCCAGGGTCTCGGCGGCCACGGCGTGCAGGGCTCCGTCGGTGAAGCGTAGCTTCACGTTGTCCATCTCGAAGAGCCGCTGGTACTGCTTGATGAGCGCGTGCTTCGGCTCCACCAGGATGGACACCAGCGCGTCCTCATCCAACTCGTGCAGCGGCGCCACCACGGGCAGCCGCCCCACGAACTCGGGAATCATCCCGAATTTGAGCAGGTCTTCGGGCTGGACCTCCTTGAGGTAGTCCCAGATCTTTTTCTTGTCCCGGGACTCCACGTTGGCTCCAAAGCCCATGGATCGAACCCCGATGCGTTTCTCGATGATGTCTTCAAGCCCCACGAAGGCGCCGCCACAGATGAACAGAATATTGGTGGTGTCCACCTGCAAGAAATCTTGCTGGGGGTGCTTGCGGCCGCCCTTGGGCGGCACCGCGGCGATGGTCCCCTCGATGATCTTGAGCAGCGCCTGCTGCACGCCTTCGCCCGAGACGTCCCGCGTAATAGACGGGTTGTCGGACTTGCGGGCGATCTTGTCCACCTCGTCGATGTAGATGATCCCCCGCTGGGCGCGCTCCACGTCGTTGTCGGCGCTTTGCAACAGCGACACGAGGATGTTCTCCACGTCCTCGCCCACGTAGCCGGCCTCGGTGAGGTTGGTGGCGTCGGCCAGGGCGAAGGGCACGTTGAGCATGCGTGCCAGGGTTTGCGCCAGCAGGGTCTTGCCGCAGCCCGTGGGCCCGAGCAGCAGGATGTTGGACTTTTGCAGCTCCACGTCCTCGTCTTCGAGCTCGGCGTCTATGCGCTTGTAGTGGTTGTGCACCGCCACCGACAGGATCTTCTTAGCGCGCTGCTGCCCGATCACGAACTGATCGACCACCGCCTTGATCTCCTTGGGCTTGGGCAGCGAGGCCAGCTCCGCCACGGAGTTCTCACGCTGGAGCTCCTCGTCGATGATGTCGTTGCACAGGCTGACGCACTCATCGCAGATGTAGACCGTGGGGCCGGCGATGAGCTTTTTGACCTCCCGCTGGCTCTTGCCGCAGAAGGAGCAGGTCAGGTTCTTGGCGTCCGACGCCATCAGCCGCCGCTCTTTTTGCCGGACGTACCGGCGGCCGCCTCCGGACTGTCCTCATCGGCCTGGGCGCGCACGAGCAGGCTGTCCACGATGCCGTACTCGATGGCTTCGGTGGCGTTCATGTAGTAGTCCCGGTCCGAGTCTTTGCGTACGCGCGTGATCTTCTGGCCCGTGTGCCGCGCCAGGATCTCGTTGAGCAGCTCTCGGTTCTTCAGGATCTCCTTGGCCTGGATCTCGATGTCCGAGGCCTGACCCATGGCGCCGCCCTTGGGCTGGTGGATCATGATCCGGGCGTGGGGCAGCATGAAGCGCTTGCCCTTTTCGCCCGCCGTCAGGAGCACCGCCGCCATAGAGGCCGACTGGCCCATGCAGATGGTGGAGACGTCGCAGCGCACATACTGCATGGTGTCGTAGATCGCGAGGCCCGCCGAGACAATCCCCCCGGGGGAGTTGAGGTACAGCATGACGTCTTTGTCTGGATCCTCGGATTCCAGAAAGAGCAGCTGCGCGATGACGATGTTGGCCACGGTGTCGTCGATCTCGGTGCCGAGAAAGATGATCCGATCCTTGAGCAGCCTCGAGAAGATGTCCCAACCCCGCTCACCGCGGTGGGTCTGTTCGATGACCGTTGGGATCAGCATGGAGTTCAGTGGCCTCAGGCCTGAGGGGTTGGACAAGATCTACGACTCCTTCTGCTCGCTGTCTTCGGACTCGGATGGGGCCTCGGAACCGTCCTCTTTACCCGCGTCCCTACTGGATTTCTTCGCGTTTTCCAGGTCTTCGGTCTCGGCCTCATCCGACCCTTGCACTGTCGTAACATGGGCACTGTCTAGGAGCAAGTCAAGGACCTTCTCCTCGCGCATGACCACCCGCAGAGCCTCGCTTCCGGCGTTCTTTTCATACTCAGCCTTGACCCGCTCCAAGCTTTCGCTACGGGCCTCGGCGATCTCCTTGAGCCGCTCCTCGAGCTCCTCGTCGGAGACCTTCACGTCCAACTTCTTGGCCAAGGCGTCTGTCAGCAGAGTCTTTTTGACCTCCGACTCGGCCGAGCTTCGGAACTGGTCCCGGAGCTTTTCGTTGTCCATGCCGAAGATGTCGGGAGAGACCCCTCGCATTTGGAAGGCCATCTGGGCGCGTTCCATGACCGAGTTGAGCTGCCGCTCCACCAGCGTGGCAGAGACCTCAACGGGGTTCTTCTCGATCAACGCCTCTTCCACCGACCGGCGCAGATCCTGCTTCACGCGCTCCTCATCGGCTTCCAGCAGCTGCTTACGTACGATCTCCCGGTAGTCCGACAGCGTTTCGGCCTCCCCGATGTCCCGGGCGAACTCGTCGTCGAGCTCCGGCGTTTTTCGCTCTCGTACGGCCTCGATCTCCACCAGGAGCTGGGCCTCCTTGGACGCCCACGCCTCGGGCGCGTCCTCGGCCCAGGTGAACGTCAGGTCGCGCTCGGCGTCCTCGGGGCGGGTGGACACGAGCTCGCTGGTGATCTTGGCGATCATGGCCGCTCGCTCGGGGTCGGGGTCGGGACCGGACTCTTCGTCGCTCTGGGGATCGTTGAGCTGGAAGGTCAAACCCTCCATGCTTACGGGCTCGCCGCCGATCTTGCCCATGACGTCGCAGCGCACGATGTGGCCCACGACCATGTCGGTCTCCTCCACCGGGAGGTACTGGGTCAGCTCGTTCTGTTTCGACTCCAGGAAGCGCTCCACATCCTCGTCGCTGACCGCGGCCTCCCGACGCTTGACCTCCAGCCCCTCATACTCGGTGATCTCCACCTCGGGCAACACCTCCAGGGTGGCGGAGAAGCCCAGGGACTCGCCCTCCACGATGTCCTTCTCGTCGACGTCCCAGTCCGGAATGGGCGACACGGGTCGCAGCTCCAAGCGGGTGATGGCGTCCACCAGGGCCTCTTGCACGAGGGTATGGGAGATCTCAGCGGCGATGCGCTTGTGGAACATCTTTTTGAGCATACCCTTGGGCACTTTGCCTTTGCGGAAGCCCTTGAGGGTGATGGTCTTCCCCAGCTCTTTGTAGGCTTCGTCCAGCTTTTCGCGCACGGGCTCCCATGCGATTTCACCCGTAATGGTGCGGGTTACCGGGCTCGGCGACTCCAGCTTGAGTTGGAGGTGTGATTCGTCCATGAGGTCGTTTTCCTTATGTTTTTGTTGCTTCCGGCGATCGAGGCCAAATTGATAGCATTTCAGCCCCCCAAGTCAAGGGAATTGGCCATAGGTTTTGCCATAGAATTTGGCCAGGAATAAGTAGGTCAGCTAGCCAAAGGCCTGGCTATTGTTTAAACTCTGACCACTCATGGAGAAGCGTACGAGACAGGATGGAGGCTATGGTTCGACCCGAAGATCTGAGATCCTGCGGCGATGGAGTGATCATTGAGCCCGGAGCCGTGATCCTGCATCCTGAGAACGTCTCTTTGGGCGACAACGTTTACGTGGGGCACTACGCTGTGCTCAACGGCTACCACGCGGGCGAGCTCATTTGCGGCCCGGACACCTGGATCGGGCAGCACTGTCTGTTGCACGGCGCCGGGGGCTTGGTCCTGGGCGCCGAGGTGGGCGTGGGTTCAGGGTGCCGCATACTCACCTCCGCGCACCGAGACCCCGGTCCCGACCAGCCCATCATGGGCGGTCCCCTGGACTTTTTGCCCGTGCGTATCGGGGACGGCAGCGACCTCGGGTGCAACGCCGTGGTCCTTGGGGGCGTGACCATCGGCCGGGGCGTCCAGGTGGGCGCCGGCGCGGTGGTGCGAGAGGATCTCCCGGCCTTCAGCGTGGCCGTAGGCGTACCCGCCCGGGTGGTGAGGCAGCGCCGGTGACCGAGAATTCGTCGGCGGCCCCTTCCTGGAGCTCGTTGGGATTGCCCCTCGGGGCCCGTCGTAACGCCTGGATCGCCTCGGGGGCGGTCTTTTTGTACTACCTGCTGACCATGTCCCGGGATCTGTCCTTCTACGACAGCCCGGAGCTGGCTCTGGTGGCCGTGAACGGGGGCCTGGGTCATCCCCTGGGACAGCCGTTGCACACGATGCTCGGCTGGCTCTTTTCGCGTCTGCCCGGGATCTCGGGGCTGGTGGGGTTGAACCTGTTGTCCGCGCTGGCGGCGGCGCTGACCGTGGTGCCTCTGGTCAGCATCGCCGAGGCGCTGTGCAAGCCCGCCGACGGCGCCCCCCAACCGTCGGATTCGTCGAGCCACCCATGTTTTTGTCCGGAGGTGATCCTGCCGGCGGGCGTGGGCCTCCTCGCTCTGCAGCCCGCCCTGTGGGAGAACGCCACCCGCATAGAGGTCTACAGCCTGGCTACGCTGCTGGCCACCTGGGCCGTGGCTCGGGCAGCGCCTCTCTTCGTACCTCCCCTCTCCTTGCCCCCCCCCTCCTTGCCCCCCGCCTCCGTCCCCGGCGAGGATCGTGTCCATGGGGCCCGGGCGCAGGAGCTCACCCACGGGTGGAGTTGGTTCGCGGTGGGAGTTGCCCTCGGGCTCTCAGCCTCGGTCAATGCCATTATTGCCCTGTCGGCGGCCCTCGCCCTGGCGCCGGCCTTCGCGGTGACCGTCCACGGGCGCCGGGTCCGTCTTTTCGACGTGCTGCGCGGTGTGGGTGGCGGAATCGTCGGCCTGGCGCCCTTCCTGTACATTCCTCTGGTGGCCGGCCGCGCGGACGTCTTTGTCTGGGGCGCGCCCACGGGCGGTGATTCCCTGCGTCGCTACCTCACCAACGCCGACTTCGTGCACAACCAGGGCATCGCCGCAGCGCAGATCGCGGACAACCTGAGCCGCTGGGTGTCCTGGGCCGGTACCCACCTGCTCCTCCCCTTGGTCCTAGTCGGCCTCGTGGCCCACTTCCTCCTGGCGCGCCGCTCCGGGCTGGGCCGTGGATTCGCCGTTCTCGCCTTCGGCCTGGGTTTGGCCATGCTCATCCAGAACGTGATCTTCTGGCCGTCCATTCCGGACTACGTGGGCTACCTCGCCCTCTCCGTGGGGGTCCTGGGGGCCGGCGCTTGCGCCGGTGTGGTGCGCCTGGCGGGCCTGGGCGGTCGATTCCGATGGCTGGCCGCGGGTCTGGGCGTGGCTTTGCTGCTGGGCGTGGCCGTAGCGCACCCCGCCATCCATCAGCGCAAACGCCACAATGATCGCCTCGCGCGCACCATGGCCGCCGGTGCCCTCAAGACGGCCCCCACCAGGGCGATTCTGATCGTGAAGTCGGACCACTGGGTCTTTCCGCTGCTGTACCTGCACCGGGCCGAAAGGCTCCGTCCCGATGTGGTGATTCTGCCCGTGGGGCTGTCGGGCGCGTCCTGGTACTGGCGTCTCCTCCACCAACATCATGCTGATCTGCGCCGGTTCAAATTGCGCGGCCCCGGTGGTCGGCTGGGCCGCATCAAGCGTTTCCTCGCCGCCAACCCCCGCCGCCCGGTGCTCTATGAGCACTACGGTTATGCCCTCGCCCTGGGCCGTCGCCCTGGCTGCCCGGGGGTCTGGCTCGTGGCTGATGATGCTTCCTGCCGGTTCGCCTTCGCAAACAGCCCCGACGCCATGGCCCCAGCTCTTGAGCGCCACTCCCGAGACGTGGCCGAGGGCTCTGCTCCCTCCGCCGATGTAGCCGCAGGGATCTCCCTGGAGCGGGGAGATATCCTCTGGCGTTTCGGACGCCCTGCCGATGCCCTCCGCGCCCTTCGCGCCGGCGTCCCCCCCGCCTACCGTCCCGCGCTGTCGCCGTCGAACCTCAAAGTCACCCGCGCCGGCGTCCTTCGCGGCCCTCCGCTCCGCTGGAGGCGACGGGTGCTCATCGGCCACTGGTCTCGCAATCTCTTCCTCGCCGCTCGACTCCTGTACGCCGCCGGCCACAACAAGGCAGCCCGTGCCCACCTCCGCGCCGCCGCCCTCGGCGATCTCCCCGAGGCCAAACGGTCCCTGAAGTAGTTTCCTCCCTCCAAGTGGGCCAAGTGGATTAGAGCTGCGGTGATCAGCGGGGGGGCTGGGCGAAGGGGCGGGCTCGGAGGCGACGGATCGCCTCGCTGGTGTACGTGGGGCGATACTCGCCAAACACCGCGAGGCCCACGACGCCCACGTTGCGGGTGTTGCCTGTGGTGCGGGCGGCGTAGCTGTTGGAGACGGAGCCGAAGCGGAAGGCGGCGACGTTGTAGCGGCTGGTGCGGAAACCGCGAATGAACAGGCGGCCGTGGGGGGCCAGGATGTAGCCTCGTTTGGTGAGCCCGGCGCGCTTGCCGTCGATGACGTCCAGGCCGTCCACCGAGGCGACGATCTCAAAGCGGCGGCTCGAGTAGCTCTGGACGAGGATGCCGTAGCGGGTGCCGGAGCGACCCATGACGATGGTTCGGCCGCCGAGCTGTACGCCGCGCAGGGGGCGCCGATTCTGGTCGACGAGTTGGATGGTGACGCCCGCCCGCACGCGGTAGGGCGACAGGGTTCCACAGCATCGTCGGCGGAGATGACGGGTCATGGCCACGAGGCCGCGATAGTCGTTGTAGTGGATGGACACCCGACTGTCGGGGCGCGTGTGCGCTCGTCGGAAGGAGGTGAAGGAAACGCGGCTGCGCACCCGCTCGCCAAAGACGGTGGCCAGGCCCGGTCGGTGCGTGGGCCGCGGTCGGACGATGCGGCGCGTCTCCCGGCGACGATAGGGTCGGTTTGTGGGGGAGGCGCCGGGGGCCGGTGGAGGAACGCGAACCCCGGAGCGTTTTTGGGCGGCGCCTCCACTTGCGGATCCAGGCCGGGAGGTGCGGTGGTAGGCGCCTCGGCCGCGGTTCGTCGCCGGGGCCCGGGACGACTCGCCATAGCCATCGGAGCTCTGGGTGGTGGTGGCGCTGCCACGGGCGCTGCCACGGGCGCTGCCACGGGCGCTGCCCTGTCCGCTGTAGCCGGTATCGACTGGCTGGGGGTAGTACGTCTGGTGGGCTTTGTTTCCCGCGCAGCCGGCGAAGGCCAGCAATGTCACGGAGATGGCTACGATAGTGTTGCGGACCATGGGGCGCCTCCTGCTGAGTAGTTCAGCTAGGGAACGCCCCTTGGGCCCACTGTCTTACAGGGGACCAGGCGAAACCTGAAGATTTCAGAGAAACTACTTCGATTTCAGGACGGATCCGGCGCAGGCGGCCAGCTCACTGCATTTCCGTTCGCCCTTGGCCGCCAGGCAGTCCGCGATCTGTCGCGCCTGGGGTCGGTCACGCTTCTTCAGGGCGTGCAGCCGCTCGCTGCAACGTGAACGGCAGGCCGAATCGCTGTCCTTGCCCCGATGACACTTGCAGTAGTTCTTACACCCCTTACGGATGTCCCCGTCTCCACAGCTAGCGGCCAGCCCGATCCCCAGGACCAAGGGCCAGATCATCAGCCAGCGCTCGAGTTGGAGCGTGCGTCGGAGCGTGCGTCGGAGTTTGAGTCGGAGCCAGATCATGTCGGCGGTGATACCAGAGTTAGATCTCAAATTCCAGGCTAGGGTCGCTGGTGCGTACGCCAGGTGAAACCGCCTACGTCGGGCCCTGCCAAATTTTTTGTTGGTTTGCTCGCGCAGGTTCAGGGACAGTCCAACGGTTCTCGGCGATGAATCGTGGTGTAAGATCACCCATCCTTCATTCACATGGCCGTGGGTGACTGACAAGGTCCTGACGTCGAGTGTCAAACGCTGGCACGGACGCTGGATGAAACCGCCTACGTATGGGCAGCGCCGGGTTTTCCGTCGATCTGAAAGAAGGTGAGCGCTGCCCGAGCGTCCGCGATTTCGTCCAGTGGGCCGCGTCAGCCAGGGACGTGTGCCAACGCCTGCCACGTCCCGTGTGGTTCTGCACCGCGACGTCGAGCGCAATGTGGGATGCAATGACGTGCGCGAGTTTTGTAGCAGCTCTGTCAGCGGAGATTTGTTTCAGAATCGGTTGGGATGATTTATCTGACGGGAAAGTGGAACACCAAAGGGCCAAATCTATTTCAGATTTGGCTGAGATGACGCATCTGGGCCGAAAGTGGAACACCAAAGGGCCCTTTCTGTTTCAGATTTGGCAGAGGTGATTTATCTGGCGAAAAAGTGAAACATTCAACGGCCACTAAGCGCTGGTCGACGTAGGTGTCGGCGGCGGCGAGAACATCGGTGGTGCTGGGATGAGTTTTTTCACCAGCGGTTGGCGCAGTCGGGGAAAAACCCAAGGATTCAACCATCGGGAATGCGGTTTGGGCACCTAGACAGGTATGCGCCCGCTGTGAGCTGCGAAGGGTGCCGATCCACGACGGGACAGCCCACGGGATCCCTGAGTACCGGATTGGGCGACGTTCGCTTCAGCGCCGGTGGGCCCCAGTTGGGAAGTTCCGGTGGTCCCTGCCGGCCGTCTGCCCGGCGGCGGAACCACCGGTGGCGACGTTCGTCTGCCTCGCCGCAGTGGAGCACGTCTTTGGCGTCCGATTATCCTCCTCCGCCCTCACTGTACTGACACGCCGTTGACCGCGAGCCTGGTGCGTAGCGCTGGCGGTGTGGGTGACCCCTGACGTCTGGGTGTTCGGATTTTTTTCTTTATCAGGGAGAAACTCTGCTGAAAACGAAGTACATCGATTTCTGCCGGTTTGGACCTTATTCAGAGATCCGTCTCCCCGCGTGGGGCCTTCAGCGGATATGCAGTGCGCTGCGAGGCTGTGAGGCTGCGAGACGTCACTTCTCTGAAGTCGTGAGCTGTTGGATCTGGCGGTGGAGTGATTTTTGGGTCGTGGTGGACCTGGCGTGGCGTTGGGCTTGTCGGAGCAGCTCGAGGGCCTCTTTGGTTCGTTTTTGCTTTGTGAGAATACTGACCAGCTCCAAGGTCAGGTTCAGCGACCGGGGGGTGCGTTTCAGCCCGGCCCGTAGGGTGGCTTCGGCCTTGTCGGGACGTTCCAGGGCCAAAAAGGCGCGAGCAACGGCGAGGCGGGCCGCTTGGGATCGCGGCACCGAAAGGAGCGCGCGTGTGCAGTAGCGCAGCGCCCCGGAGTGGTCGCCCTCCGAGGTGGCCAGCCGCCCGCGAGTGAGCAGCCCGCCCAGATGTTTGGGGTGGTCTTTGAGGAGGCGGTCGAGCTGGGTCTTGGCCTGTTTCGGCCTGGACGCACCCAGGAGGTCCTGGGCGAGGCGCAGCCGGATCCCGGCCGAATGCGGAAACTTCTGGAGCATCTTTTGCCGGGCGTGGATGCGGTGTCGCGCCGAGCCATAGCGGCGATGCTGATCGTATCCCCAGACGATCACCGCCGCGGGACCGGCCAGCATTATGGCCACCACGATTCCGATGAGTACCCGGCGGCGTACGCGGTCCCGACGGCACCCGGGACCGAGGTGTTTGCCATTCCAGCTTTTGACGCAGTCGGTGCAAAACAGCCGACCACAGTGGTCACAGGGGGTGTCGGCCACGACCCCGGGATGGTAGGGACAAGAGCGCTTCCGGCTGTCGCCCGCGCCGCGGGTCATTCGGCGGCGTCGGTGGCGCCAGTGGAGGATGGGGAGGATGGGGAGGATGGGGAGGATGGGGAGGTTGCGGAGTCGGAATCAGGGGCCGGGGCCGGGGCCGGGGCCGGGGCCAGGAGGGCTACGATGTCCGGCGCGCTGGTGAAGACGTCACTCTCCTGATGGTGATCCAGGTACAGGACGTAGGCGGCCACCTCGTCGGCCGGGTGTACGGAGGCCAGGTTCCGGGCGGCCTTGAGCAGATCCTCCACCGGGACCGTTTTGGTGAAGGTCTCCTCTGTCTCTCCGCCCTGGTGTCGGACTCCGATGGAGTCGAGGTATTCGATGAGCATGTTGCGGCGGTGGTGCAGCAGCCACTCGTACAGCAGGTTGTCTGCCACCTCTTCGTTGTCCTTGTTGAGGCTCGTCACTACCCGCTCGGCCCAGATCTTCCGGCGGGCCTTCTGGGACACCACCCGCGACGGAACCTTGGTGTTGAGGTTGGCCTTACGCAAGGTGGTCTTGAGCTGGTTTGAGTTCAGCTGTTCGCAAATGGTGGTGATTCGCGCCGAACCGAGGCGCGTACAGATGTCGATGGGTCGCATGATCTTTACCAATGCGCGGAACCGCCGCGTTTCAGCGGTTCAGCTTAGGTGCATTGCCCCGGGAGCGTCAAGCGGTGAGAGATCAGTGGGCCCGGTGGCCTAGAGTCACCGGGCGGGGATGCTCCTTGGGATCGGGCTGGGACCCAGGTACACCGCGTTTTGCGGGTCGGGACGACCGAGTCGGTTCTTGAGGGTGAACCAGACCAGGCTCGCCCACAGGCCGTGTTCACTAAAGGCGATGAGTCGAACCTTGTCTCCGGCTGTTAGCACAGGACCCATGCGTTTACGGAGCTCAGCGGTGGTGAGGGGCAACGCTCCGGGGGCGGGCTCCAGGGGTGCCACGCCGAATCGCAGCCAGGCAGGGGCCGGCCGTCGGGTACTGAGCGCTGGGCGTCGTCGGCCAGTGTGTACCAGCACGGTCCGGGGTCGCTTCCGGGCGGCGGCCAGAGCCGCGGGATCGGTGAGCAGCACCTGTCGGCGGGACCGGGGTAGTCGGGGGGACACGGCCTTGCTTTTCGGGACAGCCGCCGTGGTGGCCGTGGTGGCCGTGGTGGCCGTGGTGGCCGTGGTGGATGGACCAGCCGTGGACCGAGGCCGCTGCTGTCGGCGCCAGGTGGCGTAGCCCCCCCGCAGGATGGCCAGGCGCTCGGGGGCGACACCACCGGCGTAGAGCACGAGATAGGCCCGGGTCGCAATCGCCCGATCGCGAAGATCTCGTCCGTTGTGTACCAGCACCACCGTCGGGGCGGATGGTCCCCCGGGGTGAATTCCGGGTTTGCCCGGGGCGCCGGTGCGTCGGTGCGCGCCCAACGCCGCCAGGAGCGCGCGCCCCTCCGGGTCGTTGCGCGCACCCGGAAGGTGGCCACGACGGAACTGTCGGGCGGGGCGCAGATCCAGAATCGATTGGGTCGCGCCCGACAGACGTTGCTGTACCCGGGCCGCGTCCACGGTTCCGGGCCCGGCTCCCAGGCCTGGGCTCAGAGACGCCGCCGAGGTGGTAGGGCCTGGGCGGGTCGCGGTACTTTTCGGTGCCCGACCCTGCTCCGAGGCCGTGAGGTTGGGGAGCACCACCTTGCTTCTGTGCGCCGTTGGCGCGGGCTTGTCCACGCAGGCGCCAAGCCAGGATGTGGCCAGGGTTGCTGCCAGGGCCGCGTACGCGGCGCGGCTCAGATGGTGCAGGAGGTGACGCGGCACAGGGTGAGCAGGGCCTTGATTTTTTTAAGGTCGGCCGGCTTGTACATGGTGTTGCGTAGCTTCTTCCGGAGCTTGATCCTGAGGCCCCGGAGCTGCTTGAAGAAAGAGGCGGACGGCTTGAGTAGCTTCAGGCCGCTGCGTTGCATGGAGCGTAGGGCCTTGGCGTTGATGGACGCCGAGGTTCGGTTCAAAAAGCGCTGCATGATCCGGCCCTGGTCCTGCACAACCTTCTGCTGGGCGACGGTGAGTTTGGCGAAGGCGTCGTTGCGTATCAGCACCGATCCGATGGCCATGTTGATCCGGAAGTCGAGGGCGTACTTGACGCTGGTGTGCCACTGGAGGGCCTGGGTGGTGTGCGGCATGCCGTAGACGGTGTCGATGGTGCCCGCCTGCAAGGACGCCAGCACGTCGGTAACCGGTGCCGTCTGGGTGCGCATGCCCATGACCTTGAATATCGCATTGACCATGGGATCGTGCTTCCAGCGCCAGATTTTACAGCGCCGGATGTCAGGAAGTGAGCGGATGGGGTTTTTGGAGTAGAGGTAGATCCAGCCCACGCTCGCCATGGCCAGCAGGCGGTAGCCGCGTTTTTTGAAGCGCTCCCTGAAGATGGGTTCCATGGACTTGATCACGAAGCGGAACTCTTTGTAGGAGCGATAGAGCATGGGCAGCTCCAGCACCCGGATGGAGCTGTCGATGGAGGACAGGGCCGCCGAGGCCGCTGCCAGTCCCTGGATCTGATTGGCCTTCATGCGGCTGAGGGCGCGCCGCTCGGTGCCCGCCACGGCGCCGAAGTAGATCTTGAACACCACCTTGCCCTTGGTTTTCTTTTTTACCGCGATGGCCATGCGGGTCATGGCGTTGGCCCAGGGACCGCCCCGGGGCATTACCGTGGCGATCTTCAGGGTGACTGGGGCGGCCCGACCGTCGGCGGAGCCGCCGAAAAGTAGCGTCGCTGTGGTGATCGTTATGAGCAGCCGTTTCATGGTCGGTCTCCGCGTGCCGCGTGGTGCGGGCTTCGTGGGCTTCGTGGGCTTTGGATTCCGAGGAAATCGTCCTTACGCCGCATAAGCTGCTTGGCCATGTGCTTGGCGAGGGTGTTCGAGAGCCGCAATTCGGGCGCGTCCTCCAGCCGGAAGCGGAGCACCTCCTCTAGGAGCGCAACGAAGAGTGCGCGCTTGTTTTTGGGGCGAAGGGGGACCTTGCGAGCGGACGGGCCGCGCCCCACCCGTTCCACCTCGACGCTCTGGAACTGCCACGCCCAGTAGCGGGCGTAGAGCACGAGATACAGCAGGTGGCGTCGGCGCGAGATCCTGATGGCCTGCTGGAAGTATCGCTGGGATTTGATGGCGCTCCCACCCGTCATCAAATCCCTCCCATAGTATAGGGCGAGACCGCCCACGGGGAGACCGTTGGCGTAGCTCGGATCCAGGGCCACGGCGCGCTCGAGCAGCAGCGGGATCTTACCGATCATCTGCAGCAACCAGGGCTGATCGATGCCTAGCAGCAGCGCGCTGCCGGCGCCCAGTGCGGTCCAGGTCAGCGCCGGGACCGCCCGCTTGTCCAGCCCGGCGATCTGCCGCGTCAGCTCCTCCTTCTTCGTCTTTTGGAGGGTGAATCGAACGCCGTGGGTTCGTAGCAGGCGCAGCCCCAGCTCGTACACCTTTACGTACTGTCCGCGGGCCCGGCGCCGCATGCGTTCGGCGCCCTCAGGATCGCTTTCTCGCAGCCGCTCGTAGTCGGACTGCAGAAAACCGAAGGTGTATTCATAGAGGCCTCGGCAGAGCAACCGGAGCAACGTGGCATTCTCAGGGTCCGAGGCGAGCAACCCCTCGAGCACCACGAGCAGGGCCGGCGTGGCCTGGCGGGCCATCTCCGGATCCTTATAGGACTGGAGCACCGCCACGGTATTTCCCAGGACCGGTCCGCTTTTCCGAATGGCGTAGCGGGTCAGGTTGCAGCTCGCCGTGGTCACCAGGATCACCAGCAGGAAAACGAGCAACGGCGGTTGGCGTAGTGCAGGTCTGGGGTACATGGATTCTCCCGTTGGCTTCGACGACTCTACCATATAATCCATTCAAGTCCGGCAAGTCCGGATTCCACTCCGGATGGGAACATCGCCGCGGACCAGCGGGTAATCTGGGTAGAGGCACAGTAGATGGAGGAGCGAAATTTATGGAAGATCTCCCCGATGATCCGGCCCCGTCGGAGACGAAGCCGGGGAATATGCACGAAAAGTAGGACATGTATGCCAGTGTGTGGTAATGTGGGCACAGGTTGTTTGAGATCCAGCTAGACAGCGGATCCGCCGCGACGGGATCTCGGATCGAATGGCAAACGATCGATGGTAAGATGGTGACGTTTTGATGAGAAGAAAACGCCAAATGCTTCGTGTGCTTGCAGCGGTTGTCCTCTGTCTTCCGTTCGGTATTTTGGCGTCCACAGTGTCCTGGGCCCGATCCGCACCGGCTGGATCCCGCGCGACGGAGCGGGAGGTGTTCCTGGCTGCGCTCTACCAAAAGCCCCTGCCGTCCGTGGCCGAGATCCCCAGTGAGACCCTACGACGGGATCGTCCGGGCTACTGGAATGGGATCTCGGACGACGTGCTGCTTCGGCGGATGCAAAGGCAGCCCATCAAGCGCATCACCTTCAACCGCGGTGGATCCAGCCTGTCGCTGCGGCTGCGTCTGGCGGACGGGAGCAGCGCGGCCTTCAAGCCCGAGCAGATCCATCCCCAGACCGTGCCCCGCAAGGAGATCGCCGCCTACCGCCTCAATCGGCTCCTGGGGTTGAGTCGGGTGCCGCCGGCCACCTGGCGCGTGCTCACCTGGCGGGATCTGTATGCCAAGATCGATCGCCGGGAGAGGCGGTTCTTTTTCCGTTTCAAGAAGGAGGCGAGGTTTCGCAAGGGCGGCAGGCTGGTGGGCGAGGTGTCTTGGTGGATCCCGAAGATCCGATACATCCCCATCGACCGATGGAAAGCGCGCAAGCGCTGGCACCAGTGGCTCAAGGCCTACAAGCGGCTGCCGCCCCGGTACGCCGAGGTTACGGCGCAGCTGTCGGTCATGCTGCTGTACGATTTCCTGATCAACAACCCCGACCGTTTCTCCGGGTTTAACACCATGGGGACGCCGGACACGAAGTTCTTGTATTTCATGGACAACACCTACTCCTTCTTCCCGACACCGACGGGTGGCAGGAACGCACGCACGGGCCTGCAGCGCGTGCAGCGTTTTTCGCGGAAGCTTTTCAGAAACCTCAAGGCGCTGACCTACAAGCGGCTCAAGCAGGGCATGGCCCAGAAGGCGGGCGCCCCCATGGCGCTGCTGTCCGAGCGCGAGCTGCGCATGATCATTTCCCGACGGAACTACGCCGTCCAGCACATCAACTGGATCATCGCCCGGTACGGCTGGGAGAGAACCATGGTGTTTCCATGACCATGGTCTCTTGTCCCGGTTGCCACGGCGAGGTGCATCCGCTGCTTGGGGATGCGCCCCTCGTGGTGGATGATCGTGTGGTGATGTGCTGTTCGGAGGCCTGCCGGGAGGGGGTGCTCGAGGGGCTCGCGTCCCAGGATTCGTCTGGTTCCGCTCTGCGACCCGACACCGATGGATCGGGTACGCGCGTCGAGGAGGAGTCCTCGGCGGCGGTCGTCGCCCGACCTCGGGCCCTGCCGGGCGCGGCTGCCGATCCCGCCGGACCTCCGCAGGTCTCGGCTCTGGCGGTGGAGACACCCGCGCCGGCGGAGTCCCGACGGCGGCGAGTGATCTTGTCGACAATGGTGGGAGGGTGCTCCCTGGTGCTTGTGATCGTGGGGGTTCTGATCCTCTCTTTTGCGGGCGGGGTGTCCACTGACCGGGCATCGCTTTCGGCCACTTTGAGCAGCCTGAATTCGTCGCCTCCGCCCGTGAATTCCGGCGTCGCGCCTGCCGGTAGGGAGATGGCACCGGAGGTGGTGGAGCCGCCCCGGACCCGCCGCCGGCCGAGCCTCATGACCCTCAAGAAGCGTTCCTGGACCATTTTGGAGGGATTCCTCGCCAACTCCACAGGGCGATATTGGCGTACGGCGGCCCGGGTGCTCGCTGGGCAAGGGCACGCCGGGGCCCTCGATGTCTTGCGTAAGGCTCTGGCATCCAACAAGTGGCCCAACCGACAAAGAGCGGCGGAGGCCCTCGCCCGCCTGGGTCACACCGAGGGAAACGCGGCGCTCAAAAAGGACCTCGTGTCCCGCCGCAGACCGGTCCAGTGGGCGTCGGCCTTTGCCTTGGCTCGTTGCGGCGACTCGGCCGGGATGCGGGTTATCAGGCAGCTGGCTCGGCTCCGGCAGCACCGTATGACCTCCTACGAGGCGCTGGTGCGCTTAGGGGATCAGAAGGGGCAGGTCTACCTGCGCGAGGTTTTACAAAAATCTCGCGCGCCGTACGATCGCCTCCGAGCTGCTGTGGCCCTGGGTATGAAGGGAGACCGCATAGGGCTCGCTGTGCTCAAGGCGCGCATGAAAGAGCCGGGTATGCACATGGGGGTGGCCTTGGCCCTGCAGAAGTTGGGTGCTCCCGAGGCGCGCCCGGCCCTGGTCCGGGCCTTGGAACATACGGCCCTGCGGGAGGAGGCGGCCCAGGCCCTCCGTGCCTACGGAGACGTAACCCTGGTGGCCAAGATGGCGCCCGACCTGACGTCGGACAGTGAGAACGCCCGGCTGACGGCCGCGGCGGCCATCGTGATCCTGACGGCCCAAGCTAGAGCGGAGGCGCGGTAATCATGGCGCGGACTCTCTGGCTTTATAACCTCTACCGGGCTCTGTGTACGGCACACCTGCACAAGGCTGTGTTCGTCTTTGTGTTCCTGGCCCGGGGCCTGTCCATGGCCGAGATCTTGCTGTTGCAGACGATCTTCACCGCGGCGGCTTTCACCCTGGAGGTGCCCACGGGTGCCTGGGCGGATCGCCTGGGTCGAAGGAGATCCATGCGGCTGGGCTCCTTGCTCATGGCCGTGGCCTCGGTGGGGTACTACGTGGCTCCGGGTTTCGCCGCGCTGGCTCTTTGCGAGGTTCTCTTCGCCGCTGGCTTGACGCTCACTTCGGGCGCGGACTCGGCCTATCTGTACGATCAACTCAAAGCCGCCGGCCGGGCCAAAGAGTACCTGCGTCGGGAGGCCGTCGCCAACGCGGCGAAGTATGTGGGCCTTGGCGTCGCCGCCGCGGCGGGGGGAATGCTGGCCTTCGTGCGCAGTCCTGACGCCACTTTCCTGGTGACCGCCGTCACCTGTGCCGGTGCCTTCGGGGTGACCTTCTTCTTCCCGGCCACCCGCGGACGCGTTCGCGGTGAGGCCACCCAACCCCAGGGGCCGGGGCTGCTGATGGGCATGCGCCAGGGGCTCGACACCATTCGCCGGAGCCCGGCCCTGTGTTGGTTGCTCGTCTACTCGGCCCTGCTGTTTACCCTGGTCATCCTGAGCGGCACGCTCTTCCAGCCCGTGCTCAAGAATCAGGGGTTCAATTTCCTGGGAATCGGGCTGGCCTTCGCTGGGCTCAACTTCGTGGGCGCCGCGGCGGCCCTGCGTCTGGGGCGGGCCAACTGGGAGCGTTGGCAGGAGCCCATCCTGTGGGCGCTGCCGGCCGTGCTGGTGGTCTGTTACCTGTTCATGGGCCTGCTTGGGCCGCTCATGGTGGTGGGGCTCATGGTCAGTCACTACGTGGTCACCGGGGTGTACTCGCCGGTGGTCAAGACCCTGATCAACGAGGAGATGTCCGATTCCGGCGTGCGCGCCACGGTGCTGTCGGCCGAGAGCGCGGCCAAGCGGTTGGTGCTGCTCGCGGTGGCGCCACTGCTGAGTCTCATCTTCAAGCTCACCGGCACCGGGGCTGCTGGCAACGCGCCCACCGCGGGGGCCATGCGCCCGGTGCTGCTGGTGTGCAGCGCCCTGGCGTTGATGGCGTTCGTGGCGCAGTACTTTTATCAGCGCCAGCGTCGTGCCGGGCGGCCAACCTCCGGCGCGCGCGACCTGGGAGCGGCTTCGCATGGCGATCGGTATCGCTCGACCTCGGCCCTGGCCCCGGTCTCGGCTTCTGCCTCTGCTTCGGCCGTTGTGCCCGTGAGCGCCGCCGAACCCAGTTCCTAGGGCGCAGGTCAGAAATGTGATTTCCGATAGGGAAGCCGACCCCCCAAACCAGCGTATCAGGAACCGTGTATGGGCGTTTGTCGTAGGCGGCCTGACGCGCTACACTGCGCCTTTCTGAAACTGTCGCCTTCCATGGCGGCGCTTGCAGCGGAGGAGTCATGCTGCGTTCGATTCGCGGGCAACTTTGGATTGGCTTGGTCCCCGGCTTGGTCCTGGGTCTGGTCTCGGCCCTTCCCGGTGGCCGGGCGATGGCGCAGGTGGTGCAGCCCAGGCAGAAGGTGGTCTGTAAGTGGGGTAAGCCCCAGAAGCTGGACGCCATCCCCGGCTGTGGCATTCCCCGCCTTGTTCACGCGACTCCGCCCCCCGGGGTGGAGCGGCTGATGTTTGCCCGGGACGACAACCCCACCCTCAAGCGGTACATGTACCGCGCTCGGGCCATCGGCGCCCCGGTGAAGACTTTCAAGCGCATGGTGAATGTCACCAAGACCGACGTGGTCTTTTGCCCCTCGGACTTTCAGAAGGCTCGCATTCTGGCTTTCCGCGTGGTGCGGGGCAAGGCCATCACCGCCCGGCCTACCTGTGAGCTGGGTCCGCCCGGAGCGGTCACGGCCATGACCCCGGGCATGACACCGGGACCGGGGATGACGCCCGGCATGACGTCCGGCCCGACCCCTACCATGGACGCCATGGCGGGTCGCAGCGTCACCGCGGTCATCGAGCGGGACAGCCCGGTGCGCCAGCGGGATCTCGTCAAACTCAAGCGGTCCTTCAAGATGGACAGCCTCGCTCGGTTGCTCGGCCTGCTGGGGCTCCTGCTCGGCTTGGGAGCCACCCTGGGAGTGGTGCTGTTGGCCCTGTCGGTGCGCAAGCGCCTCGGGCGCCTCGAGGCTCGGCGCTCGAGCCCGAGCTCGAGCCCGAGCCCGAGTCCGAGCCCGACCGAGAGCTCGACTAAGATCCCGGCCAAGGGTAAGAAGTCTGACGACTGATGACCGCTGACCCCTCCAAGACCGCCGACCCGTCCAAGACCATTTACATCGTCTCCCTGGGGTGCGCCAAGAACCGGGTGGATTCCGAGGTGCTCCTGGGCCTGCTTCGTACGGCGGGGTACCGTCCGGTGGCTGAGCCCGAGGAGGCCGAGGTGGTGCTGGTCAACACCTGCGGCTTCATCGAGGCGGCGCGGACCGAGTCCGTGGACGCCGTGCTGGAGGCCGCCGAGCTCAAGCGCACGGGGAGGTGCGAGACCCTGGTGGTGGCCGGCTGTATGGTGCAGCGCTACGGCGCGGACCTGGCCGCGGAGCTGCCCGAGGCCGACAAGCTCATCGGCACTGCGAACCTGGCTGAGGTCGTGGACCTCATGGGGGGCCAGGGGCGCCTACGCGCTGATCCGGGCCGGTCCTTCCTGTACGATCACACCTACGAGCGGAACCCCTCCCTGGGTCCGCACACCGCCTACGTGAAGGTGTCCGAAGGGTGCGACCGCCAGTGCGCCTTTTGCGCCGTGCCGGGCATCCGTGGGTCGCAGCAAAGTCGCCCGATGGCGTCCATCGTCACCGAGGTGCGGCAGTTGGTTGCAGGCGGTGTTCGTGAGGTGAACCTGGTGGCTCAGGATCTCACGGCCTATGGGCGGGACCTGTCGCCGCGTCCGGGGTTGGCGGGGCTCCTACGGGACCTTCGCAGGGTGGATGGGCTGGACTGGATCCGTCTCCTGTACGCCTATCCCAGCGAGGCCGATGACGCCCTCATCGGGGTCCTGGCCGAGGGGCTCCCCGTGGTGCCCTATCTGGACGTACCCGTGCAGCACGTGGATGACAAAGTGCTTCGGATCATGCGACGGGGGTATCGAGGCGACGATGTGAGGCGTCTCATGGACCGTCTCCGTGGCGCCGTGGACAATATCTTTTTGCGCACTACCTTGCTGGTGGGGCACCCGGGCGAGGACGAGGCGGCCTTTGCGTCCCTCGTGGACTTTTGCGCCCAGGCCCAGTTGGATCACGTGGGCGTCTTCGCCTACTCCCCCGAGGAGTCTACCCCCGCCTTCGCGCTGGAGGCTCCACCCTCCGAGGTTGCCCTCGCCCGTCAACAGCGGCTACTCACGCAGCAGCAGCAGATTTCCGGCGAGCGGCTCTCTAGACTCGTGGGCGCGACCCTGGACGTTTTGGTAGACGGGCCGTCCCCCGAGACCGACCTGCTGGCCGCCGGCCGCCACGCGGGACAGGCCCCCGAGGTGGACGGCCTGGTGCACCTCGCCGATCTGGAAGATCCCCGCCCCGGCCGCCTGGTCCGCGCCGAAGTGGAGCAGAGCGCCGAGTACGATCTGGTCGCCCGGGTCCTGCCGAAACCCTAGCTCAGTCCTGTTTGAAGGTTAGCTCGATGGTCTCTTTGATGGGGGCGGTTTTGTCGTTGGCGTGTAGCTTGTACGTGCCTTGGAGGGTGACCTTGGCGTGGACGGGGAGAGAGGTGGTGGGGTCCAGAACGTAGCGCGCCGTGGCTTTGCCTTGACCTCCATGGTGGGTAGCGTGGCTCAGGGCGCGGGTGCGGCTGCGGAGCTTGAAACTGAGGTCGCCCTGGAGCACGGGTTGGTTGGCGTTTTGCAGCGCGGTGAGCTTGTAGGCGCTGTGCAGCAGCACCTCCGTGGAGCCGTTGAAGCCCGGCTGGCTGGTGAGCGCGTCGGCGGAATGGACGCGCTTCCAGCGCTGCTTAGCCGACGTGCGCCAGGTGGCGCCGATGCCCACGGAGGACTCGGGCAAACGGGGCAGCAGCAGCGGCAACACGAGGGCGAGGTTCACCGGTGTGGGCAACCTGTCGCCGTCCTGAATTTCGGTCAATCGTCCCCGAGGTCCGATTCGGCCCTGGAGCAGTACGTAGGCGGGTCCCAGCTCAGGCAGCCCGCCGGGGGGAAGGGGTTGCAGTCGCTGTAGGCTGATCAAGCGCAGCACAAAGGAGCCTCCACCGCTGCTCAGGGTGTCCACCTTCAAGGCCACCCGCAGCCGCATCTTCGCCTGGAGGCCGAGGGCTTGGCACTGACGGTTCACGATGAGCTGGTAGGTCACGTCCTGGCCCGCGGGGGGGCGATAGCGTAGCTGCGTACGCGGAGTGGCGCCCGGGGACTGGAGGGACTCTGACGGCTTGAACTTCGAGAAATCGTCCGCCCGACTCTTGGAGCAGCCACCGTCGGCTAGTACCAGCCCAGCGAAGACGATCAGGCCGAAGGACCATCGGCTAAGGGCCCGACCAGGAATAACCAGATCGCCCAGTCCGCCGATCCATCCCCGCTGACTGCGTCCCTCGTTACTCGGAATCAATGAGATTTCCTCGCTCCTCTGTCCTTGCCAGCGGGGCGCCTCGACGACCTGAACAGACCTGCTTGTTCCTGGTCGGACCCTATTTTGGATGCGAGTCATTGCTGGTCGTACTACCACACTTTTACACTCGATCACATACTACCCGGGTGTGGCCGGTCTGAAGGGGTAGGGGTAGGGGTGAGGGCCCGACCCCGTGGGGCGGGGGCGTGGGGGCCGCGGGCGGAGCTTGATGGCCCGGGTGGAGGATGTCGTGGTCTGTTTGAGGGTGCGGTTGCGCCCCTTCTCCTTGAGGCTCAATTCGACGGTAATCTCTGACTTGGCCAAGATCACGGTGGCGTGCTTCAGGTCGAGCTTCAGCTCGCCGGTGCCCTTGCCGCCTCCGGTGATGCGTTGGCCGGATGGAGAGCTCGTCGTCGACCGGGCTGTGAGCTGGATCCGGCTGGTGATCACCGCGAACCGCTCCCGTCCGCCGCGCTTCACCAGAGCCAGGGTGTACCGGGTGCGAACGCCCAGGCGCAGCGGGTGGTTGGTTTTGGGCAGGGTGAGGTCCACGGGTTCGTATCGCTCCCAGGTGGCGCCGTCGCCCACAGCGTCATCGGGTAGCGGCGCGGTGAGGTTTTTGACCAGCCCCTTGGTCAATGGGTCACCGAGCCCTGAGTCCTTTTCAGCGCCTCGGACACGACCGCGTGCGGTCATGGAAAAGCGCAGCTTGAGGTTCTTGAGTCGTCGCACCACGTCCTCACGGATGGAGGGCGGCCGCGCCAGGCGCACCTTCCTCACGGTCACTTCGGCCTGGGCCCAGCCCGCGGCAACGTCGGTCACCCGACGCTCCCAGTCCAGCAGAGTCGTAAGCGAGGAGGTCTGACCAGCGGCCTGGTGCTTGACGTTCACGCGTGTGCGGAAGCCCTGAAACTGCCCGGGCTCCAGTCGGTAGCGGAGTTTCACCCGGGGCTTTTCGCCGGCGGAGGTGAGCCGTAGCTCTCCCGGGGCGTGTAGACGCTGCTGGGCCAGTTTCGTGGGGGGACCCGGATCCTTCGGAGCGGGGGAGTCGTCGCCGCAGCCGCTCGAAAACCACGCCGCCAGCAACCACAGCAGTCCGCGCACATTGGCCTGAGATGGTGTCGTCACATGGTCTCGCCGAAGCACTTGCGGAGCTTGGCGCAGTCCTTGATGTCGCCGCACTTTTTCATGGCGCGCAGGGTTTGCGCGTGTTGCGCCGCGTCTTTGCTGGTGCAGTTCTGGATGCACTCCCGGATGTCCTCTTCCTGCTTCATGGAAAAGTTGGCCATCTTCTGGGCGAAGCAGGGAACCAGTCGTTTGCAGAAACGATCGCATTCGTTTTTGCTCAGCTTGGGGGCTTTCTTTTTGCAGCCACCCACGAGCAGGGGCGACAAGCAGAGCCCCAGGGCGAGTAGTACGACGGTGAGGACCCGCCTCAATGACGAAGCCTTGGGTTGGGTCGGGGTTCTGAGGTGGGCTTTGAACATGTTGACTCCTCGCAGGTCATCGAAGGGGCGTATGGCCTACTCGATGGCACGGGCCACTCGTTCGCCGATATCCGTCGCGAAGTGACGATAGGCTTCGAGGACCTTTTCCGCAAGGCCCGGGAAGGCGTATCCCTTCTCCCGATAGCCGCTCAATACCTCACCTACGGTCAGAGAGATCTCGCGGGTAATGGTCTGGGCGACCAGGAGGGTGACCCCCTCGGGCCATAGCTGTCCATGGACGACGACGCCGGCCGTAGATCGTGCGCCCTGCAGGACCTGGTCGGTGAGGGAGGAGGCCTTGATGGCTCGGTTGAGATCGTCGGCCAGCTTGGAGCGTAGGGTCTTGGCCAATTCGGCCACCACCCGGTCGGTCCCTTTCGTGGTGCGAAAGCGAAGGAGGGTGAGCAGGCCGAGCACATCCAGGTCCTTGAGTTGGGTTGGGTTCACGGCGACTACGAGCAAGGTGCCGCTGACTACGTCCCGGTGCAGAGCCTGGCGGCCCCGGCTCTCGTCGTCCGCCCAGGCTTCGGAGATCTGCTCGGTCAGTTGGGTGGAGCGAAGTACCATGCGTGAGAGCATGGTGTCTGTGGGCTCGGAGTCGATGAGCTCGTTCACCAGCGACTCCATTTGCTCGGGCGTGGGGGTGGCTTGGGCCACATTGAAGGCCCCCGTGGTCGCCTCCCGTCGGACGGTGGTCACGGCTTGTCTGAGCCGATCTTCCAGACTCCCGGCCTCCAGCTTCTCGGTGACTGGAGCGGAGGTTGCCTCGACTTTGGGTTCGTCGACGATGGGCTCGTCGGCGGTGGGTTCGTCGGCGGTGGGCTCGTCGGCGGTGGGTTCGTCGGCGGTAGGCTCGTCGGCGGTGGGCTCGTCGGCGGTGGGCGCGGCGCTCGGCCCCGTTGGAGCGGCTGACTGGGGTACGTCGATGGTCTCGGGCAGGACGTAGTTCGGGACGGTGACCGGTCCGTAGTCGCCGTAGCCGAAGGGTTTGTTCACGGGGTTGGGTTCCCGGTCGTCGGCCGGGGGAGGTTCCGCTTCCGCCTCGGAGTTCCAGGCCTCAATGAGGTCCTCGCCGATATCGGCCGGGAGGACTTCGTTGTTCGCTGTCACGTAATAGAAGCCGTCTACCCGTTTGACCATGCGGCCGCCTCGAAGCCTCGGCGGGACCTCTTCCCCGGTGCCGAGGAACTCCAGGATCTCCTCCTCCGGTCCAGGGCTGCTTGCTTCCGCTTCCGCTTCCGCTTCCGCTTCTGGCTCCGCTTCCGCCTCTGGTTCTGGTTCTGGTTCTGGTTCTGATTCCGGCTCCGGCTCCGGCTCCGGCTCTGGTTCCGGCTCCGGCTCCGGCTCTGGTTCCGGCTCCGGCTCTGGCTCTGGCTCTGGCTCCGCTTCCGCCTCTGGCGCTGGTGCTGGTGCTGGCTCTTGAACCTCTGCCTCCGACTCTGGCGCTGGTGCGGGTTCAGGTTCCGGCTCCGGCTCCGGCTCTGGCTCCGGCTCCGGCTCCGGCTCTTGAGCCTGGGGTTCAGGCGCTTGTACCTCAGCCTCCGGCGTTGGCGCGGCTGGTTGTTCCTGGGGGACGGCCTCCCCCTCTTCCGGCGCATCCCAGGCGTCGAACAGATCGTCGCCGATCTCCTTGGGGATGGCCTCCTGGTCCGGTGTTATGAAAAAGAAGCTACCGTCCCGCTCCACCAGGTTCGCGCCGCGGAGCGCCGGAGGTACGTCCGGACCGTCGCCCAGGGTGTCGATGACCGTTTCGGTGGGCAGAGGCGCCGGCATGGATTCCTGAGGCAGGTCGGCGGCCTTGACCTCCAGTCCCGGGTTGGTGACCTCGGGGGATTCGAAGGCCTCAAAGAGGCTGTCGCCTATCTCCTTGGGCAGCTCCCCGCCATCGACCGTGATGAAAAAGAAGCTCCCCCCCCGGTCCACCAGCTTCGCGCCTCGGAGCTGCGCGGGCACGTCCTCTCCGGAGCCGAGGGTGTCGATGACCATGTCGGCCGCCGGGCCGCTAACCGCTGGCGGGCCGCCAGCCGCCGCACCGGCCCGGAAAGCATTCATGAGCTCGGTGGCCTGGACTTCGGAGTAGACCACGCCGTCAGGCCGGCAGTAGAACACTTCCGACTGTCCGCCCGGATGGCGCCGCTCGATCACCTGACAGCCGTGGATCTCTGGCGGCATGGTGACGTCTGCTGGATCCACCACGTCCACCACTGAGTCTTCGAACTCGGGCACCTTGGTATGCGCCTCTTCGTCTTCGATGTCATCCGCGAGCTTTTCCCATTTTCCCATGATGCACGTCCTTTACGGGCGGAAGTATACCCTGAAACGCCAACGGGGTTAACCCTGACACCCTGACACCTTGCACTATCCCCCCAGGGTGGCCAGGGTCGCCTCCAAGGCGTGCAGGGTGAGTCGGTACAGTCCGCCCAGGGACCAGAGCAATACCGAGAGGGTGAGCAGGAGCACGGCGATGCCACCGAGGCCCTTGAGGGGCAGGCCGAGAAAGTACAGGGGTAGCCGTGGGGCAAGGCGTCCGGCGAGGCCCAGGGACAGATCCACCAGCACCGCGGTGGCCAGCACGGGCGCGGCGATTCCCAGGGCCACGAGCAGCAGCTCGGAGCCCAGGTGCAGGGCCAGGGGTAACACCCGGGCGGGGGCGTCTGGCGGTAGTTCAGCCCCCACGGGCAGGGATTGATAGCTCTGGCCCACGGCGCTGATCACCATCAGGTGCCCGTCCACCAGCAAAAAGAGCACCACACCCATGAGCAGCAGGAAGGCGCCGGTGGGTGAGGTGCGGATCCCCGCGGGCGCCGCGAGGACTTCGGCCATGCGGGCGCCCCGGGCGGTGTCTATGAGGCGTCCGGCGGCCTCCAGGGCGTAAAACGGGATGGCTACCACCAGGCCCAGGAGTGCGCCCACGAGCACCTCCCGCACCACCAGCAGCGCCAGGGTCGTCGAGCCCGAGGCCACGGGGCCGCTCGCCGAGTGGGCCGCCCCGAAGACCAGCAGGGTCAGGGCGAAGGCCAAACCCAGCCGCGCCGTGGCGGGCATGGACCGTGCCGCGAAGATGGGCGCCAGGATGGTCAGCGGTAGCCACCGGGCGGCCACCAGAAAGAAGATGGCCACGTACTGCTCCAGCTCACCGCTGTCCAGCAGCGCCGAGAGGAGATCGGTCACGGCCCGCCCATGCGACCCACCTGGGCGATGGCCACCATCAGGGCTTCGGTGAAGCGTAGAAGCTGGCTGCCCATCCAGGGCCCGGCCACGAGCAGGGCCACGGTCACCGCGACGATCTTGGGCACCAGGTTGAGGGTCTGCTCCTGCACCTGGGTGGCCGCCTGGAGCACGCCCATGAACAGCCCCACCACCAGGGCCGCCAGGACAGGCGGCGCGCTGCACACCAGCACCAGGAGCATCCCTTCCCTGGCCACTCGAAGAATCGTGTCTTCCATAATAAATTTCCTGCTATAGGTATCCTGCGATGAGGCCCCGGGTCAGCAGGTGCCACCCGTCCACCAACACGAAGAGCAGGAACTTGAAGGGCAGGGAGATGGTCGTGGGCGACAGCATGTGCATGCCCAGGGCCAGCAGGATGTTCCCCACCACCAGGTCGATCACCAGAAACGGCACGAACAAAAAGAATCCGATGATGAAGGCCTCCTTCAGCTCGCTGGTCAGAAAGGCCGGCACCAGCACCAGGAAGTCGTCGCTGTGGATCTTCGTCCGGTCCTGGGGCTCGTGCAGGCGCCGGGCCATGGCCAGGAAGGAGGCCCGGTCCCGGGAATGGGCGTGTTTTTTGAGGAAGCCGCGCATGGGTCCAGCGGCCTTTTTTCCCGCCGCCGCGTAGCGCTGCACCTGCTCGGCGGTGGAGCCGCCCCCAGCCTTGAGCTGCTCCACCTCGGGCTCTACAATACGCACGGTCTGCCGAACCACCGGCGCCATGACGTAGGCCGCGATCACGAAGGCCAAGCCGGTGATCACCAGGGTGGGCGGCACCTGGGGTGTGCCCATGGCCGAGCGCAACACCGACAGCACCACCGCCACCTTCACGAAGCTGGTGAGCATCACCACGGCGAAGCCCAACAGCGACAGCGCGGCCACGACGAGTACGGCCAGCAGCGGGCTGTCCAGCAGCCGATCTCCGGAAGGGGCCAGGGCGGGCAGAGGTAGGAGTAGCCCCAGGGAGAGCACTCTATGGGTCCGACCAGCAATAGGCAGATCGCTCAGCCCGCCGATCCATCCCCGCTGACTGCGTCCCTCGTCACTCGGAATCATGGAGATTTCCTCGCTCCTTGGTCCTTGCCACCGGGGCGCCTCGACGACCTGAGCTGACCGGCCTATTCCTGGTCGGACCCTATTCATCGCGCCGGTCCTTGTCAGCCTGGCGATCATCGCTGTGGTCGCTGGGGGTGATGGGCTCGGGGGGAGGTTTGTTACGCCCCAGGGCCGAGCGCAGCACGTCGGCGAAGCGCTTCGGGGGATGGGCCGCCCGTCGTCGCTCGGCCTCGGCCACCGCTTCGGCCTCCAGCTCTGTCAGGAGCGTGACCGATCCGTCCCCCACGCCCAGCAGCAGGTAACGCCCGTAGGCTTTGACCAGCACCACCTGGCGGCGGCTGTCCAAGGGCTGCCGATCCAGAATGCTGATCTCGCCACCACCGGACGCGTGCCCGGGCATCAGTCGTTTGAGCCCCCAGCGCAGCAGCGCGTAGGCCAGCCCGATGACGATCACCAGCGCCAGAATGGTTTTTAGAAGTAACCCTCCGTAGCTCGGCAGCTCCGCCGAGGGAAGCGGCGAAGCATCGCCCGGCCCAGCGAGCAGAAACATCAGAGAGCACAGTCTGTACATGGTTGGTGCCGGACAGTAGGCGCGGTGGCCGACCCTGTCAACGGGAACCCAGGCTCGTCCGAGCAGTTACCTGATCACGCCGTAGATGCGGTTGATCTTTCCGTTGGCCGAGGAGAACCGGCCGTCGGTGAAGGCCGTGGTCACCTGCACGAAGAGCTTGCTGACCTTCTCGCGTTTGGCGGTGCTCAGCTTTTTCCGGCGGATGTACGCCGCCAGGCGGCCCATCTTGGCGCCCACGAAGCCGCGATTGATCTTGATGGAGCGCAGGGTGGCCCGGAGCTGGTCTGCGCCGATCTTGGCCCGGGCGTACTCTTTTTTACGGATGAACTTCTTGATGTTGCTGATGAGCTTGGAGAAGCCCGAGGGCAGATCCGATATCCGGATCCCTTTGCTCGACATGGTCGACATGGCCCTGGCGTAGGCGGCCTTGGCGTCTGCCTTGGTGTAGCTGCGCCCGCCGCCGCTTGCGGGCATGGAGGGCGCGGAGATGGTGGTGACCATGGTGGTGGATACGGCGCACTTCTTGGCCTTGTAGTCGACGATCTTCCGGTACTGGTCGTTTAAGGCCTTCTCCCGCTGGGCCACGGCCTTCTCCCGGCGCGCCACGGCCTTCTCCCGCAGGGCCACTCCGTGCTCCCGACCACGCACATTGGACGTGGCGTCCCCGCCACCACTGGTGCTCTTGGCCTTCAGGGCCGCGGTGGCCCGGGCGAAGAACTGCTCCTGTCGCTGCAGTGCGCCCATGAGCTTGTCGTTGACCTGACCCTCGGCCATGCGTAGGTCAGTCTCCTTTTTCTTGAGAGCGATCTCCTCCTTGACGAGCTTGGCGTGGCCCTCGATGTCGTCCTTGGCCAGGGTGGAACGCTTGGTTTCCAGGGCCTTGCGGGCCGCATCGATCTGCTTGCGGTTGGTCTGGAGCTTGCCGCGCCGCCTGAGCAGATCCGACGCGCTGGCCTTGAGCTTCTCCCCAGACTGCTGCAGCGCCTCGAGGTTCTTGTCGGGGCCGGACTGCGATTTCTTCTTGGTCTTGCAACCGCTCATCGGAGCCAGCAGGACCACAGGAATAATTAGAAGGAGGATTTTTTTCATGAGCTAGTTTCCTTACGCCTTCGATACTCCTCAAAAATTACCCTTCCTGGCCATCGGTTGCAAGTGAGCACCCGACGCGGTTGCAATTTCATTGCGCCCCGTTAGGGTGGGACCACTGTGCGCGGCCCAGGAGTTGGGGCGTTTGCCCAGTTGGGAGAGCGGATATGGACTGGAGATCGATCTGGGACACTGTGCACGAGTTTATGATCACACAGCAGTTTGTGGGGTTTGACGCCTGGCGTATCGCCGCGGCCTTTGGGGTGCTGGTGATGATCTACCTGGCCCGAAAGTACATCCTGGGCATCCTCATGGGGTTTTTAGCCCGGATGTCCAAGCGCACCGACGCCGAGTGGGACGACAAGCTCTTCGAGGCCGTTAGGCCCCCCATCGGCGCTGTGCTCCAGGTGTTGAACATTTACGCGGCCCTTGCGATCCTCAAGCTCCCGCGCCACCCCACAAACTACGACGCCATTAGCAACAAGGGGCTGGTGGTGGCCCTCATCGTCATTGGCGCCTGGGCCCTGACCCGCTCGGTGGGCCTCGGCACGCACTTTCTCACGAAGCTGACCGCCAAGACCAAGTCCCCGCTCGACGATCGGCTGGTGCCCTTCGTGGATCGCGTCATGCGGGTGGCCATCGTGATCGTCGCCGGCCTCATGGTGCTGCAGGAGTCGGGCGTGCAGATCGCCGGCATCCTCGCCGGTCTGGGCATCGGCGGTCTCGCCGTGGCCCTCGCCGCTAAGGACACTCTCGCCAATGTCTTCGGGACCATCACCATCGTCGGGGACTACCCCTTCGACATCGGCGACTGGATCAAGACCAAGGACGTGGAGGGCACCGTGGAGGACATCGGATTCCGATCCACCAAGGTGCGTACCTTTGGCAACTCCCTGGTGTTGGTGCCCAACGATACGCTCGCCAGATCGGCCATCGAGAACTTTTCGCGCATGTTCAAGCGACGGATCTCCTTCCGCATCGGGGTGACCTACGAGACCACGCCGGATCAGATGCGCGAGGCCCTGGCCCGGGTCCGGGACGTGCTGCGGAACCACGAGGAGATCCGCCAGGACTTCTGGCTGGTGTACTTCACGGACTTCGCCGACTCCGCCCTGGAGATCATGATCTACTGCTTTTCCAAGACCACCGTCTGGGCGGAGTTCCTGGCCGTGCGCGAGTCGCTGAACCTGCGGCTCATGCAGACCCTCTCCGAGATCGGCGTGGAGTTTGCTTTCCCATCCCACGCGGTGTACATGCGGCAAAACGACGACGACGAGCGCATGCGGTTTAATGAGCGGTGCGCCGCCATGCTCCAGGAGCGGCGGAAGGACTCCGAGGATCAGAACGCCGGGAAGTCCCTGGACGAGGCTGACCGCCGGGGCGCAGGGTGATAAGGGTCCGTCTCAAAATAAGTCCTCGAATCAGGGCGTCGATGCGCCCGGCTCGCGAGGCACGACGAGGCGCATACTTATTGATATGCAACGAGAAGAAACGAAGCGAGCCGGGATGCAGCGGCGTCCTGAGCGATCGAGTTATTTTGAGGCGGACCCTAACTCCTTGACAAAACAGGGGGTCGGGGCTACTTGTGCTCGACTGCACTGTCTTGGAGGCGAAACGTGGCCAGAGTAACCGTAGAAGATTGTCTCGAGCAACAACCCAACCGCTTCGCGCTGGTGGTCTTAGGGGCCATGCGCGCTCGCCAGCTCCAGAAGGGCTTCGAGCCCCTGGTGAAGTGCAGCAACAAGCCCGCGGTCACCGCCCTGCGCGAGATCGCCAAGGACAAGGTCCGCTTCCACGAGAACGTCCCCATCAAGCTCAACGACTTCATCCGTGAGCAGGGCCTGCACGCGCAGGATCTGTAGCTCCCGGCCTCCCGACCCGTTCCTCCTACATACTTGCTGTTGAAACTAGGCGTCCACCAGGGCGATCTTGGAGAAGAAGATCTCCTTGATCAGGTGGCGTTCGGCCTTGGCGAGGTCCAGGGCGTCGAAGTAGATCCAGTAGGACGTCATGGTGAAGATGTTGCCCAGCAGGCCGATGGCGAGGTAGGTGGGCGGGAAATCGGCGACCTCCTTGGCCTCGATGGCCAGGGCGAAACGCTCGGCGAAGAACTCCAGGAAGCGACGGTAGGAGTCCATGGACTTGCGCGCCAGGGGCTTGTCCTCCAGATCGGCGCTGGGCCGGTACTCGGCGATGAAGAACTCCAGGAAGGCCCGGTTGTCCGTAAACAGATCCAGGATCGCGTCCATGCCGTTGTGGATCTGCTGGAGGGGGCTGTCCACGCCCTGAGTGGACTTCTCCAGCTCGCTGTAAGCCATCTCGAGGGTGTCTTCGATGAGGGAGTGGTAGATGTCCTCCTTGCTTTCGAAGTGCTTGTAGATGGAGGCGATGGAGAACTCGCTGCGCTTGGAAATGTCAGCGATGGTGGTGCTTTTGAAACCTTTTTCAGAAAACACCTGACACGACGCGTCCAGGATTTCCTGCCGGTGACGTGCGCGTTCCCGCTCGCGGCGGGTGGGAGGACGTTCTGTTTTGGCGTTCTTCATGATCTTTCGACGGTATCGGGCGATTGAGTCAAACCGAGGTGTACCATCATACGGAACCGCGCTCATCTGGCAAGGGTCCTTCTTACTCCCTATTAAATACCTGGATTTGCCAGTTTTTGCTCTTGGGGGTCACGGTCTGCAACAAAGTTTGGCGGGCTTTGGAGAGATCGTCTATTATCTGGGGGCTGATCCCAAGGGGTACCTATAATGAGCAGCGATCGTCGGGCTACGCCGCTGAGTGATGAGATCATTGGCGGTCGGTTCCGGATTCGGGCGCGGCTGGACGCTACCGGCCGAGCCGATGTATACGAAGCCGAGCATGTGCTTATCCACAAGCACGTGGCCCTCAAGGTGGCCCGAGCGAGCACGGATCCGGGCGAGAAGAACGTGGCTCGGTTCCAGCGGGTCGCTCGGGTGGCCACCCAGCTGGACCACCCCAACTGCGCGAAGATCTCCGACTTCGGGCTAGATGATCGAGGCTATGTGTACCTGGCCATGGAGCTCGCCGAGGGGCGCGACCTGCGCCGCATCCTCGTCGAGGACGGCCCGCTCACTCCCGAGGAGGTGGTGGCCATCGGCATGCAGGGGCTTGCGGGTCTGGGAGACGCCCACCAGCGTGGCATCCTGCACATGGAGCTGGCACCCCACTACGTGATGGTGGACCTGGCCACAGGCACGCCGGCGGTGAAGCTCCTGGGCTTCGGGCTGGGGCAGCTCATGAAGGGCATGGAGAAGGGCTCGCAATCGCAGGCGCTGGTCAGCGGGGTGCCGGCGGACTACGCCGCCCCCGAGCTATTGCAGCCCGGAACCCCCGTGGACCATCGGGTGGATCAGTTCGCCCTGGCCGCGGTGCTCTTCGAGGCGGTCACCGGGAAGCTACCCTGGGACAAGGCGGTGGGGGATCCCCTCAGCCGTGTGACCCAGCCCTCACGCCGTGCCTCCCGGGTGCGCACCGACGGCCTCGTCACCATGGCCTTGGACCGGGTTCTGGCCCAGGCCCTGGACCCGGACCCCAACCGTCGCTTCAGCGACACCAAGGACTTCTCTGAGGCACTGAACCGCGCCATCCATGGGGATCCCCGGGAGGTGTCCACGGTGGCGTCGGTGCATCGGCAGTTCGGTCGGTACAAGCTTCTGCGCTCCATCGCCCGCGGGGGCATGGGCGAGCTGCACCTGGCTTCCAGCGAGACCCTGCCCGGGCTCACCAAGGTCTGCGCCCTCAAGCGGCTGCGGCCCGAGCTCGCCGCGGAGAAGTCCTACGTGGACCGCTTCTTATCCGAGGCCCGCCTGGCGGCGCAGCTCAGCCACGCGAATTTGGCGACGGTCTACGACGTGGGCAAGGCCGAAGACAGCTTTTACATGGCCATGGAGTTCGTTATCGGCAAGGACTGCCGGCGCATCATCGATCGCGCCCGGGAGGACGGTCTGCAGATCCCCGTGGAGGTAGCGGTCTTCATCGCGCGTGACCTCGCAGACGCCTTGGGCTACGCCCACCGGGTGAAGCTGCCCAACGGTGACGTCGGCCTCATCCATCGGGACGTGTCCCCCACCAACGTTCTGGTCTCCTACGAAGGGCTGGTTAAGCTCATCGATTTCGGCCTGGCCAAGCACGCCACCGCCCAGGGCAAGACCGAGACCGGCGTGGTCATCGGCAAGGTGGCCTACATGGCGCCGGAGCAGTGCCTCTGCGAGCCGCTGGACCACCGGGCGGACATCTACTCGGTGGGGTCGGTGCTCTTTGAGCTGCTCTCGGGCAGGCGGCTGCGGGAGGGCGAGGTTTTCGAGCAGCTCGCCGCCCAGGTGCGGCTCCCCCCCGACAAGCTGCCGGGGGATCTGCGGGACGATGTGCCTCCGGAACTGGATCGGGTGGTGTCGCGGGCCCTGGCGCCGGATCCAAACGATCGGTACCCCCATGCCGAGGGGCTCCGGGACGACCTCGCGCAGATCCTGGCCACCCTGAATCCGCGCATTAGCCGCGACACGGTGGCGGCTTTCCTCAAGCTACTGTTCCCGGCGGAGCAGCAGTCCGAGACCGAGCTGGCCCAGGGGCTGCTCACCGAGGCTGCGCCCCCGCGTCCGGAATCGGCCATCGGGGGGACCATAGAAACCAAAACCTTCGACGACGGTGACGACACCGTGGTGGGCGCGCCCATGGTCATGCTGAGCGGCGACATCTCTGCCGGCGGCCCTGCCGGCAGCGAAGACGATGGCACGGGCAAGACCATGGCCATGCCGGTGATCGGGCCCGAGGAGGCCGAGCGCATCAAGCGGGAGGTCCTGGCGGACAAAGCCGCTCCGGCCATGGCGGCGACGCTGATCGACGATGGCTCGGCGAAGCCCGTTGAGCCCCCCGGTGCCGGTGATGGAAGCCCCAAACCCGCGGCAGCCGACCTCGGTGTTTCAGACACCCTGGACGGGCACCCCGCGGTGCAGCGGTCTTCGACCCCCGCCCAAGACCACGTTCCTTTGCCTCCGCCCAAGGGGCGCGGTCCAGGTTGGGCCGTGGCCGTCATTCTGCTGATTCTGGGCCTCGGCGGCGGCTCCGCCGTGGGGTACTTCGCGCTGCCGGATCTTGTGGCTGGGCAAAAGGGAGCCTCGAATGACGCCCGGATCCGACCCGGAACCGCTGCCCCAGCGGCCACGACGCCGCCCATGCGTCAGGTGGTTCGGCATCAAGACTCCGTAGAGCGTTCCCGCCCACGCCCCGTGTCCCCTCCCGTGGTGTCAGGCCCGAGCCTCGAGGAACTGACCCGCCAGGCTGCGGCGAAGAACTTTGCCCGCCTTTCCAAGATCGCCCTGGCCGCGCTTTTCAAGGTCGGAGTGCGGCCCATGGATCTGCCCGCCCTACCCAAGATCGAGGCGGCCTTCGAGCCGGTGGTCGCGGCTGTGAAGAAGCGGGACTTTGAAGGATCCATCAGCGCGCTCATGGCGCTTCGGACGGTGCTCGGAAAGAGGCGAAACTCGTGTAAGAAGGTGCGCCGGCGTAAGTTTAAGTGGGCCAAGAAGGCCGTGCGGACCATCCGGAAGGCCGCCCCACGCAAGCGCGCCGACCGGTTGAAGTTCCTCAAGCTGCACAAGTGGAAGGACCTGCGGGACCAGGTCAAGATCGTCAAGAAGCGTTCGAGAGATCGCAAGCTCACCTGCGCCGAGAAGAGCCTCGCGTACAAGAACCTCATTGGGGATCTGCGCAAGACCCTGGCCAAGGTGGCGCCCCCCGACGGTGAAAAGCGCAAGTCCAAGCGCAAGCCCTTGGCGAAGCCCGAGCCCTAGCGGGAGCGGTACAGTACTCCCATGCGACTCGAATGGAATCCGACGTTTTCCCGCCAGGCGGAGCAGTTCGACCTGCGGTATAGCTGCGCGGACTGCGGAAACTTCGACGTCGGCCGTCAGGCGTGTGCGCACAAGTGGCCCACCGTGGACCATCGCCTACCCCACGCCGGCGCCGAAGAGGCCGACAGAGAGGTGGTCTTTTGCAAGGAGTTCGAGCTGCGCTAGCCTTCGGACTATCGCTGTGCATGGTCACCGTGTTCGGTTGGGGGAGCGCCTGCTCCGGTAGTCGCGATCCGGCGCGTCGGTCGGGGGCTGACAAGCCGTCCACCACGGTGTCGACCGGGACCGGTGGTGGTGCGTCGGGGCGCGCGAGGTCCGCTGGGACCCCTCGGCAACGTGGGCGATCTTCGGCGTCGCAGATCGTCACCCGCCCCCTGCTCGACGAGCGGTGGTCCATCAAGGCGCCATCCTTGAAGCGCCTGGGACGGCTGGTGGGACTGGTCAAGGCCCGGCATTGGCGCATGAGCGGCTATCGTCACAGCCGCCTGCCGCCGGAGCTCGCTCCCCTGGAGAGGCTGATCACCTTCCGATACGACAAAGAGAGCCAGTGGGTTGCCCTGCAATCCGACCTTCTGAAGCCCCGGCGGTGGGATCGCAAGGGCAAGCCACGTGTGCGGCTGGGCAAGCCCGCGAAGTGGCCCTGGAGTCGGGGGATCTACGAGTCCAACCGATCCCTGCTGCTCTTTGGCGGGATGGAGGCCCAGGTGCGAGTGCGAGTGGGGAGCCGGGCCGTGCTCAAGTTTGACCTGGGCCTGGTGGCCGGGCGCATGGGGGTGCGCCCCTTGGCGGTGACGCTTCGGATAACCGGTCCCAAGGGCGCCACCAAAAAGCTTCTCGAGCACCACCTGGGAGCGCTCCAGGCCGGTCGGTGGTTCCCGGTGCGGTTCGACTTGTCACCCTACGCCGGTCAGATCGTGACGCTGCGTTTCTCCGTGCGCAAACGCGGCCCCGAGACCCAGCACGTGGGCGCCGTGGCGGTGGGTCGACCCGTGTTGCAGAGTGAGGCGCCCCGATCACGCCCCAACCTCATCGTGGTGGTGTTAGACACCGTGCGCCACGACGCCCTCTCCTGCTATGTGGGTCCCCGCACCCATACGCCGAATCTCGATGGTGTGGCCAAGCGGGGAGCCCTCTTCGTGAACGCCTTCACCAACGCCGCCTGGACGCGCCCGTCCCTCATGGCGCTGTTCTCCTCTCGCTACCCGTACATGGCTGGGTCTACCCCCAGGGTCTTTCGCGCCAACCGGGTGGATCGCTGGTACCTTCAGCACGGCAAGGTGCCCACTCTCTTTTCGCACCTGGCGGGCCAGGGCTACGTGACGCGCGGGCTGGTCAACAACTTCTTCATGCTGCCCCACGAGCGGGTGGGCCACGACCACGGCCTGAGCTCCTTCGCTCACATCCTTTTCGACCAGGGTCCCAAGCGGCGGGATAACCCCACCATCACCGCCGGCGTGGAACGATTCCTGGCGGCGCACAAGCGTCACCGGTTCTTTTTGTACGTGCTCTATGAGTCGGCGCATTCGCCGTATAAGCCCCCGGCCACCGCTCGCCGGCGCATGCGGGCGATCATGGGGCTCAAAAAGCGTAAGATCGGCCGGCGCTCGGGCCAATACCGCCGGCTGGACATGATGGAGCGGTACCGCGCCGAGGTGATCAACTTAGACGATCACGTGGGGCGGATCCTGGCGTCCCTCAAGAAGCACGGCCTCACCGATAACACCTACGTGGTCATCACCTCGGACCACGGCGAGGTCATCAGCCGGCAGCACTGCTTCTTCATTCCACGGCTCAATTATCGCTCCTGCTACAGTCACTCGGCGTCGCTGTACGAGCAGGTGCTGCACATCCCGGTGGTGATCCAGGGCCCGGCCTTGAGCCCCGGCCGACGCATCGAGCAGAGCTACCAGCACGTGGACCTGGTGCCCACGGTCTTAGAGCTCATGGGCCTGCCCAGCCTGCCCGGCGCCGTGGGCCAGAGCCACGCCACGGGCCTCCGCTCGGCCAAGGGGCTGCCGACCAAGCCCCGGGACGTTTATGCCCTGGGCCGTTGGGTCACGGCCCTGCGCAGCGGTCGGTACAAGCTCATCCTGCGCGCTCACCGGGCCCAGGGCATCGTCAAGAGCGGCAAAATACGTCAGGTACCCGCCGAGCTGTATGACTTGGACAAGGATCCCGACGAGCGGTGGAACATCGCGCAGCACAAACCCCAGGTGGTGGCGCGCCTCCGCGACCGGCTCAAGCCCTTCCTCAAGCGGGATCGCGTGCCCGAGCTACCCACCATGCCTCGGACCATCCTCCGCCAGCTCCGCGCCCGCCAGGCGCTATACCGCATCCGTTTCCCCCGTCCTCACACCCGCAAACGCGCTCGCAGACGTCTGCGCAAACGCTGAAAACAGCCCCGCAGATCTTACCCCAAAAACCCCGGTTGGAGGATCAATGCCGCGGCAAAGCCCAGGGCGGTGATCCCGCAAAAGGCCGTGAGACCCCCGAGCAGGTCGTGGGGCCGGGGCCGGTTGAAGCAGGCCCATACGCCCCAGACACAGGCCCAGACGCCGAAGATCAGTAGCAGAATCCCAAACAAAGCGATCATCTTCCCAGACCACCGGCGCGTTCCTTCGCGCGTCGGCATAGTACCTCAATCTGGTGCCCTGCCCGAAAATTGAGTCGTGTGGGGTACTTTTCTGTTGTATGCTGTGGGTCATAGAGCATATCGTTAACACTATAGTATGGGATCGAATCAAAGGCGCCCAAGAGGTTCAGGGCGTTTCCCAAATAACAGACCAAGCCAACCGCAACATGAAGGAGCGAGAAGAGATGAATCGCAATCGTACGTTTTTATTTATAGCCCTGCTGGCCGGCGTCTTTGCCCTCGGCACGGCGGCCTGTAGTGACGATGATACTCCGGGCTCCTGTGGTGATGGTGTATGCAATGGCAGCGAGACCGAAACCAGCTGTCCCGCCGATTGCGCAGAGGATCCCTGCAACTACGACGGGTTTTGTGATCCGGGCGAGAACGTCGCCAACTGCTGCGACGACTGCTGCACCCAGTGTGACATGCCCAACATGACCGGCGCCAGCCACGACTTTGTCGTCAGCGAGATGTTCATGCCCACCACCTCCCAGGAGGCCGGTGACAACGGCGTGGACATCGATGGCGACGGCGACGTCGACAACAAGCTCGGCCAGATCATCCAGCTCCTGGTGTCCAACGGCATGGACGGAGACTTAAACGAGTCCCTCAACGGCGAGATCACCGAAGGCAGCCTCCTGCTGGCCACCCGGGTGGTCGAGAGCGGCAACAGCGACGGCATCGTGGCCGTGCAGGTCCTTCAGGCGGACATCTACGACGCCACGCCCATGTTCGAGGGCAACGATTCGGTCCTCATCCCCTCGACCTCTCCGACGAACCTGTACCTGTGCGGCGACTGGGACGGCGGCCCCGGACTGGAGACCTCCCCGAGCGACATCACCCTCGCCTTCCCGCTGCCCGAGATCGGACTGCTGGAGGTGACCCTGTCCAACGCGCAGATCCGCACCGTGACCGATCCTGACAACCCGCACTACGACACCAGCTCGGTGACCTCGAGCCTCATGACTGATGTCATGATCGGCGGCGGTCTCTCCGAAGAAGAGATCTACGGCTCCGGCGGCCTCATCGAGTTCCTGGCCGACTTCATCAACGACCTGGTGGCCGAGGGTGGCTCCACCGCCGACACCATCGCAGACCTGTTCGACGGCAACTGCGTAGTGCTTGACGACGTGGCCGGCTGCGAGACCATCGTGGCGGGCGAAGGTGAGTGCGACGACCTGGCGGATCCGCCGGTCATCACCGCCACCGAGCTCAAGTGCAACGCCCTGTTGAACTCGGCCCTGGCCCCGGATGTGGACGTGGACGGCGACGGCGAGGACGACCTGCTCAGCCTCGGCCTCCGCGTGGTCTCTGCAGTGCCCGTGACCCTCGAGTACGAGTAGTCTCGAAGCCGACGGTCACAAGAGCTGATCGCTAGCTCACCCACCCGCCCCGGTTTTCCGGGGCGGGTTTTTTTGGGGGTTATTGAACAAACGAAGTACGACTCTCCGAGTATTAAGAATTCTCAGTATCCGTGTTGTCAACTCACGTTAGGGTTTTGCTCCTCGCTCGGACTGATTTCGTTGAGTGTTGAGTTTTCAAAGTGGAGCAAATCGGAAATGCAACCTACGCTTGGCGATCATCGCCTAGCGATTTTCTGTCATTGTTGGCAACATGGAGGACTGGAGATGAGAAACGCTGTAAAAGCATCTACGATCAGACGACTCGTACGAAAGTGAACTTGTTCAGAATAGGATTGAGCGCTAAACTTTCCTCGAAGGTTGCAACGATGCGTACCCGTTTCAAGAGAACCAAACGCCACAAGATTGGGCAGTGGCCGGATTCCGAATCTACTCCAGAAGTGGTTGCCGAGATGGCGATCTACGTGGGAAGTGCTGAGCACAAGGATCATCCGAGCTCTGTTTCTGCTCAGGGTAACCTGCGGTCCGATGCAACCCCTTGCGAACCTGAGATGACCAGGGATGTGGACAGAAACACCGAGGCCCTCCGGGAAGGTATACGGCGCCGCTGCGTGAGCGCAGTGTTCGAGGATGGCTTTCCCAGGTATGTGTGGACGTGGATCAACCATGCTCTATACGAGGCACGTCATATCAGAGGCCCAATGGGAACCTACAAGGGCTATCGTTTGGAACCGGTGGAGTATCCCAGGGATGAGCTCCAACGGCTGGACTGGTCATGAACATGCGTCTCGACTTTGAATGGCACGATGCTCCCGGGGTCGCCGACGAGGTTTTGAAGGCGACGTGGGCGCGCCTTGAGATCCGCGTTAATGATCAGGTTGCCACCGAGGTGGTCGACGACAGATCTAACAGCCGTCGCACTGGCATCTACGGTTCGCTGTTCCCGCTGGCAGAGTGGGTCGTGGAGCATTGGTGGAATTTGCTCAATGAGCCAGCAGTTGTCCCAGCGTTTGTAGGAGGCAGGGACGCTGCACCCTGGATGCTCGATTGGGTGCAACGCCACAACCTTCTGGCCGCCAGGGAGGGCGGTGCTCTGCCAGATCTGACGATGGTTCGCGATGGCGATGAGATGGTGATTAATTGGGAGCCAGATCCGACGTGCAATCAACCATGTCGTGTTCGATTCATTGGACGCGGCATGCAGCGATTGTCGCTGGCTTCATTCAAGGACAGTCTGGCGGTGTTCGTGAATGCGGTTGTAGCGCGGCTCAACGACAGCAGGCTGCGTGATGTCGATACCGAGAGACTGCGCGAGAGCTGGGCAGCGATAGGCCAGTCAGAAATCGATGAACGCCCCTTGTGCCAGAGTCTGGCAACTCTAGGGCTCGATCCTTACGATCCAGATGAATCCACCGAGAGCATCATCGAAGCCATTGAACGGATGGACGGAATCGACTCGGTGCTGCGAGATGATCTGTTGCAAGGTACCCGGGTGTCCGAGTTGATTTCTGATCTCGACTGGATTCAGGAGAGCGTCGAGCGAATTGCATCCAAGGGTGCCGTTGAGATGCATGCCTTCGGGCTCCCGCCAGATTGGAAAACGACAGCCCATGAGACCGGCTATCGGTTGGCCAGAGCCACGCGAGCGAAGCTGCTGGAGGATCCTGGTCACGGAGTGATTGATAACCTGAAGGACCTGTTGGTCTCAAGTTTGGGCTGGACCGAGACTGTCCGGATCTCGGCGCCCAGCGCTACGAAAACTCATCTGGATGCCCTTGTCGGACTAAGTCCTGATGACGGCCGTCCAGTGGTTGTCCTTCCGTCAAAGAAGGCCGAAGCCTCCGAGCGTTTTCGCCTCGCAAGGGCCGCTTTTTTTTCAGTTTCCGGTGCGTTGTTTGACGGCCCACGACTAGTTACCGGCGCTTCCACGCGTTATCAACGAGCGTCTCGAGCGTTCGCTGCCGAGCTTCTGTGCCCTGCGAAGGCTTTGTCCGAAGAGGTGTTCGGCTCGATCTCCTGCGAGCAGGCGGATGTCATCGCCAAGAGATTCAAGGTCAGCTCGTTGGTCGTCAAGCACCAGATGGAAAATCATAGATTGGGTCTGGTGGAGGAGCCGTAACACTCCATCGCTCCTGGTGGCGGGCCGGGCTTTCCCTTGACAGTGCCCCAGTGGCCATCGCGTAATCAGGGAAGCTTGGATTTCTGTCAGCGACTGGAGACAGTGACCGTGGGAAGCTATCACCGCTAGGGTATTTGTGGACGAGCTATAGCCCCAGAGAGCGGCGCAGGGAGGTGCGGAGGCGGATCTTGTAGCGGACCTCCACGCGGCCCGACAGGGTGTCGTCCTCCACGGTTACGTCCTGGCCCTGTTCCCGGCGCTTGGCGCGGACCTGGGTGGACAGACCGTCGGTGACCCGGAAGATGAGCTTGCCCTCCTGGCGCTGGCTGCCGGAGTAGCCCATCTCCACCTCTCCCCGGAGCTTGAAGAAGCGGCCGAGGCGCTTTTCGACAAAGACCTGCACCGAGTCCGAGGACAGGTCGAGCTGCAGGTCCACCGGGAGGTAGTCGGCGATGAGCGGGGCGAGGTTCGGGATGGAGGCCGAGCGGCCCTTGCGGAGCTGATCCGGGGTGCGGCCCGTGGCCAGCAGGACCAGGGTCTGGGAGCTGGTGAGGCCGGTGTTGGTGGACCAGTTTGGCACCAGGCGGCTCAGGTAGCCGGTGACCGAGAGGTTGATCTCGTGCTCGGTCTCGGAGCGGTCTGTGTAGGTGGTGGTGCCCTGGAGCGACACGTAGGGCTCGTCGAACCCTTCGGGGCGGCCCCGGTCGAAGTTTACTGAGCCGGCGAGGTTGCTGTAGCGGCCCCTCAAAAACGGGATGGTGAAGGAGCCCTCTTTGAACAGCACCGTACCGCCGATACGGTAGTTGGTGTAAAAACCGCTGACCGTGAGATCGCCCTCGAGGCCCATGTCGGCGAGGTTGTTTTTGACGCGCAGCGAGCCCATGGTCACGGTGAGGTTCAGCTTCATGTTGCGGAGAAATTCATTCTCCTCGCCGTCGCTTGCCGCCGATTCATCCACCCGGCTCGGCGAGAGGATGCGCTGCACGGGGTTGATGCTGAACTTGCGGATGTACTTCCCCTCCACCACGTCTACCGTGCCGGCCAGGGTGTAGCACTGCTTGGAGTCGCCCGCCACGTGCAGGGTGTGAACCTTGCGGCGGCGTTGGGATCCTGAGAACCGATCGGCCCAACCCCGCTTGCGGCGCTCGACGGCCAAGGCCCCCTTTCGCGCCCGGCACTTGAGGTAGTCTCCGCGGCCCGTGAGCCGCACGTTCACGTTGAGCTCCACCTCGTAGCTGCCCCCGGAGCGGTGCGGGATGGACTCGCCCACGAACTTCAGGTCCAACCCGTTCATGGTAAAGCCCAGCAAGGCCACGTCACCGTTGAGCTCGAAGTGGCCGTCGTCCACCGTTCCCCGCACGTTCGACAGTCGGACATTTCCCTTGGTGAAGTCGACGCGGCCCGAGCGGATGGCGAGCTCTTTGCCATGGCCTCGGAGCCCCATCTGCATCCGGCCCAGGGCCATGACGCCGTTGATGTGGGGGTTATTTACGGTACCGCCCACGCGCAGGTCGATGCGCGAGGACTGGCCCCTGGGACGTTGTACCCACTCGGCGGCCAGGATCCCCAGCCCCTGAGGGGACAGGTCTCCGAGCAGGGTGAGGGCGATCTTGCCGGGCTTCCAGTTTGTAAGGTGAACCAGGCCGTTGAGCTCGGCCTCGTCGTCGGCCAGGATGATGCGTATCCCGCGCAGATCTAGGCCCTTGTTCGAGACCACCACCGATCCGCCCCGTACCGTGAGGTCGTCTTCCAGGCTCGGGGTGCGCAGGGTGACACTGGCCGGATAGATGGCGCCGTAGATCCGTGGATTGTCCAGGCTGCCCTTGACGAAGACGTTAATGGCCGCGTTGCCCCGCAGTCGTGTGAGCGAGTCCCCGGCGAGCATCTCCAGGGGCAACAGGTCCATGCGACCCCGCACCTGCAGGTCCACGGACTTGGGCCCCACGCTGCCGGCCAGGGCCAGGCGGTGGCGTTCCTCTCTGCCCGTGAGGACGAAGCGTCGCACGGTGAGGCGCTCCCCGTCGTAGGTCAACACGATGTCGCCCCAGTTCTTGACGATGGCCGGAAGGGGGATTTGGTCGTCAAGGGGGTTGGGGGGCCTGTTCAAGGTGGCGTGCAGCTTGCGGATCACCAGCCGCGCTTTCTGCACGCCCCCGGGGCTTCCCACCGTCACCGCCAGGGTGCCGCTCACCGTGCCCTGGATGTCTCCCGCTCGGGCCAGCTCGGGTAGATAGGTCTCGAGGGGAATGTCGTGGAAGTCGAACTTCAGCTCCGCCGCCGGGGGGGTCCCCATCGAGAGGCGGCTGCGACTCCCCACGAAGCTCAAAAAGGAAAGAATTGAGCCGGAGACCTTTGTCTGGTCCCCGGCCTCATTGGGAGCGAGTCCGATGGTGCCGCTTCCAGCGTCCACCCCCCGGATGGCAGCGTGCAGCAGCCGCACGGTGCCCTCGAGCACCGGCGCGGCGGTGGTGCCCTTAATGACGAGCGCCTCGGTGTCCACCACGCCCGACACAGGTGGGTTGGGTCCTGCCAGGGCGGGGACGAGGGACAGGGGCAGCCGACGGAGTGTGACCTTGAGGGCGATGGAGCCCCGGGTGGAGATCTTTCCCTTCACGCTCAAAAACTGCTTGGGATTGCGGTACAGGAGACCCTTGTCGATGGTCACCTGGCCCGGGCGGAATCGCACGGCGAGCTGGGCGTTTCGGTAGCGTTGGTTCGCCGCCCACAGGGAGCGCGACCGGGCGGTGAGCCCGCCCCGCAAATAACCCAGGGGCCCGTTGACGTTGAAGCGCCCGCCGAACAGCGCTCGCAGGGCGCCCCCCGTGGGTCCAACGGTGTTGAGCCCCGCGAACTGTCCCCCCGCCTTGAGGTGCTGGTTCCGATACATTTTACGCACGTCGCGGTCATACAGCGCCACCTTCGCCCAGGCCGAGACCGTTCCGCCGTAGAGGCGGGTCTTGACGTCTCTGGCTGAGAATGTGCCGTTGGCCAGGCCCACGCTCGCGGTGATACGGCGCAGGCGTACGGGGTCGCTGCGTACCCCGTAGACTTGGGCCGAGCCCACGAACCGCGGGTTGTACACGCTCCCCTTGGCCCGACCGGCTAGGCTCAGGGCCGCCAGCAGGGGCGACTGGCCCAGCTTGAGCAGCACCCCCCGCAGTCGCTTGGCCTCTGCCTTGAGGGCCAGGTCCATGGTGAGCCTCTGGGGCCAGAAGCGGCCCTTCGCCCGGGCGGTGAGCACCGCCGAGCTGAAGGAGAGTCGCCGGATGTCCAGCCGCTGTTTCGAGGCGTGCAGCTCACCCTTCAACCGTAGGCGACGGGGCAGGGGGCCCTCCTTTGCGTGACGGTCGAGGCCTACGTCGAACCGCGTCCAGCCCCGGGCCGGATCGTCGACCTGGCCCGACGCGTCCAGCCAGCCGTTGACTGTACCCCCGAGGCTCTCCTGCTGATCCGCGGCCAGGGCCCCGGTGGTGTTCAGCCCCTTGGCCGCGAGGGTGGCGCGCCACTGCCCCGAGCCAAGCACCAGGCGGGCGCGGGCGTTGAGTGTTCCCCCCATCAGCTTCGCCACCATTTGATCCAACAGCAGCACGCCGCTCTCGTATCGGGCCGCGAGCATAAGTCCCTTGGTCTCCAGCTTGCCGTGGCGAAGGCCCAACCCCGAGACGCGCACGACGCCCACGGGATCGGTGATGGGGCCTTGCAGGGAGGCCTCCAGTCGGCTGGACTGGTCCACCACCTGGCGGCCGCTCAGCTTGGCAAGCAGCCCGCCGAAGCGTGCGGCCGTGGCTTGAAGGGCCACCGTGGGTATGGTGTGGGCGGCGTTTTTGTTGGGCCCGGATTCTTTTTGACCGAGCCCCAGCAGCCCGCCTCGGACGGTGAGTGTGGCCAGGTCCACGCCCACGGTGGCGTCCATGGTCACCCGATCCGGGTGGTCCCGGGTGGCCGACAGCCGTCGCACCTTCAGCCGGCTGATATCGAAGAGCTGCTCGCCGTAGCGCAGGGTGCCTCCCCGGGCGGCCGGGCGCAGATCGTAGTACAGCCGGGCCGGCTTTTTGTTCGCGGCCGAGGCGTAGTGCAGTCCGCCGGCCAGGCTGACGTCGTCGAGCCTCAGACCCACATCACCGAAGTCCGTGATGAGGGTAATGCCCTTGAGGTCGAATCGCTTGACCACCATGAAGCTGCTGCGACCGGTGGCCTCCTGTTTCTTCTGTTCGGCCTTCAGCTTCTGCTCGGCCTTCTTTGTGGTCTCAAAGGCACCCACCAGGCCGATCTCGTACGCCTCTCCCTGGCGGGTGGGACCGTCCGGGCGCAGGTAGCGCTCCAGGCGGATGGTGGCCTGGTCGAAACGTAGCTCCTCGAGGAAGAAGTCCCCCTGCAAGATGATGTCCCAGAGCTTGATGCTCCCTACGGCCCGGGGTACGTGCAGGGCCAGGTGACCCCGGGAGTCATAGATCCGCAGGTCGGTGATCACCACCTCATCGTAGCCGTTGCGCAATAGCTGCAACAGGGCCTTGGATCGCCAGTGGATGGACCCGATCTCGATGCGCCCCCGGTGGGTGCGGTTGAAATTCTGGGTCAGTCGCTTGGCCAGCGCGTCGTCGTTGAAGTATCGGTTCGCGACGTAGTACCCCCCTGCCACGCCCATGATGAGCGAGATGAGCAACAGCCGTCCGAAAAAAGTCACGACACGACGCATGGTGTACCTTAGGGAACCCCTCAAGTCACAGGCCGGCCACGACCCCGACTCTTTCCCCCTTATTGTAGCACCCCGCCGCCATTTTCGCTGGCGGGGTAAATATCTGGACAGTGGCTCGGACCGGGTGCTACCAACCTAAGGTAATGATTAGACCTGTTTTTTGCCGAGTTGGCGTTGTTTCTCTGGCGGTTGGCTTGGTGCTCGGCCTGGGATTGGGCCTGTCGGGCTGCAAACGGCTGGGGCGCAAGCCCCCGGCCGAGGAGAAGACTCTGCCCGCCGGAGCGGATCCGGCCACGCGGCGCGGCGCCAACCAGGCCACGGATCCCCGCCTCTACGCCGAGACCCGGTCGTACATGGGGACGCTGTTTCGGGTGGTCATCGCCCTGCGAGGCGATCCCAAGACCAAGGCCGGCCGTCTGAATCTGGACGAGAGCCGCCGACGGGCCGTGGAGGCCGTGCGCGCGGCCTTCGCCGAGGTGGTGCGTCTGGAGTCGCTGCTGTCGAGCTACCAGGCCGAGTCGCTCATCAGCCGCATCAACGCCGCGGCCACGGTCCGACCCACCCGGGCGGTGAAAGTGACCCAGGAGGTCTTCAACCTGATCCTCCGGTCCACCAAGCTCAGCCGTAGGCTGTCGGGCGCTTTCGATATCACCTACGCGCCCCTGGCCAAGCTCTATGGGCCCGCCCGCAAGGGGCAGCCCGCACGGGTTCCGGGTCCGATCCAGCTCCGGAAGGCTCTGAAGCTGGTGGGCAGCAAGCACATCGTGCTGGACTACGACAAGGTCGCCGTGCGGCTCGGTCGGCCGGGTATGGCCATAGGGCTCGGGGCCATCGCCAAGGGCTACGCGGTGGACTCGGTGGTCAGCGTGCTTCGGGCCCAGGGGCAGACGGCTTTCATCGTGGACGGTGGCGGGGACTTATACGTGTCCGGGCGTCATCCGGATCGGCCCTGGCGGGTGGGCATCAAGGACCCCAACCGGCCCAGCACCTACTTCGCCACCCTGCCCGTGCAGTCCAAGGCGGTGGTGACGTCGGGAAACTACGAGCGGTTCTTCGTCAAGGCCGGCAAGCGTTATCATCACATCCTGGATCCTCGCACGGGACGTCCGGCATCGGGGCTGGCCTCGGTCACCGTGGTGGCGCCCCAGGCCACCCTGGCCGATGCGTTGGCCACGGGGATTTTCGTGCTCGGGCCGAAAAAAGGGCTTGAAGTGCTCATGCAGTTTGACAAGGTGGACGCGCTGCTGGTCACCACCAGCGGAAAAGTACTTATGACCCCAGGACTCAAGGGCGTGATCAAGCACCGTCCGCTGAATAAATCCGGCAAAACCGGCAAGTGAAACCAGGTGCTTTGGATGTGTTTGCAATTTTGGCGGGCGATCCGTACCATTTAGGTATTCGGAAGATGGCCCAGAACGATTCGCGGAGACGATGCACAACATCTCCTTGACCATAACGGAGCCCCGGCAGTGGGAGGGGTACTACAGCTCCACCGGAGATGAGGATGTGCTCTTTGTCCCCACCAGCGATCCGACCTCCGTGGGTACCCAGGTGCGGATCAAGCTCACCTTCCTGAATGGACCGCAGTTTTTCTTAAACGGGATCGTCATCTGGCGGCGCCCGGCGAACAAGGGACAGCAGCGACTTCGCCCGGGGGTTGGGGTGCGGCTCCTCAATTCCGAAACCTCGAAGATCGGGTACGTGCGGGGCTTTGCCCGGGGGGGGCTACTGGACAAGCGCGCCTCCCCGCGGTTGCCCGTGCGGTTGCGGGTGACCTACAAGACCTCCTCGGCACGGCGTATGAACTTCACGCGCAATGTCACCGAGTCAGGCGTGCTCCTGGCGGCAGCGGAGATGTTGCCCAAAACGACCTCGGTGGCTCTCGTCATCATGATGCCGCTGGACCTGGCCGCCATGAAGCTCCAGGGCACCGTGGTGCGTCATGTGGAGGACGAGGCCGGCAAGGCCATGGGCATTCGGCTGGACTTTGCCTCAGTCGATGAGGAGCGGCGCTTCTCCATGCTGGTGCGAGATCTCGAGCGCGCCTTCAACCAGGGCCGGCTCGATGAGCAGTTCATCGCGAAGTAGCTGAGCTGGTCTCAGGGCGGAGGTTACCGCCAGTCGCCTTAGACGCGGGGTTGGATGTCCGGTCGGCTGCTTTGGGCCTTGGCGGTCTCGTCGGGCTCCTCGGTCTCGTTTGGATCCTCGGGTGGAGTCAGGTAGTCGAGGTGGCCCCGGGCCAGGCGGCTCCAGACCGTGTCTTTCTCGCCGGACAAAGAGAGGTAGTGGCGAAAGTGATCCGCGGCCTGGATGCGGCTGCCCACCTTCTCCAGGGCGATGGCGAGGTTGAAGTGGGCGTCGGCGAACTCCGGTCGGCTGGCCACCACCCGGCGGAACTCAGCGATTGCCAGGTCTAGCTGGGACTCCTGCTCATAGAGGTTGGCCATGTTGTAGCGGGCCTCGGGCTGATCGGGATCCAGCGACAGGGCGCGCTCGAAGTGGGTGCGGGCTTGGTCGATCTCGCCTTTGTCGAAGCAGGCGATGCCCAGGTTGGTGTGGGCCGCCGCCAGGGACGGGTCCAACTCCAGGGCTCGGCGGTAGGCGTCCATGGCCGCGTCGAGGGTCTCGTGATCATCGTGGTTGGACAGGCCCGTGAGGAACCAGCGGTAGGCCGTGCGGTGGGGGTGTGGCTCGGCGCCTGGTTTTTCCTCGCTTTGCTTTGGCGCCACGCGATGGTGGGGCGGGCGCGCCAGGTCCAGGATGCGTACCACGTCGTCTTGCAGCTCTCCGGTGGACAGCTCGAGCATCATCTGCCCGGAGGTCACGTCGAAGCTGGTATCCTCGGAGTGCACCCACATGCGCTCGCCGTCGGACTGCACGCGCAGCCGGGACAGGGGCCGATCCACGTCCGGCAGCAGGGACCGCAGGGAGCCCAGGTTCTTGCGGACGCGCTGCAGCGACATCCCGGACTCGAGCAGATCCCGGGCCACCTTGATGCCGATGAGGTCGCTGAAGTTGTAATAGCGCCGGTTGCCCCGTCGGATGGATGGGCCGATGAACCCCGTCTGGGCCCAGTACCGGATGCGGCTCTCGGACAGTCCGAAGAGCCGGGAGATGTCTTTGACGGTGAAGGTCTCTTCCATGGTCGCTACCGTGGTCTAACCAGCCCCTCGAGCTCGATGCATATGCTCAGCTCGTTGCCCTTATGACTTGCGTCTATTTCGGTCTGCAGCTCGAAGAGTGCGCAGCCGGCGGACCGCTCAGCCTCTCGCAGGGCCAGCTCGGTCAGCACCTCCCGGGCGATCTGATCCGACAGGATCATCTGGGTCAATCGCTTGGCCGCCGCCGCGTCCAGGGGGTCTTGTATGTACGAGGAGCAGGCGGAGAGATCCACCTTGATCAGGATGCTGCCCAGAAACAGGGGGTTGTCGTTTTCAGTGGTGTCGAAGGAGCCCTCGGCGATCACCTCGGCCGCGCCGATGAGGATCTCGAAGGCCGGCGGGGAGATCCACTCCTTGATTTCCCTACGGAAAAGCGACACCTTACGCGCCGACACCATGGGCATCAGGAGCGAAGAGTTGGTCTGGGAAACGTCCAATAGCTTGGCCGAAGACACGGGAACCTCCAGTGGTGAGGCGCCTGTACGACGCCCCGAACCCTAATCCCTCAGTGGAAAGAAATTGTACCAAATCGCAGCCGCCCGGGCAATTTCGTGACTTTTCCCAGCCTCAGAATCTCGACAATCGGACGCTAGTTTGCGATAAAAAAGGGGAAGAGATCCTTATGACCATTCACAGAGCGCAACGGTTAATCCGTATATGCCGGACCCTGGTTCCCTTCTTGGCGCTGGTGTTGTCGGCCTGTGTGTTCGATATTTCCGGTCTGCCGGCTTCGTCTGAGGCCGACGCCCTGGTGGACGCGACGCTGGGGGACGGCGGAGGTGTTGATGCGGTCGGTGATGCGGCCCCGGGGGATCCGGATCCGCCCCTTGGGGTGTCTATCCGGGAGCAACCCGGGCTGAATCCCGTCCAGACCGTAAACGCGGCCACGGTCACGGCCGTGGAAGTGGTCGTGACCCTGGGGCCCACCTCCCGGTCATTCCACCAGGTGTACCTGAGGGTGGAGGGTGGGGGTGACGTCGTCGAGCCGGCGCCCCTGGTCGCCCCCCAGGGAGCGGGCATCGTGGTCTTCGAAGTGGACCTGTTTTCCTTCTCGGACGGCCCGCTGATTCTCGTCGCGGTGGTGGAGTCTGCCGGCGCAGTGCGATCGCCGGAGGTCTCCCACAACGCACGCAAGGACACCGCCATTTCCCTGCAGGTGGACCCGGTGGTGACGCCCGTACCCGTGGATTCGACCTGGCAGCAGGTGTCGGGCCTGAGTGAGCCCGCGGCGGAGCTGGTCGTGGGCAACGGGACCCTGGGGGCCACGGCGGTGGCCGTGGCAGACGCCCAGGGGTACTTCGAGGCGGTGATTCCCCTGGGCCCGGGCAGCAATCAGCTCGACTTTCAGGCTACGGACGCGGCCTGGAACCAAGCCCACCATTTTGTGGATCGCTTCACCGGCGCGTTGGTGGTGGAGGTGGTGGACGGAGGCGGGGTCGTGGCCTACACCGAGGAGTCGGCCACCCGGTTGGCGAACACGGTGGCGAGCGTAGGCTGCACAGACAGCGCCGCGGCGAGCTTCGCCCTGGTTCGGGCTCCGGATCTCGTCGCCGGGGACGTGGCGCCGGACCTGTACATCAACTGCGTCAACCAGCTCTATCTCAATGACGGGCACGGTTTTTTCACGGCGCTTCTCTCGACCGGGCTCGTTGGCGATCGGGGCGCGGTGTGGGGCGATTTTGACAATGACGGCGATCAGGATGTGGCCCTGGTACGCTACGCATCGACCGAGCTGCGGCTCTACCGGAACGAGTTGATTCCAAACGGCTCGGTCTCCTTCACCCGGACCGCGGGGCTGATCCCCTACAACCCGGGTGGTCCTGAGGGTGTGGCGTGGCTCGATTACGACCGGGACGGGTGGCTGGATCTCTTTTTGAACGACGGTGGTCGCAACGAGCTGTTGGCTGGGGGTGGCCCGGGACAGCCCTTCACCGCCGTGGGGAACGGCGTCGGGGTGAACACCCTCGACGACACCCTCCACAACGGGAGCTGGATCGTCGTGAGCGACTTCGACGCCAACGGAGAGGTGGACGTGGCGGTGGCTGACGACGTGGGGCCCGGATTCCTGCTCGCCAACGCCGGCGCGGTGTTCGACGATGTCACCACCACCGCATCGGCGGGGTTCGTGAACCCGGGCAAGCGGGCGATGACCTTTGGTGACTTTGACAACGACGGTCGGTTCGATCTCTTCGTGTCCCAGGGAGCGGTGACTCCCACGGCCAATGCGCTGCTGCGGTTCGACGCGCAAAGCGGGCTGTTTACGGATGTGGCCGTGGCCGCCGGCGTGGATCTGCCTTTGGCATACGACGGAGCCGCCTGGGGAGATCTGGACCTCGACGGCCGGTTAGACCTGGTCGTGTACACCCTGCCGGGCGTTGACCGAATCGCGCTTACGATTTTTCTCAACCGGGGGGACCTGGACGCCGACTCCATCCCCGATTTCGAGACCTACACCACTGAGCACGTTCTGGTGAATCCGACGGGGTTCAGTCCGGACTCCGCCCTGGTCGCGGATGTGGACAACGACGGCGACCTGGATCTGTTCATCGCCAGCCGCAATGGCAATCACCTGCTGTTCATCAACCCGCTCAACAGCTCCATGGCTGCGGGGAGATTCCAGAATCCCCGGTATCTCAAGGTGCTGCTGTTTGGCAACGGGGTGGATTGTAACCGCACGGCGCTGGGCTCGCTGGTGGTGCTGCGCGACTGTGCCAGCCAGACGATCCTGGCGGCCCGGGAGGTCAATGGCGGCCGGGGCAATGGCGGCCAGGACTCCCCGGTGCTGCACTTCGGCGGGTTGCTGCCGTCTCGGTGTGTCCAGGTGGAGGCGCGATTTGCCGGCGGCGTCCACGTGGTCCGGCAGGTTCGCCCCATCGAGCTGACCAACCAGACCCTGCTGGTATTTCAGCCCTGATCTGAACAGACTTTCGGGTCGTGGAACTAAAACCCGCAGGTTCGCCCGATCTTCACCAGCGCCGGGTCTCGTGGGTTGCCCAGCGTCCGGGCCTTGTCCCAGCTCCATCGGGCGGCCTGACAATCGTTGCGGCGCAGGTGGTAGCGGGCGCGCAGGAAGTAGGCCCACAAAAGGACCATGCGGGTCATGGGATCGGGGGCAGTGGTGGAGAGCCGCGCCTCGAGTCGACGCCACTGACGTTTTGAGGTTCGCAGGCGATCCGGCGCGCTCGGCGCATTGGTGGCCGCGGGGGACCTTTCCTGGGTGGGGACCACACGGCAGAGCGGACCCAGGGGCACGCTGTGCCGGATCATGGCCTCGCCGTAGGTGTCGTCATCGAACTCGAACAGCACCACGCGTCGGGGGGCGGTCTGTTGCAGACGCGCATAGCTCAGGTCGCCGGGGCGTTTCAGCCCGTCGATGATCCTTCGCAGGCGCCCGTTTCGTCGCACCAGGTTCGCCACGTATCCGGGCTGGCTCAGGTAGCTGCGGTGTACGTGATCCACGTCCGGTCGGGCCCCGGAAAGGAGCCGGGCCGCCCACACGCCAAAGCCGGTCTGGTAGTAGCTCGTGAGCAGCAGCCCTCGGGGGGGCGGGGTGTCGAGTAGGAACCAGGCGGTCTCCTCGGCGCCGTAGGCCTGGCGCAGATCTGCCCGGCTCGGACCGTCCGAAAGCGATAAGAGAGGCCAGATCACCAGCATCGCCGTCAGCGCCGCTGATCCGCCGCCCAGCCCGGGGCGTAGACGCAGATAGGCCAGACCCACCGTAATGGCCGTCGCCGCCAGCGCGGACATCAGCGCCAGCAGCAACAGCACGTAGCCCAGGGAGTCGGGGTTGTCGGGCTCGAACCCCGCGATCACTGCGGCGCCACTGTTGCCCAGGATCGCCAGGCCGACCAGGACCGCTAGTGGGTGGAGTCGTCGACGCCAGGCCAGCAGGATCAGCCCCGCCAGACCTGCCAGGACAATGCCCGGGCTCAGGCTCTCGGCGGTGAAAGCCGCCAGCGCCGCCACCCGGCTGGTGGGCTTATGCTTCACGGATCGCTCGGCCGTTCGGGAAAAGAGCTTGGCGGATACGGTCCAGGCGAATCTCTGGGCGGTGTGTGGGGCGCCCCAGTTGATCAGGGGCGCGCGCGTGGACCGCACGGGGAGCTGGACCAGCACCACCAGACCCAGCACGGCCGCCCCGGCGGCGAAGCCCACCTGAGCTAGACGCCTCCTCCATGGCACCTGGCGCACCAGGGCTACCGCCGCCAGGCCCGCGGGCAGTACCGCCAGCGTGAGCAGGTGGTGGTTGCACAGTCCGAGGCCCGTGACCAGGCCCGCCGCCACCAGATCCCGGGTCCGGGGCCGGGTGAGGTAGCGCACCGTCAGGTGCACGATCCCCAGATTGATGGCCAGGTTCAGCCCGTAGACCTCCGCTCGCACGCCTTGAAAGAGCGTCGCGTAGCCCAGCGCGAAGCTCAGGGCGCCGGCGGTCGCCACGGTCCAGGAGATCCAAGCCGGCAGAGGCAGAGGTTTGGTCTCGGCTTTGGTCTCGGCTTTGGTCTCGGCCTTGGTCTCGGGCCGCAACCAGGTCCAGGCGTGGTCCGCCATGCGGTGGATTGTGAACAGCAGCAGCACCGCGGCCACTCCCAGGGCGACTCCGGAGGCGCAGTTCACCCGGAAGGCGATGGATCCCAGGGGCACCAGGGTCGCTGCCTTGCCCAACAGGACCGCCAGTGGGTGCCCTGGTGGGTGGGCGTTGCCTAGCTCCCAGGCGGCCGCGGCGAACTCCGCCGAGTCCAGCCAGTGGGCCGCGGGCGCCGCCAGCGCCACGCACAGGCCGGCCGTCACACAGAAGACCGCGCCGCCGATCCACTGAGCCAATCGGTCCGTAGGCCCGTGGTCCGGGGTCTGCTCCGCTCGGCGCATGGCGCGACTGTACCACGACGCCAATCACTACACCCGTGCGCGGGCGACGGACGCGCGGGCCACGGATGTGCGGACGTGCGGAGGTGTGTGGGAGGATTGATTGACCCGGGCTTTTATGCGATCCTTGGCACCACTTTTTGGGCGCAAATCGGACCAGACAATAAAGATGGGTAGTGAGATGATTCGCAAGCGGAACCTGATTCACCGGATGGCACAATGGGGGCTGGCAATGGGGCTGGTGCTCGGGGCGTTGACCGCCGGCGGGTCGGCTGGGGCGCAGATCAACACCGAGGCCATGCGTCCGGTCGTCCCCAAGGAGGGGATCCTGGGCTGGCTCAAGGGTGGGGTGACCTGGAAGACCGGGAACAGCAACTCCATCTCCACGTCGTGGGGGGGCAAGCTCGCCTACCACCGGGGAGTCCACACGCCCTTTTTGCAGCTCTCATTCAACTACTCCGTGGCCACCGACAGAATCTACGAAAACAAGGGGTTCGCGCATCTGCGCTGGCCGGCCATGTGGCACCGGCGGGTGGGCTCGGAGCTGTTTGCCCAGGTGGAGTTCAACGACTTCACCTCCCTCATCGTCCGGACCCTCGTGGGGGCCGGGGTGCGCGTGGCGGCGGTTCTTCACAAGCAGTTCGAGCTGTACGTGGGGACGGGGTACATGTTCGAGTATGAAGAGCTGTCGGACGTGGCGGTGGATGATCTCCACCCGTCCGAGACCAAGTTCCACCGTTGGACCAGCTACGTCAGCTTCCGGTTTCTGGTGTCCAAGTGGTTCGTCCTGTCCAACGCGGTGTACATCCAGCCCCGGTTCCGGAACTTCAGGGACTACCGATTATTAGAGAGCCTATCGGCCAGGTTCAAGATCTACAAGAACCTGCACCTACAACAGCTCATCACGGTGGCCTACGACAGCCGCCCACCGGCGCACATCTTTCCCTGGGATACCTCGATGATCACGAAGCTGGTGGTGAAGTTCTAAGGGCACTGCCCTAAGGGCACTGCCCTAAGGGGCCCCAAAAGGCTCAGCGGTGCCGGGTCAGCTTCCTGGTGCGCTCGGTGGCGCCCACGGCTTCGAGCAACGCAGTGAGCACCAGGTGCCACACCTCGCAGTCGTAGCCGCGATCCACGTAGCGCAGCCAGCCCCCGCATAGGGGGTAGGCCCGGCAGGTGGCGCATTCGGACCGGCTCACGAACAGCTCCTGGGCGTAGCTGCTGAGCCGCTGGTAAGACGTCCCGCGCTCCATGTCCTCGAGGTTGAGCTCGCCCAGGGGGCCGTAGGGGTGCGTCGTGAGGTGACGCGCCGAGAGGCTGACTTGCCCTGCGTCGTCCACGAAGAGGTTGCGGTGTACGTTCTCGTCGGCGAAGTCCCACAGAGTAAGATCCTGGTGACCCATGGCGGTGGCCACCATGGAGCTCACGGGATCCATGTGTACGGGGCGGGTGGCGCCGGTGATCAGCACGTAGGAGATGACGCGGTTCAATTCTTCGAGGTTCTGGGAGTCGGGGTCGGTGAGGGGAACGGCCATGCGCAGGGAGAGCGAATCTCCCAGCAGCAGCTTTTCGTGGAGGTCGGGATCATCTGGGGCCACCAGCACCGTCACGGTGCGTCGCCGCAGGGAGGGCGCCAGGTCCAGCAGTCGCCCCACGTCGAACCTCTTCCACCACAGGTTCCATCGGGCCCGGTCGTGGTACGCCGTGAGCAACGCGAAGTCCTCGATGGTCGGCCCGGTGATCTCCCAGACGCGCTGCCAGGGGATCGCGTCGTTCGCCTTGACCAGCGCGCCGGTGTCCTCCACGCGCAGGTGCAGGGCGTGACCGTCCGTGGTGGCCGCCTGGCCCCGGGCCACGGCCAGAGGAAGCGGTACATTCAAGGTGTAGTCGTTGACGTGCATCATCTATCGCGGCTCCCCCTGCCAATGGGATCGCCCAGGGGACGGAGGCACTGCTCGAAGAACGCCAGGGTTCCGGCGCACCACCTGGTGGGGGCGTCCACTGTGCCGTGTTCCAGGTAGGCGTCGTTGGGGCAACCCCCGTGACAGTAGGCCCACCATTGGCAGTCCTTGCACGGACCCTCGGACAGCACTTTTTGTCGCTCCCCCAGCTTGCGGCGCACGGGGGACTGCTCGATCTCCTCGATGCCCAAGTCGAACACCGTACCGTAGCAGAGCTCTTGGGTGTCCGACCAGCGACCGCAGTTGTAGATGGACCCATCGGGATCGATGCCCAGGTGCGTGTCGTGGCACCTCCCCTTGTGTGCGCAGGACATGCGCCGGGGTTCGCGCCTGATGTGCGCGGCGAAGAACTCGCTGAAGGGCGCGAAGGAGGGCCGGAACCCGTCGAGTTCGTACATCCGCCAGCCCCGGATGAGGAATTCGCCCCACTGTTCGGCGGTGATGATGAGGTCGGCGACCTCGTCGCACTTGCCCCGTCCCTCGGCGTACAGTGGGTTGAACCGCACGCTGGAGATATCGGGGTGATTGCGGAAGAACGTCCACACCTTTTCCGTGTCGCGCACAGCCTTTCGATGCACCACGTACACGACCCCTGTGTCGATGTTCGCCTCCCGGGCCACGTGCATGGCGCGGTACCAGCGCTCGTCGAGGCTCCGGTTGCCTCGAATGGAGCGCACCTCGGGGTAGAGGTCGTAAGAGGTGCCGATGGGACGCGTTAGGACGGGCCCAAGGGCCGCCGCCTTGGCGGGGGTCAGCAGCGTGAGGTTCGACTGCATGGCCACGTTGAGCCGTGGCCGGAGCGCGCCGAGTTGCTCGTCCATGAGCTTGTCGAAGGTCGCATAAAATCGACGCGACAGGATCAGGGGCTCCCCCCCGTGGAGGATGAGGTTCACATGGCCGCGCCGATCGGCGCGCAGGTACTCGGCGGCGAGCCCCAGAACGCGCCGGGCCACCTCGACCGAGAGGTGCTGGGGCTTCTCTTTGTAGGCCGAGCAGTAGACGCAGGTGCCGTTGCAGGCAGTGGTCATCTTGAGGATGATGACCATCAGCTCCTCTCCTCGAAGGCGTAGGATCGGCAGCCTCCACTGCACTGGCCACGCTTTGCGTATCGACAGGGATCACATTTTTTGTAGACCCCGAAAAAGCCTCGCTTGCGCGTTTCGGCCCGGACGAGCTCGGTGAAAAACCGCCGCAACGCTTCGAAGGTCGGGTACTGTTCCAGAGGTTGGGGTTGGAGGTTGGACAGGGCAAAGCAGGGCCGGGTGCTCAGGTCCGGCCCCACGTCGATGATGGGGCCGCAGCCAAAATTCAGGTTGGCGTTGGCCCGCAGCAGCGTGCCGAGCTGCTCGTCGGTGAAGTCGCACAGCGTGAAGCCGCAGTCCAGCGTGAGGATCACTCCCTGTTGGTCGCAGCGCCTGGCGAAGCGCGAGATCGTCTCGGAGACGCCGCCGTAGTGCTTCGGCGACAGGTGGTTCCCGGGCCTTGGGGCCATGGGGTGGGCCAATCCCAGGCGGATCTTCGGCCGGAGCTGGTACTCGTCGATGATGTCGAGCAAAAAATCCATGTGGGGATCGGGACCCATCAACGTGAAGGCCAGGCTCGACGCCGCGCCCAGCGCCTTGAAGAACCGGTCCTGCATTCGGGTCTCGACGTCGGTGCGGTCTTGTTCCTGGTGGACGTTGATGACGAAGCGGCTTTTCTGGGGCACCAGCGCCGCGCCGAGGGCCTCGAGCTGCACGGGGTCCATGCAGCCGCTGGAGAAGACCCTCACTGTGAAGTGTCGCGCCAGCAGGTATCGGTAAATATTTACGAATTCAGGATGGGATGTGGGCTCTGCGCCCCGCAAGGTGATGTGCCGTTCCGGAGCCTGGGCCTGGGCTTGGGCCTGGGCTTGGGCCTGGGCTTGGGCCGGGGCGTATTCGGAGTCTTGGTCGAAGTAGTTCGCGGCGATGACGAGGTTTCTCCAGGAGATGTGCTGGTCGGGTTCCGAGCCGGGCGCCATCTGCTGCGCCCGTGGGATACTGTAGGGGCTTGTCCGGGTGCCCAGAGAGGTTAGCAGGAGGTTTGGCATGTCATCATTCTCGTACAGGTGCGTGCACCGACAAGTACCAGAATAGTCGATCTCTGGGGCACGGGCGACCTGACGGCGGTAAAAAATTGGGCCGGAGATCGTCTTCGGTGTATCTTCAAGGCGGCGCTCAGGATGCGCCGTGAACATGACATCTGACTCCACATTTCCCCGGCGATTCGGGAAGTACAAGCTCCTCAAAGAGCTGGCTCAGGGCGGCATGGGTGCGGTGTATCTCGCCGCTTCCGGCGCCCGGGGCATGGAGAAGGTGTGCGCCCTGAAGGTGGTGCTGCCGAGCCTGGCCACGCCGGAGTACTGCGGGCGGTTCATGGACGAGGCCAAGGTCATGGTGCGCCTCTCCCACGGCAACCTCGTGCAGGTGTTTGATGTGGGCGAGGTGGACGGTGAGGCCTACATCGCCATGGAGTACGTGGAGGGTCAGGACCTACGGTCCATCTGGAACCGTTGCGTGGAGGTGAGGCGGGCCTTTCCCGTGGACGTGGCCATCCACCTGCTCAAGGAGGTCTGCTTCGCCCTGGCCTACGCCCACTCCTACGAGGGGCTGCATCTGGTGCACCGGGACATCAGCCCGCCCAACATCATGGCCACCTACTCGGGTGAGACCAAGGTGATGGACTTTGGTCTGGCCTACTCCGCCATCAAGCTCGAGCACACCTCGCCGGGGCTGGTTTTTGGCAAGGTGCCCTATATGTCCCCCGAGCAGGCTCGCGGTGACGAGCTGGACGGACGCACGGACCTGTTCGCCGTGGGTGTGGTCCTGTGGGAGCTGCTCACCGGGAAGCGCCTGTTCCCCTCGGGAGGGGACCAGGCCAAGGATATCACTGACCGCGCCAACAATCCGGTGGTGCAGTCCACCCGGGAGTTTACCCGGCGGGTGCCCCCCAAGCTCGATGAGCTGGTGTGTAAGGCCTTGGCGCCGGTGCCCGATGATCGGTTCGCGTCCGCCGAGGAGTTGAGCACGGCCCTGGGACGGTTTCTGTCCACCAACTGGCCGGGAACCGACAACCACCGGGTGGGCTCCTTTTTGTCGGACCTGTTCGCCGAAGACCGCGTGAGGGGCCGACAGAAGCTGGAGGCGCTCCTGGCCGAGGCGGCGGTTCTGGACGAAACGGAGTCCGCGGCGGGTGACTCCGGCGCAGCGGCCGACGACAGTGAAGATCTGGAGTTGCTTGGCGGCCGCTATCGTCTGGGCAAGAAGCTGGGCGAGGGTGGCATGGGCGAGGTCTTCGAGGCCGAGCACGAGGCCATCGGCAAGCGGGTGGCGGTGAAGGTGCTTCACCGGGGATACGGCAAGTCCAAGGACGTGGTGGCACGATTCAAGCGCGAGGCCCGGGTGGCTTCGCGCATCGATCACCGAGGCATCACCGATGTCACGGACTTCGGTATCACCGAGGACAAGCGGC